>NZ_JALHQJ010000038.1 GCF_022842015.1 Nitrosomonas sp. | reverse complement strand
TCATGCGTTCAATCAATTCCATCCATGCTTTGAATTCCGTTGATTTCATTGTGCACACCTCTATATCTCAATGCACGTTGGACAAACAATTCAATAATTAATTGTTACATAGCCTTTAATTTACCAAAATATGCTTATTTATAACAACTTATTCTAATGGCTTCCATTAGAAATCAAACCTAATGGGAAATCTGGGATGATTTCTTCCGAAATTCCTGATTATATTGTGTATGCGGTAATTCCATCTCCATTCTCCATTTCATCTCTTCATTTTATGAAGCTTCGGACTCCTTGAAAATCAGCATACATCATAACGTATCTCAAAGAAAAAGTGATTTATGGATAGGGCGTCACGGAGTTGTCATCCCGCGTCAGTAAATGTATCAGTTTGGGATGAATGAACAACTTTTCACGTCCGACGGTTCGCTCTTCTAGCACGTCGATTTCCACAAGCTGTTTGAGATAGCGCGAAGCGGCTTGGCGACCGGCGATATTTTTTTCAACCAAGTTCTGAATGCGGCAATAGGGCAGATCGAAAATCAAATCCACCAGCTCGCGGCTGTAGATTTTCGGCGCTTTCTGTTTCACATAATCAATTGTCAAGCCTGAGAGGGTACGGATCGCAGCGATCTTGGCGGTGGTCCAGTGAGCTGTGTCTTCGATGCCGTGCAGCAAGAAGACAATCCACGGTTCCCATGCCTGGTTGCGTGTGACATCGAGCAACAGACGATAATACTCGGTTTTGTTTTTGATGATGTAGCGGCTGAGGTAAAGAATCGGCAGCGTCAATAAATCTTCCTGAATCAGAAATAAACTATTCAGCGCGCGCCCGGTGCGGCCATTGCCATCGGTGAATGGATGGATCGCTTCGAATTGGTAATGCCCGGCTGCCATGCGGATCAGCGGGTCGACATCGCGCGCCTCATGCAAGTAACGCTCCCAGTTGGCTAATTTGGATCGCAGTAGGTTTTCCCCGACGGGCGGTGTATAAATTACTTCAGCGGTCGCCTGATTGGCCAGTGCTGTCCCCGGAACCCGCCGCACCTGCATGTCTATGCCCTTGATGCGGGTGCATACTTGTTCCGCCGTGCGGGTATTCAGCGGATGTTGCTTTAGTGCCCGGAACCCTTCCAACAGTGCACTGCTATAACGCAGGGCTTCGCTCGTGGCTGGGTCGGCGTGTTCTTCGATATTTTGGAACTGAAACAATCGGTCCGTCGTCGTGACGATGTTCTCGATTTCCGAGCTGGCTTGGGCTTCGAGCAGCGGTAGAGCATTGATCAGAACGCCCTGGTTGGGAATGAGTTCAGCAGCTTGCTTGAGTCCCGCCAGCGCCGCACGAGCGGTGATGCACTGCTTCAGTGCCGCGCGTGTTTCCAGATCGGCTGCGGGCGGCAACGGCGGAAGGTTGTTGTAAGGTTGATCCGGACGCCAAGCAGTCATGGTTTAATTTTCACATTTTTGCGACACGTCGTCAGTTTATGTCGTCCGCAGCGACAGGTCAATCAAATATGTCGCAAATTTAATGTTTTTGCGACATGTCAATCAGACATTAAAGCGGAAATGCATCACATCACCGTCCTTGACGACATATTCCTTGCCTTCGAGGCGCATCTTGCCCGCTTCCTTGGCACCTTGTTCGCCGTTATAGGTAATAAAATCCTCATAGCTGGTCACCTCGGCGCGAATGAATCCTTTTTCAAAATCGGTATGGATCACTCCGGCTGCCTGTGGCGCTGTATCGCCTTTGTGGATGGTCCAAGCTCTGACTTCTTTGATACCCGCAGTAAAATAAGTCTGTAGTCCGAGCAGTTCGTAGCCCGCGCGCACTAGGCGATTAAGCCCGGGTTCTTCCAGATTAAGATCGGCTAAGAATATTTTCTTGTCTTCATCGGATAATTCCACGATTTCTGCTTCAAGCGCCGCACATATTGCTACGACTGGCGCGCCTTCTGTGGCAGCGTATTCTTCTACGCGGGTTAATAACGGATTATTTACAAAGCCATGGTCATTCACATTTGCCACGTAAATGGCGGGTTTCGCGGTCAATAAGCAAAGCGGTTGCAGTAAGAGCTTTTGTTCTTTATCCAAGTCCAGCGTTCTGGCGGGTTTACCTTGGTTGAGATGTGTTTGTGCCTGTTCCAGTAAAGCACATAATTTGATTGCATCTTTGTTACCGGATTTAGCCACCTTAGCTTCACGTTGCAATGCTTTTTCGATTGTGGCCAGATCGGCCAGCAACAGCTCGGTCTGTATAACCTCTATATCCGAGATCGGATCGACCTTGCCTGCGACATGCACAACATTATCGTCGGTAAAGCAGCGCACCATATTGACGATACCATCGGTTTCGCGGATATTGGCCAGAAATTTGTTGCCAAGTCCTTCTCCTTTGGATGCGCCTGCAACTAGTCCGGCGATATCCACGAATTCGACAATTGCCGGTTGCACCTTCTGTGGCTTGACGATCTCGCTAAGTTTCTGCAATCGTGGGTCGGGTACTTCGACAATACCGACGTTCGGATCAATGGTGCAGAAAGGATAATTTTCAGCGGCAATGCCAGCCTTGGTCAAAGCATTGAACAAGGTGGATTTACCGACATTGGGAAGACCTACGATTCCGCATTTTAGACTCATGGTCTGATTCTCGTGAATAGGGGTTAAATAATGATTGTGTGAAAGCTTTACCGAATTGTTATGCCTTGGTATGTAATTTCAGCATGGCGGCTTCACAGGCGCCTTGTGCAATAAGCGGCCAGACATCCAGGCTTCTTGCGATAGCTTCATCAATTAGCGGTGCTTCTTCTTTTCTCGGTGGATGTAGTACATAACTTACGACGGCGCCACGATCACCCGGATGACCGATGCCAATGCGCAGCCTCCAAAAGTCCTGAGTACCTAATTTTGCTGCAATATCCTTGAGACCATTATGTCCGCCCAAGCCTCCACCTTTCTTTAGCTTGACGGCACCGGGCAATAGATCCAGTTCATCATGAATCACGATGATTTCGGTCGCCTGGATTTTATAAAACTGACACAAAGCAGCTACAGATTGCCCGCTTCGATTCATATAGGTCTGCGGTTCCAACAACCATACATCCCTATCATTTTGGCGGATCTGTGCACATAAACCGTGGAATCGAGCTTCCAGCTTCAGAGGCGCATGCAGCATTTGAGATAATCGATCTACCCACTCAAAACCGGCATTATGGCGTGTCCTTGCATATTCTCTGCCAGGATTACCCAATCCAACAATAAGTTTCATGAGGTGAGGTTAAAATACAGTGTGAATTAATCCAGTTACTCCAAGTGAATTCAGAAATGAAAAATCCGCCGGTATGTTGTTTAATTCCGGCAGATGAGTAAATTTCCAAGGTAGCTTAAGTATTTTTTCTACTCAGGCTACTCTTTTTCAGGCTCTGCTTCCTCACCGGCGGCTTCTTCAGAGAGTACTGATCTTGGGATCACAATCGTTGCTACAGGTAAATCATCGCCTTTGGCCAACGCCACTATCTCGACGTCTTTAGGCAATACCAAGTCACTCAAATGCAGTGTATGCCCTGCGGTAAGTTCTGCCAGATCGACTGAAATAAATTCAGGTAAATTACCTGGAAAGCAAGTGACATCCACTTCATTCAAAATATGAGTAACGATTCCACCGGAGGTTTTTACACCCGGTGAGGTTTCTGCATTGATAAAGTGCAATGGAACTTTCATGTGTATTTTCTTGTTCTTGTCGACTCTCTGAAAATCCACATGTAATACCAATTTTTTGAAAGGATGCATTTGCACATCGCGTAATAACACGGGCTCTTTTTCCCCTGCCACACTTAAAGTGAGAATGGATGCATGAAATGCTTCCAGTCTGAGTTTGTGAAACAACTCATTATGATCCATCTCTATTGATTGCGGTTTTTGATCACCACCATAAATGATTGCTGGCACTTTACCAGAACCACGCAGGCGGCGGCTCGCACCCTTGCCCTGCAATGTGCGCTTGTCGGCACTGATTTCTATTTTCATTTCTGCTACTCCATGTTGATGGTTTGTTCGCGACCAAACAAACCGGTTAAAAAAGGATTCGGTCTATTCCATAAATAAAGAGCTTAATGAGCTTTCGTTGCTGATGCGTAACATAGTTTCCGCCAGCAGATTAGCGATGCTTAACTGACAAATGCGATCACAAGCTATCGCATCTTCGCGCAGCGGTATCGTATCCGTGACCACCAGCTTGTCCAAAGCTGAATTCTGAATGCGTTCCACCGCACTGCCCGACAGAACGGCATGGGTCGAGTAGGCCAATACTGTGCGTGCGCCGTGCTCTTTTAATGCTTTGGCTGCTTCGCACAGCGTATTTGCTGTATCTACCAGATCGTCGATTATGACGCAGGTACGATCCTTGACTTCACCTATGATATTCATCACTTTCGCTTCATTGGGTTTAGGACGACGCTTATCGATAATAGCCAAATCACATTCCAGACGCTTGGCCAGATGCCGGGCACGCACCACTCCACCAACATCCGGCGATACCACGATCAGATTCTGATAATTATGTTTCCAGATATCTCCAAGCAAAATGGGCATGCCATAAATATTGTCAACAGGGACATCAAAAAAACCCTGGATTTGATCTGAATGCAGATCCATAGTCAATAATCGGTCAATGCCAACCGTAGCCAGCATATTTGCCACTACTTTGGCAGTGATCGGCACACGCACTGAGCGAGGCCTTCTGTCTTGCCGTGCATAACCGAAATATGGGATCGCAGCAGTAATTCGACCCGCAGATGCACGTTTTAAAGCATCGACCATGACTAATATTTCCATCAGGCTATCATTGGTCGGTGCGCAGGTGGATTGCAGCACAAAAACATCCTTTCCACGCACATTCTCAAGGATTTCCACCATGATTTCGCCGTCACTGAAACGCCCTACAATTGCTCGTCCCAGATGGATGTTGAGATGCTTGACAACATCATGGGCCAATTTAGGGTGCGCGGTTCCGGTAAAAACCATCAAACTGTCATAAGACATGTTTTTTCTTCGTTCTTTGAGCAAATTAGCTGGAAAATGGAACGCCGACTTGTTTTTTCAAATGCGTTATTTTCAGCGATCCGCTTTTAGGTTTAACTACTATTTATTCACTAATCCATTGAGATTGAGTGAAATTCATACAAACTGGCAGGGGAGGTAGGGATCGAACCTACGAATGCCGGAATCAAAATCCGGTGCCTTACCACTTGGCGACTCCCCTATATCTTTATTTCATTGTCTGTTGCATCGGATGGCAATCCAATCCTCTTGCCATAAAGCCTGTCATACTATCAGGAATGCATTCGAAAACAGCTTGGGCTGCGGCTTCAGATGCAAATTCGGCAAAAACGCAAGCACCTGACCCACTCATCGCCGTTATTGTAGTATTTTCTTGCTGCTTTAGCCACTCTAAACATCGCGCAACTTCCGGATATAATCGGCAAACTACCCATTCCAAGTCATTATGGCCCTGCAAGACAGAAAAGGGCGGTATTTTGATAGGAATCGTGTTGCGTGTCAATTCTTTACTCGTGAAAATCTCAGCGGTTGATACTTGTACCGGTGGTACCAGAACTACATACCAAGCGGGCGGCAATTTAATGCGGGTTAATTTTTCACCTATTCCTTCAGCGAAAGCATTTTCTCCAAAAATAAATACCGGGACGTCAGCGCCTAGCTGAAGGCCTAATTCGAGCAATTGTTGTCTGTTCAAATTAACCTTCCACAAATGATTCAATGCCAGCAGTGTAGTGGCCGCATCCGAGCTGCCGCCTCCTAAACCGCCTCCCATGGGAATTCGTTTCTGCAAAAAAATGTCGATTCCTTGCTTAGTTCTTGTTGCTTGCTTTAGCAATTTAGCTGCGCGAACGCAAAGATCCTTTTCTTCGGGTATACCGGCAGTGGGATTATGTAGTTTGATTATGTCATCTGTTCGCAATCTGAAACTTAAGTTATCCGAAAAATCGATAAAACGAAAAACTGTTTGTAATAAATGATAACCATCCTGTCTGCGGCCAACGACATGTAGAAAAAGATTCAGCTTGGCAGGAGCAGAAAATGTAAGCATGAATAGTAAAATGAATAAGAGGGTGTCTGTGTTTTATATGGAAAAATTACTCAAGCTGCCAATTGTCGACTACCAGTCTGATTCTTAAGTTGTCATAGAACAAATTGATTACGCGGGGGAGCGTTAGGGAACTCAACGGGGCTGGAGTGAAGCTACTATAATGAATATGCCAGCCATCTTGACGGATAGCGATAACTTGATCTCTTCTATCCAAATCCTTTTCTGCAGCTGTAAGTGGCGAATGTTCTCCCTGAATCCAGTACTGTAGGCCATCCAATGGCAAACGCCATCCTAAGATTTCTTCCGTTAGACTCTCCACATCGGTGGCATAGAATGCCTCTAGTTTTGAGGTAATTAAGCGTACTCCTTCATCATCTTTCGTAATTTCTGCGACGGCTTGGCCTAAGGGCGTGAATAGTAAAATTTCATCGCTGGTAGTCAAGTGTTGCCAGCGAAAGCTGCCGGAAAAGCTTTGGTTCTTGTCCTGGATGGATATCCTACCCAGGATATTGAAATCACTAGCGGGAATATTTTGAGCGCTGGCAGCAAGCGGTTCGGTGAAAATAGTCGTTGCAATCGCATCAGATGGTGGTTGGTTCGGTAATGTTCTGCAGCCTGGAGCGAGTAGGATGAAGCAGCTGATCAAAAATCCCAGAATAACATTCATTTGATGAGCATTGATCCGGTTCACCGGTAATTTAGAATTTTCAAATTCAATATAAAAATTAGTCGATTTCAATTCGTTAATTACCAATGTACCAATGCGCAAGAATACTTAGTTATTTATAGTTTTATTGGTTTGGTGATAATCGGGCAGAACAATATTGAGTTCCAGTGTTTCTTGATTCTCGTCTTGTTCAAAATTGACTGATATCGCGTCTTGTTCCACATTAACGTATTTACGGATAACGTCTAAAAGCTCTTTCTGCAATTGCGGCAAATAAGAAGGTTGATGGCGATAAGTACGCTCATGCGCGACAAGAATTTGTAGTCTTTCTTTGGCAAGCGATGCGGTCTTAGGTTTAGATGACCTGAAATAGTCCAGTAAGCTCATTTTCTTCCTCCGAAAAGCCTCCTGAGAAACCCTTGCTTACCATCAATAAATCGATGTGCCAGTTTTTCTCCTAAATAACGCGCGACGACATCGGCATAAGCCTGACCAGCTTCACTTTTTTCGTCCAGGATGACCGGTATACCTGCATTTGATGCGGATAAGACGGATTTTGACTCAGGAATAATGCCTAATAGTTCCAAGGATAAGATTTCCTGCACATCCTCCAAGCTTAGCATTTCACCTAATTTTACTCGGTCGGCATCATACCGGGTTAACAATAAATATTCCTTGATAGGCTCTTCATTTCTTTCAGCGCGGCGTGATTTACTCGACAAAATACCCAACATGCGATCCGAATCCCGGACCGAAGAAATTTCCGGATTGGTAACGACAAAAGCATCGTCGGCAAAATAAAGTGCTAAATTGGCGCCTTTCTCAATGCCCGCGGGGGAATCGCAAACAATGTATCCAAAATCCTTGGATAGCTCATCTAGTACTTTGCCTACGCCTTCGTGTGTCAGCGCGTCTTTATCGCGCGTTTGCGAAGCTGGCAGGATATAGAGAAGATTACAGTTTTTGTCACGAATAAGTGCTTGGTTGAGACTGGCCTCTCCATTGATAACATTAATAAAATCATAAACAACACGACGCTCGCAGCCGAGAATCAAGTCTAGATTTCGCAAGCCTACATCAAAATCAATCACCGCTGTTTTGTGACCTCTTTTCGCCAACCCCATGGCAATTGCTGCGCTTGTTGTTGTTTTGCCAACGCCGCCCTTGCCCGACGTCACGACTATAATTCTTGCCAATTGAGCCTCCTTTGCTATTTGGTTTTAAGCAATCTCTTTAATGATCAATGCGTGATTCTGTAAATATATTTGTACCGGATTGTTGTATGTTTGCTTGTTTAAATCTTCACTGGTTTTATAGTCTCCCGCGATAGAGATAAGCTCTGCTTGCAAATCAAAGCAAAATATTCTGGCGGCTGTATTGCCATGTACACCTGCTAGGGCGCGACCTCGCAAGGTATTATAGACGTGTATGTTGCCCTCGGCCATAATTTCGGCACCCGCACTGACTTGAGATAAGATGATCAAATCCCCGGATGCGTAGATACGCTGCCCGGAGCGAATCGGCTGAGTAACTAATATCGTTGTAGCAGATACGGGTGGAATTGCAGCTGGTTGCACGGGTTCCTTTGGTTCTTTGATTGCGGCTACTTCCGGCTGCGTGAGGGATTGTTGGGTACTTTCCTGTTTTTGCGTCTCACCAATGATGATTGAGTTACCCAGTTCGCGTACCGTGTCGATTGGAAGTGATAGAGCCCGTGCTTGCTTGTTTTGTTGCTCATTACCTCCGCGAATACCGACAGGGAAAAAACCAACTCTTCGCAAAAGCTGCGCGAGCTGAGCAAAATCCAAATCCAGATTCAATTTATTTAACTCACGCAAATCGATCATCAAAGGCGAGTCTTTGAAAAAATCCGGTGCCAGATTAATTTTCTCGTACAGCGTTTGCTCTATTGCAATCATGTCATTCGTATAAAGAATAAGTATAGGTGCAAAAAAGGTGCTGCTTTTAAATTCAAGGGTTGGAGAAGTATTTACCATTTTTTAGAGCGCATTGTAGCACCATGAGGACTATATCAGGATTCATTGTTATGTGATTAATGGCTTTTTTATCATGAAGTTGATTATAAGTTCTATTTATGAGAAAGTTCAGTCGATGACTTTCTTTTTTGTAAGACGTTGTAATGTTTCAAGCAAAATTTCATTATCAGGCTCTTTTTCTAAAGCAGATCGCCAAATATTTATGGCATCGTCCTTAGCACCTTGTACCCAAAGTACTTCACCCAAGTGTGCTGCAATTTCCGCATCTGGGCGGGCAGTAAATGCTAAGTTTAAGTAATTTAAACCCTCCGCTAGATTACCCATGCGGTAGTAGACCCAACCCAAACTATCCATGATATATGGATCCTCTGGAGCAAGCTCAACTGCTTTTCTTATCAGTTTGAGCGCTTCCGGTAATTCAATGCCGCGTTCAGCGAAGCTGTAACCTAGGGCGTTGTAAGCATGAGCATTGTCAGGTTTGAGTTTTATCAGCTTGCGCAAATCCTGTTCGAGAATTTTAAATTTTCCTAGCTTATCGGCGGCCAGTGCACGATCATAAAGCAGTTCAGGATAATCAGGCAGTTTCTTCAGACCTTCGTTAAGCAGATCATATACTTCTTGATATGCTTTTGATCTGCGCAGAATTTGTGCTTCCGCCAGAATCAAATGGGCAGCTTGCTGATCATTGGCGGCCGGAAGTTTTTGTAGGTGTTCGCGCGCTTCTTTCAGATAGCCTTGGGTTGCCAACAAATCTGCGTAGCGTATTTGTGCAGGTAAATAACGCCCCCCGCTTTTTACCATCTGATAGGAGTCCATCGCCATTTCAGGGCGATTCGTTTCCTCATAAATCTGCCCTAAGTGAAAGTGCACAGCATTTGTGTCTTTGTATCCCAGACTCAGTGCTTTTTTAAAACTTGTTTCGGTGACATCAAAGTCACCCATTTCTGTAGCTAAAAGCCCGGCAGCCAGCATGATTTCTGCATCGTCCGGATTTTTATTCATTAACCATTGCAATTGTTCTCGCGCCGTATCAGTTTCATTGCTGATTATTAATACCCGGGTATATGCGATCCGCACTTCATTACTTTCGGGGTATTTTTTTAGATAGTCGCGATAAAATTGAGCCGCATCGTTAGTTGAGATGCGCTGTAATATTCGTCCGTTATGAATTGCGGCGATCTCCCAATCTGGACGCAGTGCCAGTGCGCTTTGCATTTCTTCGGATGCCAGTTGATGCTGATTGGCAAACCAAGCTGCCTGAGAAATGGCAAAATGAACTTCAGGGAGATTTTTGTAGGGTTGAGATAGTTGTTGTATTAACAGCAACGTTGCTGCTTTATCTGAATTCCGTGATAGCAATTGGTTAAGTTGCATAAATGCATTGCCTAACCCATCTTTTTCCGAAGCCAGTAATTTTTCAAGATGAGGTTGAGCGGCATCCAATTTGCCAAGATTGACCAATAATGCTGCAATAGTTTGGCGGGCATCCACTGAATCCGGCTCAAGCTGAATCCACATTGTTGCCGCTTGTTCGGCAGCAAAAGAGTTGCCTGCGTGCAGGGCAATTTCTGTTGCACGCTTAGCAATCCGAGGATCGCGCGTGGTTTTGGCCAGCTTGACATATCGGTTTACCGCAATATCCAGACTGCCGCGCTGTAATGCTGTTTCACCGATCAGGAAATCAAATAAGATTGGTGCGGTCAGTTCTTGCTTGGGTAAATTAGCTTGACTACTGTCTTCCTGCTCATTGGGTTCCCCCATGCTTTCTATTTCCTTGTTTGCGGGTATCTGCGCGCAGGCAGTCAGTCCAGATAACAATAACACACATAGAAGTTTAAATTTCATGAGAAATCCGATTGATTTTCAAAATAAGATAAATCGTGCAGCCTGTTCATTTTCATGGCTCATAATTAGATCCACAAACCTTAGTTTATTATTGCTTCTTCAGTTGCGTCTCGGATTCATTGCTCGATCGTTTTTAGCATAATGCGCATATTCTACTTTTTTACTTGCCATAAAGTGAATGAATCATTATTTAGCATAAGTTGTATCGAATGTCATCACGAAAAATAAGAATGAGATAGTACGCAAGGAATTATTGATGAATTTATGTTTAGGAGATACTGAGAACGACATTAAATCATGAAAGTTCATAATTGTACCGGCTTACACTAAAATTCAAGCATACTACTGCATGAATTTTATCCATTGTTATTTCCAATCTTGACACTCTTGAATAATTCTTACGTTAAATTAATTATTGTCTATTTGTTGGGTGCGTTGACTGTGCTTGGTTTTGCACCTTTTTATCTGTTTCCGGTTCCGGTGATTACGCTCGCTGTATTGTTCGGTTATTGTCACAATAGCCCATCCCCGATCAAAAGCGCAACACTAGGGTTTTGTTTTGGTATGGGACTGTTCAGTGCTGGCGTCACATGGATTTATGTCAGTTTGCACGATTTTGGTGCAATGCCGATGCCCATCGCGATTGTTGCATTGATTATACTCTGCGCTTATCTGTCGCTCTTCCCCGCTTCTGGGCTGTGGTTGTTGGCTAAACTTCGTTTGACTTCATCATTTCTCTGGGCCGCACTGGCTGCCGCACTGTGGATATCGTTTGAATGGCTGCGCGGTACTTTGTTTACCGGCTTTCCATGGTTGTTGATGGGCTACTCACAAGCGCCTTTCAGTCCCTTGGCAGGCTTTGCACCGATCGTCGGTGTATACGGTATCTCAATGATCGTGGTATTCAGCGCTGCTTTGCTTTTTTTCTGGGTTGATAAAGGGATCAGGCAATGGCGTTACGGGTTGCCTTTGCTGCTGATTTGGTACGGCGGATATGGTTTACAGGCAATTGACTGGGTGAAACCGCAAGGTGAGCCGGTTACGGTGAGCTTGTTGCAAGGTAATATCGCCCAGGATCTGAAATGGCGCGAAGACTACTTGCAAAATACGATGGAAACGTATGCCCGGCTGATCCTGGAAAGTGACAGCCGCCTGATTGTAACACCGGAAATTTCTATTCCACTGTTCAGCGATGTCGTGCCGAAGCCCTATTTGTCGCATCTGGCTGCGCATGCTAAAAACAACAATGGCGATGTATTGATCGGACTGGCCGAGCGTGACGCTCATAATGCTAACGAATATTACAATACCATGTTCAGTTTTGGTTCCGCACCGGAACAAAGTTACCGCAAACATCATCTAGTGCCGTTCGGTGAGTTTATTCCATTAAAGCCCATATTCGGATGGGTTATCGATGTATTGCAAATACCCTTATCGGATTTTTCGCGCGGTAGCCTGGATCAACAGCCGATGAACCTAGCAGGTCAGCGTGTTGCGATCAATATCTGCTACGAAGATGTTTTTGGTGAAGAAATCATTAATCAGTTGCCACAAGCTACAATGCTGGTTAATGTCAGTAATGATGCCTGGTTTGGGCGCTCGATTGGGCCGCAGCAGCATTTGCAGATTTCGCAAATGCGCGCGTTGGAAACCGGGCGCTACATGTTGCGAGCCACCAACACTGGCGTAACCGCGATCATCGACGAGCGCGGCAGGGTATTGCAAACCATTGAAATTTTTACCACTGCGGCGTTGCACGGATTAGCGCAAGGTTTTACCGGGGCCACGCCCTATGTGCGGATGGGAAATTATCCGGTACTTGGACTTGCCGGCTTGTTAATATGCATTGGATTGCTATCCGCGTTTCGCACCGCGCGAAAAACCCGGTAAAATCCGCATTACTTCATTTGAGGGTGGTTTAATCCAGATTTTTCATGTCAACACTTACTTTCCAGGAAATCATCCTGACCTTGCAGCGGTATTGGGATAAGCAAGGATGCGCCATCTTGCAACCCTACGATATGGAAGTGGGCGCGGGAACCAGCCATACTGCTACTTTTCTGCGTGCCATTGGCCCTGAACCGTGGAAATCGGCATACGTGCAACCAGCGCGTCGACCCAAAGATGGGCGCTATGGCGATAATCCGAATCGCTTGCAACATTATTATCAATTTCAGGTAGTGCTCAAACCGGCACCGAAGAATATTCTGGATTTATATTTCGATTCGCTGCGCGAACTGGGGTTTGATTTGACGCAAAACGACGTGCGGCTGGTTGAAGATGATTGGGAAAACCCCACGCTGGGCGCCTGGGGTTTAGGCTGGGAAGTTTGGCTCAATGGCATGGAAGTGACGCAATTCACCTATTTCCAGCAGGTTGGCGGTATTGATTGCAAGCCGGCTACCGGTGAAGTTACCTATGGATTGGAGCGGCTTGCGATGTATTTGCAAGGCGTGGAAAGCGTGTTTGACCTAAACTGGACCCAGGGATTGACTTACCACGATGTGTATCATCAGAATGAAGTGGAGCAATCAATCTATAACTTTGAACAGAGTGATACCGAGTTTTTGTTTTTGGCATTCGGCAGGCACGAAGCGCAAGCCAATCATCTTATCGAAAAGCAATTGGCACTGCCTGCTTACGAGCAAGTGTTGAAAGCCGCGCATACGTTCAATCTGCTGGATGCGCGCGGCGCTATTTCGGTGACTGAGCGTGCCGCGTATATCGGGCGTATTCGCAATCTGTCACGGCAAGTTGCCAAGGCATATTACGATAGCCGCGCAAGCCTGAATCCTCCTTTCCCGATGGCACCACGCGAATGGGTCGCGCAAATGCCGGATATAGTGAAGTCTGCATGATGGCCCAGAATCTGCTCGTTGAATTATTGGTGGAAGAGTTGCCACCCAAATCGCTGAAACAGCTGGGTCACAGTTTTGCGCAATTATTAACGACCAGCCTGGAAGTGCAAGGGCTGATAACCCAAGATGCGACCGCCACCTCCTATGCAACCCCGAGGAGACTGGCAGTGCATATCAGCAACGTGGCTGCGCAAGCTGCCGATAAAGCGGTTACTCAAAAACTAATGCCGGTGGCTGTCGGCCTGGATGCGCAGGGACATCCAACACCGCCACTATTGAAAAAACTGGCAAGCTTTGGCGTGGATGCTACAGTCGTGCCACAGCTCAAGCGCGCGCTGGATGGTAAAACCGAAACGCTATTTCTGGACAACATCGTCAAAGGTACGTCGTTGACCGATGGCTTGCAAAAAGCGTTGCAGGAAACGATCAGTCAATTACCGATTCCCAAGGTAATGACGTATCAATTAGCGGATGGCTGGAGCAGCGTCAACTTTGTGCGCCCAGCGCATGCATTGGTCGCGTTGCATGGCGCAGATATTCTCCCCGTCAATATTCTGGGTTTGCAAGCCGGACGCGAGACACAAGGGCATCGTTTTGAGGCGAGAGTCAATCCCATCATATTGCACAATGCCGACAGTTATGTGCAGCAATTAATTACCGAAGGCGCGGTCGTTGTGAGTTTTGCTGAACGCCGCACTGAAATCGTTCGTCAGCTTGCTTTAGCTGCCACAAAGGAAAACCTTACCCCGATTGACGATGATGCTTTGCTGGACGAAGTGACCGCATTGGTCGAGCATCCTAATGTACTGGTTTGCAAATTCGAAGCTGAATTCCTGCAAGTGCCGCAGGAATGTCTGATTCTGACCATGAAAGCGAACCAGAAGTACTTCCCGCTGCTCGATGCGCAGGAAAAATTGGCCAACAAGTTCCTGCTGGTTTCCAATATTCGCCCTACTGATCCAACGCAAGTGATCGCTGGAAATGAACGTGTGGTGCGTTCGCGTTTAGCCGATGCCAAGTTTTTCTTTGACCAGGATCGTAAAAAAACACTGGCTTCGCGTGTACCGGAATTGGATAAGGTGGTTTACCACAACAAGCTGGGTACACAAAAATGGCGTATGAACATTGTTCGCAACATCGCAACCATGATCGGCGCGCAATTGGGTGGAGATACTCTGGGCGATCAGGTTTTTGAAGCTGCTGCGTTAGCCAAGGGGGATCTGCTGACCGATATGGTGGGCGAGTTTCCAGAGTTGCAGGGTATTATGGGGCGATATTACGCACAGCATGAAGGTTTAAGCGACGATATTGCCTTTGCTATTGAAGATCATTACAAGCCACGTTTTTCCGGGGATACGCTACCGCGTAACTTGGTGGGTGTCTGCTTAGCGCTGGCGGACAAACTGGAAACCTTGGTGAATATGTTTGGTATCGGTGAAATTCCAACCGGTGATAAAGACCCTTTTGCATTGCGCCGCCATGCACTTGGAGTTATAAGAATTTTAATCGAGAAAAACTTACCGCTTCAACTGAATGAGTTGATCGATCTGGTAAAAAATGAAATTTATGATTCTCTAGGACTTGGTATAAGTGAAAGTACGCCTGATTTACGTGATTTACAAGTATTCGTTTACGAGCGTCTCGCAAGCAATTTGCGCGAGCAAGGCTACATCGCACAGGAAATCGATGCTGTGCTCAGCTTGAATCCGCAGAATCTGACCGATATTCCCAGGCGTCTTGCCGCCGTTCGCGCTTTTGCAGCATTGCCCGAAGCCATCAGCCTGGCAGCAGCCAATAAGCGGGTGGGCAATATCCTCAAGAAATCGGAAGGTAGCATCCACGATGAGGTGAATATCGAGTTATTACCAGAAGAGGCAGAGCTGGCACTCCATCAAACATTGACAACCCTATTGCCGGAAACAGAAAAAGCTTTTGCAGCAGGTGATTATATCGCTTTGCTGCAAACTCTTGCCAAGCTCAAATCACCGATTGATGCTTTTTTCGATCAAGTGATGGTGAATGTAGAAGATGAGTCGCTGCGTAATAACCGGCTTGCCTTATTGAAACAACTTCAGCAGACCATGAATCGTGTAGCCGATCTTTCAAAGTTGGCGGTTAGTTAGCATGAAACTAATCATCCTCGACCAAACGGGTGTAATAAACCAATGCAGTGATACCTTTATCAAAACGCCGGAAGAATGGATTCCCATTCCAGGCAGCCTGGAAGCAATCGGCCGATTGACGCATTCCGGTTATCGTGTAGTCATTGCCACCAATCAATCGAGCATTGGTCGCGGCTTGATCGATATGACGACTTACAACGCCATTAATGACAAAATGTACAAGGCAATTCATCATGTCGGCGGGCGCATTGATGCGATATTTTTTTGCCCGCATACGGATGCGGACAAATGCACCTGCCGTAAACCGGCGACCGGTTTGTTTGATGAAATTATGCAACGTTACGGTGTCAATTTGAGAAATGTTCCGGTTGTCGGTGATTCATTAAAGGATCTGCAAGCCGCCGCGGCTGTCGGTGCGATTCCAATCCTGGTGTTGACCGGGCATGGACAAGTAACGCGCACTGATGGTGAAATCCCCGCTAATGCACAGATTTTTGAGAATCTGGCTGCGGTGGCCCATACACTGATTGAAAATACATGATACTGACCCTTCTTCGTTCAACACTGTATATGTTGCTGCAAATCATCATTACGCCGCCGTATGCTTTGCTGACGCTGGCCTGTTTTCCGTTGTCGCCGCATAACCGGTATCGGGTTACTTCCAGTTGGACCTTCATCATGCTGTTTTTGCTGCGCAATCTGTGCGGTATTCGTTATCAGATCATCGGTGCGGAAAATATCCCAAAAACTCCAAGTATCGTATTGTCCAAACATCAATCTGCCTGGGAGACATTAGCTTTCCAGAAAATTTTTCCGCCACAAGTGTGGGTGCTGAAAAAGGAATTATTACGCATCCCGTTTTTTGGCTGGGGTTTGGCTATGACCAGCCCCATCGCGATCGACCGGAGCGCCAAGAAGAAAGCATTGGAACAGATCGTCGAACAGGGCAAAGACCGGTTAAAACAAGGATTCTGGATTGTGATCTTTCCGGAGGGTACGCGTATTCCGCCTGGTCAACGTGGCAAATATCGTATCGGTGGCGCATGGCTGGCAACGCATACAAACACGCTGGTAGTGCCGGTCGCACACAATGCCGGTGAGCTGTGGGGGAGAAATTCTTTTATCAAACACCCCGGCACCATCACTGTCAGTATCGGCAGGCCAATTGATCCTGCTGGCATGGAACCCGGCGAATTGAATGCGCAGGTGGAGGCCTGGATTGAGTTTGAAATGTTGCGCATTAGCCAGAAAAATCAGCAGAAAGCATAAGAGTGTTCATTCAGACCGTTTTAAATGGCCGGGAAATTACTTACACCCTTAAACATTGTAGGCGCAAATCCATTGGTTTAAGAATTGATCATCAGGGTTTACGTATTAGCGTGCCACTGCAAACTGCGCTTCCTCAAGTCGAAACTATCTTGCGGGAAAAAGCAGGCTGGATCACGAAGAAACTGGAGCAATGGAAAAACAAAAAAAGCCTTGTCATGTCATGGACGCGGGATGCGATCTATCCGTTACTGGGTGAACCGTGGCATATCGCGCAGAAATCATCGGGCGAAATTGAAATGGCGCGGTATTTTGCCAATGAAACTGCAATTGTGGCAATCTCAGAGCAATCCTTGCTGCAATTCAATCCTCAGCACATTGAGGAATTCGTCATGACCTGGTACAGCCAGCAAGCTATCGTTTGCTTTCAGCAGCGTATTGCGATCTATGCGCAGGCACTTAATGTACGTGTCCCGCCATTCCGTTTGTCGTGTGCTAAAACCCGCTGGGGTAGTTGCAACAACCGTGGCCTTATACATCTGAATTGGCGCTTGATCCAAATGCCACTGCATTTGGTTGATTATGTCGTGGTGCATGAGTTGTCACATTTGATGGAGATGAATCACTCAGCGAGATTCTGGAAGTTGGTAGGGAGTATTTACTTAGATTATCAGACGGCTCGTAAAGAACTCAAAGACTATGGTTGACCCTTGTTCTTGTTAGGGCAAGCCGTGACAGGTCTTATAACTGGCATTTGTATCCAATTTTCAATCTGTGTTAACTAGAAAAAAATGTATTAATGATAAGATTTTGATGCATTGAATTGCCCGTTGAGCTGTGTTGCGGCACAAATTGATTTTAGCGTTACGCTAGAAATAGAAGGGAGAAATTTTATGTGTCAATGTAGCGATACCCAAGCGCAATCAATTCGGGAGCAAATTAGGCATGAAGAGTTGATGATTTATAACCGGATTCATTGGATGCTGACTTTCCAGGGATTCTTGTTTGCCTCATTGGCAATCATATCAAATACCAATGCAGATGCGCATATCCGCTCGGTTCTGCTTAATACAATTCCTTTGCTTGGTGCCACGGCTGGTTTGTTAGCATTTATTGGTATTGTTGGTGCTTATATGCACATGCATGAGATTCGTCGCCCTTTAATTAAAGCTGCGGAAAATATCGGAAAAGATTTTGGTGCGGCAGGCATGGCGAGATGGATGGGGCGAGCAAATTCCGGACTACTACCGGTCATCCTCATTTTTGCTTGGATAAAATTATATTTCGAGTTGACGTAACTCATGCATTTGCATTTAACACAGCAGATTGGAATGGTGAGAGGAATTCTATCGCCCGCTTAAAGCTAGCTAGGGCGAAATTTCGTTGTACCCAATAAGCCAAAGCCACTCAAGGTAACATAAGATTTTTCTAAAATGAATTAGAATAAGAACGACATTAAGAACTATTATCATTTATTATCAATGATTTGCTGTTGTATTTTTGTTGTGTGACTCTTATAATGCAGAGTTGTTTGAATCAAACAACAGGTCGCTCCTGTCTGACTGCTCCGTTGAGTTGTTTAAAACAGTGAAAATAGGGGCTACCTGCAATCTGATACATAATCGAAGGAGCATTCTTATGAAAGGCAATACTAAAATTATTGATATCCTGAATAAACTCCTTGCCGGTGAACTGACGGCGATGGATCAATATTTCACGCATTCACGGATGTATGAGGATTGGGGATTTAGTAAGCTCTATGAACGGATTGATCATGAAATGGATGATGAAAAGCAGCATGCAGATCATCTGATCAAACGGATTTTGTTTCTCGAGGGCACGCCTGCTGTGGGCAATCGCAGCCCGCTGAAAATTGGCATTAGCGTTCCGGAAATGCTGCAAAACGATTTGGATCTAGAGCGGTCTGTGATGACTTCATTGCGAAATGCCATTGTTGCTTGTGAGCAGGAGCAGGATTATCAGACTCGGGAAATTCTTGTTGCAATGCTGGCGGAAACCGAGGAAGACCATGCGTACTGGCTGGAAAAACAATTGGGGCTGATTGGAAAAATAGGATTACAGAACTACTTGCAGTCGCAGATGTGACAATTAACCAAGCGTATGCATCTGAGTATGCGGCATGGTAACATCTTGCTATGCTCATTCATTTCCAAGCTTGATGATTTCCCCGGCTCGTTCTTTGTTTTTCAGTTGGCGCGATAATAATCATAATGCGCGCCAACTGAATTCTTCCCGCCAGTTTTCAAAAATTCAGCGTGACACTTAGTGTTATTCCGCTTAATTCAAGCTGTTCATATCCTCTTGATATTTAGCCTTACATTGCTCACTTTTGCCACCTAAATCCAGCATACCGGTGGTTCTCATGCATTCATTATATTCAAATAAAATATCATTCTTTTTTTGTGCAGTATCTAAAGAAGCTGAAAGCTGATTCACTTGTTTGACAACATTCTTTAAACCGGTATCCGACGCGGCACTCAAGCTTTCAATTTTTTCTTTGGTCGCATCCAGCCTAAGCAGAGATTCCTCATTGATTTTTTTGGCTTGCGCAGCAAAGGCGTGGTTGGCTCGAGCGGAATAGTTTCTTAATTCATCCACATTTTGTTGCGTGATGCCCGCCAATTTCGTTTGGTAATTATTAAGCTCATCCTGAACAAAAGTATTGATGGCTTCTTTAAAACCCTCCAATGAACCATCAATCTCTTCCTTGAATCCTTGCATTTTCATTTCAACCAGGACTTTAACGTCTTCGTCCAGTTTCTTCACAATCGTATCCGAAATTTTCTCTACCGGTGGGCGCGAATCGATGATTTCGGTTTTTGCGTCGGTTAAGCTGGATTTGAGTTCATTCGCAAGCAACTTCTGCTTGTCGTCAATTTGCTCGAGCGCGTTTTTTTCATTCTCTGCAACCAGCCAGGAAATTAGTATCAGCTCTTTTTTCTTTTGCTCATTTAAACCATGGATCATTTCATCTAAAAAACTCGCAGTGGCTTCTTTATCCGCAATGCTTTTCATATGCGCCAAATTGGCGGAATCCAATAAGTTCTGCAAATTACCTTGAATCTGACTGATATTAGCATCCGCCCGGGTTAATATCAGCGATTGGCGGTAGAATTCATAGGGCAAATAAACCAAAGCCAGGGTGGCGCATATCACGGAAGCGATAGTTTTCCACCCCTTATGTTGGATATAAAAACTCAACCCAAGAAATACTAATATTAAAGTGAAAACAGGCATTAAAATTTGTGCTATTTCCAGCCAACCTCTTTCTATCAGCGTTTCAATCGAAACAAATTTCAACATCGTGGTAATAAACTCGTTCATCCGTGACTCCCCATATGACGAAAACATGCATTTAAACGTAACAGCTTTTTCAATGCCGATAATTTATCATGGTATAGCCGGTTGATTGTATAAACTTTAGTTTTTGGTGCAAACAGCGCTTGAGGAGCATGACATGATGAATCTTAGATTTCAGCGAATAAGGAAATAACGTGCAAACTGCTTATATCGGTCATCCGGATTGTCTCAAACATGACATGGGCATGGGACACCCGGAATGCCCGCAGCGCTTGACTGCGATCGAAAATGAACTGCAAGCTACTGGTTTGCTGGCGCAACTGCAATGTTATGAAGCGCCGTTGGCAACAACGGATCAATTGGCGCGCGTACATGCCTTGGGTTATATCGAAAGCATCCGACAAGCTGCTCCGACCGCTGGATTGATTGCTCTGGATGCGGATACCGCGATGAATCCATTTACGCTTAGCGCCGCATTGCGCGCAGCCGGAGCAGTTGTGCTGGCGGCTGAGCTGGTCTTGATGGGCACAGTGAATAATGCGTTTTGCGCTACTCGCCCACCCGGTCATCACGCGGAGTCAGACCGCGCCATGGGGTTTTGCCTGTTTAATAATGTCGCAGTCGGGGTGGCACACGCAATCAGACAGCATCAGTTGCAACGCGTTGCAATTCTGGATTTTGACGTACACCACGGCAACGGCAGCGAAGAAATTTTTCACGATAATCCGCACGTCATGCTGTGTTCCACATTTCAGCACCCTTTTTATCCTTACAGTGGTGCCAATAGCGGAAATGATCGCATAATCAACGTGCCGCTTAGGCGCGATGCCGATGGCGCAGTTTTTCGTCAGGTGGTGAACGAGCATTGGTTGCCGGAACTGGACCGATTCAAGCCCGAAATGATTTTTGTCTCCGCCGGTTTTGACGCGCACCGGGATGATGACATGTCGCAGGTGCATTTTAGCGATGACGATTATGTCTGGATCACGCAGCAGATCAGGGCGATTGCGGAGCAATATTCACAGGACCGGATTGTGTCCGTGCTGGAGGGGGGGTATGAACTGCGTTCGTTGGCTCGCTGCGTAGCGGCGCATGTACGCGTGTTGCATGCGCAAGAAATATAGGGCGGGTAGTGCTCTATCGTGTATTCCGTCATTCAGATTAATTTTTTGAGCATTTTATGAACAAGAACGCATTGTCAGCGGTTCTCGACTATCACGAAGCCAGCAAGCACCGCTTGGATCGATACGCGCCAGGCCCCGGTGGCTTGGATTGGGCCAATCAACCGAATCCGTTCCGTCGCTATCCAGGCACTTACATTTGTGAATTACCGTTACGCAGAAGTCCGTTACAGATTTCGTTTGCCGAGGTTCGCTGCGGCCAGCGGGGAACGCCGGTCGCAATTAATCTGAACGGATTGGCGACGTTGCTGGAGTTGAGTCTTGGCTTGTCGGCATGGAAAGAACAGGGTGACTCGCGCTGGGCGTTACGCTGCAACCCCTCCAGTGGCAATCTGCATCCTACGGAATGCTATGTGCTCACTGCCGCATGCGACGGCCTTCGCGCCGGCGTACACCACTACGTGAGTCACGATCACAGCCTGGAACACCGCGCCGAAGCGGATGCCACTTGGGGAAGCGAACTCACCGGCGGCTTCGTGTTGATCCTTACCTCGATTCACTGGCGCGAAGCCTGGAAATATGGTCTGCGCGCTTTCCGCTACTGTCAACACGATTGCGGCCACGCCATTGCGGCAGTCAGTTATGCCGCCGCTGCGCTGGGCTGGAATGCGCAACTGTTGGAAAGCTGGAGCGATACTTCTCTCGCCGTACTAACAGGCGTTGCGCGCAGCAGTGATTTTGCCGAACACGAAAACGAAGCCGTCGATGTCGCATTGTGGATCGGTTGCGGCAATCTTCCCAAACATTTGGATTCGCCGCAGACAGCGGCAGCGCTTACCAATGGTTTGCGTTTTATCGGGCAAGCCAACCACTTAAGTGCCCGATATGTTCCTTGGAGCGGAATCGATGCCGTGCACCGTGCAACGGAGCGCCCTGTTCTTCCCGCTGCCGCGTTGGTTCCGCCAATATCATGGCCCCCGTTAGCAGCGATTGATTCTTCGCAAGATGCAGATGCTTTGATTCGTCAACGCCGCAGCGCGGTTGATTTCGATGGAGTCACCAGTATGCCGATGGAACACTGGTTCGCATTGCTTGATACGCTGCTGCCCCGCCCCGAGCTACCGCCCTGGAAATCCTGGCAGCGCCCGGCGCACATTCATCCGGTGTTGTTCGTGCATCGCATTAACGGGGTAACTCCCGGCATCTACCTACTGGTGCGGGACCCATCCGCCGAAGCCAGATTACGCCAGGCAATCCGTGCGGACGCTGAATGGGCAACCGTACCTGATGCACCCGAGCATCTTGGTTTGTTTCGATTATTTGTCGCCGATGCTCGGGATACAGCGCGACAGATCAGTTGCCATCAAAACATCGCCGCCGATAGCTGCTTTTCGCTTGGCATGCTGACCGAATTCAAAGCCGTATTGAACGAAGGCACCTGGCATTACCGCGAACTGTTCCACGAAGCAGGCCTGCTGGGGCAAGTGCTGTACCTGGAAGTCGAAGCTGCAGGACTACGTGGCACCGGCATCGGCTGCTATTTCGATGATGCTTTACACCAGATGCTGGGCTTATTCAGCCATGATTGGCAGTCGCTGTATCATTTCACTGTCGGCGGGCCGTTGGACGACTCGCGCTTGCGCACATTGCCGCCTTATGCGCATCTAGTTGGGCGACGGGTTTGTTGATTGATATGATGGATACAATCTTGTCGCTGCATCGTTAGGTTTTCTTTACTTCAGCTTCCTTTTTGTTTAATCACATCTCCACATAGGTTAAGAAATGCAAAAATACTCTGTAAATCAGCACCTCATCGAAACAATTTTAGCTTGGGTAAACTCAGGGGAGATTGCAATTCCAGAAATTCAAAGACCTTTTGTTTGGGATAGTTCAAAAGTTCGCGATCTTATGGATAGCTTGTATCAAGGTTATCCAGTTGGTTACATCATTGCCTGGAGAAATCCAAATGTAAGACTGAGAGATGGGAGTTTAAGCGAAGGCAAAAAAATCCTCATTGATGGGCAGCAACGAGTAACAGCATTGACAGCAGCCTTACTCGGGCAGTATGTAATTAACAAAACTTATGAGCGAGTGAAAATCAAAATTGCCTTTAATCCAATAGAAGAGCGCTTTGAAGTTCAGAACCCTGCAATCCTTAAAGATAAAACATGGCTACACGATATTTCAGAAGTAATCAATGGTAGCGTGCTTAAAGTAGTTCGAGAGTTTTTAAAGCTTAATCCAGAAGTAAACGAAGACCAGATTGAAAAAACCATCACCAATCTCGTAAATATTCCGAAAAAGCAAATCGGACTTATTGAATTATCTCCCGACTTGGAAATTGACACAGTCACAGAAATTTTTATCCGTATAAACTCCAAAGGAGTCGTTCTAAGCCAAGCAGATTTTGCAATGAGCAAAATTGCAGCCGACACAGAGCATGGCGGAAACGAATTGAGAAAAGCCATTGACTACTTCTGCCACCTTGCTATTGCTCCCGATTTTTTCAAGCATATAGTTGATAACGACAAAGAGTTTACAAAAACAGATTTCTTTCAAAAAATGCAATGGCTTAGAACTGAAAACGAAGACCTTTACGATCCTGATTACAACGATCTTATTCGTGTTGCATTTACGTCGCAGTTCAACAGAGGGAGACTGTCGGATCTGGTAAGTTTACTTTCAGGCAGGAACTTTGAGACAAGAACATTTGAAGCTGAAATTGCGAAACAATCATCTGCCATACTTAAAAACGGAGTTTCAAACTTTATCAACGAAACGAACTTCAAACGATTTTTAATGACGGTTAAATCTGCGGGTTTTATTTCCCCAAAATTAATCCGTTCGCAGAATGCCTTAAATTTTGCATACATTGTTTATCTAAAACTCAGAGACCTTGATGTTGATTCTGTTGCAATTGAGAGCTATGTAAGACGCTGGTTAGTTTATTCTATTTTGACAGGTCGTTATTCTGGATCACCTGAGAGTAGTTTTGATTTTGATATTAAACAGATTTCACATAAGCCATTTGATGAAATCTTAAAAGAAAGAGAAGAAGCAGAGCTTTCAGAAGCTTACTGGAATGCTTCACTTCCTCAAAGTTTGGATACATCAGTTGCAAGCAGCCCATATTTTCATGTGTTTCTTGCCTCACAAGTCAAAGCTCATGACAAAGGGTTTTTATCAAGAGACATTCTAGTAAGTGATTTGATTTCACTACGTGGAGATATTCATCATTTATTCCCGAAAGACTACCTGAAAAGAAATGGGCTCGACCGAAGCAGATATAACCAAATTGCTAACTATGTCTATATGCAATCAGAAATAAACATCAAGGTTGGCAATAAGCCACCCAAAGATTACTTTGAATTGATAAGAATCCAAATGCAGGAGAATCATAAACAAGTTACAGGGTTATCAACAGAACAGGATCTTTTAAACAATTTAAAGATGAATTGCGTTCCGACAGAATTAATGGCAATGGGCATAGATGACTATCAAGACTTCCTAGCCTTACGGCGTAAACTTATGTGCCTAAAAATTAGGGATTACTATCATTCACTATAACGCGAATAATTTAATGGTTTTGTTCGGCACAATCTACCATCATCTTCGTGTGATATAACTCCCTAATGGTCAAAGCAGTGTTCACACATTACGCCCTGGCAACTCAATCTCCATGCGTTTTAGCAGCGACAGGAATCGTACCCAACCGGACGCCAACCGTTGCAATTTCTCGCGCCGGATGATGTCGTTTGCCACAATATTGCACAGTCGGTAGGCATAGATATCTCGAAAAGTAGCCTCATCGATCAGATGCTGTGCCAGCATCACTTCGCAGTGTTCAAAAAGACCCATGTAAGCTTCCAGGCTGGCCCATTCCTCCGGGGTTTCCGGTCCTTTTTCGTCAGCCCATGCTCCACCCGGTCGTAACTGGCGATGCACTTCATCATGACGCGCGAACCGGTCACGTAGGTCGAGCCAGAACCGTGCACGATTTGTTTTCATGTTGATGTGCGTGTTAATAGCCGTGAACACGAGGGATGTTGCAGCAATCAGAACGCCGAGAATGGTTATCAAGTCTTTAGATTCTAGAATGTTCATTGGTTACCCTCTTAAGGTATTCAAAAACAATATGTAAGGGAGGTCAGATTGAATAACAATTTCTCTTATCGCGTGACTTACATGTTTGATCAAACTTCAGTAATGATTTCCTGTAATTCCTGAAACAGCAACCGGAAGCTTTTGGGTGGTTTGTCAGCAGCTTTTTCTTTATGCGCATTACGGATTAGCAATCTCAGACGTTGCAAATCGGCAGCTGGATATTGCTGCGCAAATTCGGTGAGTGTGTGCTCTTCGCTCAGCAAACGTTCGCGCCAGCGTTCCAACTGGTGCAACCGTGCAGTTTGGTGTACCGATACCTGACGCCAGGAATCGAGCTTTTGCTGGATCGGTAGCGCGTCCACATCGCGCATCAAACGGCCAATATATTGTAGTTGGCGGCGACGCGCGCCGTGTTTTTGTATGCTCCTGGCCTGCTGAATTGCATCCTTCAGAATTTCCGGTAAATCAAATTCGGTCAGTTTCTTGGAGTCCAGTTCTACCAGCTGTTCGCCGATTTCCTGCAATGCATGCATATCCTTTTTGCGCTGTGTTTTGCTCGGCGCGGTATCTTGTTCGATCTCGTTTTCCAATTCTTTTTGCACGGTAACCTGTGTGATGCAGTGTCAATAAGCTGTTATCATAGCGCTTTATTTCACTTGAAATTCGCTAATATTTTCTTCCATAGTGCAAGACATGAATAATTTAACCGTTTCTGAGACTCGATTCTCATATCCTATCAGCACCCTGCAGCAAATTAGCCAAGATATTCTGGTACAAGCAAAAAAAGGTGGCGCGACCGCTTGTGAAACCGATGTTTCCGATGGTTTTGGCCAAACCGTTACAGTGCGCCAGAGCGCGGTGGAAACGATTGAATACAATCGTGACAAGGGATTGTCCGTAACCGTCTATATCGGGCAAAAGCGTGGTCATGCCAGCACCTCCGATTTTTCGTCGCAAGCCATCAGTGATACGGTTGCAGCTGCGCTGTCGATCGCGCGTTATACCGCGGACGATGATTGTGCCGGATTGGCGGAAGCAGAATTACTCGCCAAAGACTATCCAAGCTTAGATTTGTATTTCCCCTGGCAAATCTCGGTTGAAGAAGCCATTGAGCTGGCGAAAACCTGTGAACAAGCGGCTTATGCCACAGATAATCGCATTACCAATTCTGAAGGTGCATCAATTTCCGTCAGTGAATCACAATTCATCTATGCCAATAGTCTGGGTTTCGTCGGGGGATACCCGCTCTCGCGTCACAGCATCAGTTGCGCCATGATCGCCGAACAAGGTGGCAGCAAGCAACGCGATTACTGGTATAGCATCGCGCGCGATGCTATGGATCTGGAAACGGTAGAAAGCATCGGGCAGAAAGCGGGCAAGCGCAGCGCGGCGCGCTTGGGGGCAAGAAAGATCGATACCTGTGAAGTGCCGGTATTGTTTGAGGCACCGATTGCTTCCAGTCTGATCGGCCACTTTGCTTCTGCCGTGAGCGGGGGCAATTTATATCGCCAATCTTCTTTCCTGCTGAAGTGTATGAATCAACAGGTTTTTGCACCAAATATTCAGATACTTGAATTGCCACATATGCACAAAGGGTTGGCTAGCAGTGCATTTGACGATGATGGCGTAGCCACGGTTGAGCGCAATGTAGTGGAAAATGGTGTCGTGCAAGGTTATTTCTTGAGCAGTTATTCGGCGCGGAAACTGGGCATGCGCACTACCGGCAATGCAGGAGGTACGCATAATCTGATCATGAGAGACGGCACTGCGCTAGGCTTTGATGCTTTGCTGCAAAAAATGGGTACCGGCTTAATGGTTACAGAGTTACTCGGACATGGCATCAATGCGGTTACCGGGGATTACTCACGTGGGGCATCTGGTTTCTGGGTTGAAAACGGTGCAATCAGCCATCCGGTTGAAGAAATCACCATCGCGGGTAATTTGAAAAACATGTTTCAGGGAATTCTGGCAATCGGCGATGATGTCATTGTGCGTGGATCAAAACAGTGCGGCTCGGTTCTGATCGATCGCATGACGGTGGCGGGCGGTTGAAGCAGTTTAATCTTACCAGAGACACATGTTTCGTGTGAGGTCGTGGAATAAAGCAACCAAACAAGCGGTGTGTGATCGTGGCTGTCGCGGATTTGCAATCTATCTCTATGCTATCGATTCTATCGCTATCCAATGAGACGTACAGTCTTGGTGTTCATATATCACTGTCGGATCGCTTGTCCCCGGGCTTTCGGCGCATAACTTATCTGTTTTCTCATAACTTTCTCTTCACAAGGAATTGAATCTTCAGTGAATCCAGGAAGCTCAAGATGATGTATTCAAAAAGTTTAATATCACATCTCTCACTGCTTTAGAGCAATAATTTGACCGACTTGGAAAGCGCAATAGCTTAAAACCTGCGGTTATACATGCTTTTTCCACAAAACTGCTTCTGGCACGCGCTTCGCGCTGTATATGGTTTCTATCGTCCAAGACGATAACAGCCATTACTGTGAGTGTATGCTTTTCGCACAGAATGTAATCAAAATGCTTGGGAGGAATTCGATATATCGCAGTGTTACAATTTTGTATAGTAAAAATCTCATCCGGCGTAAGCACATCATTAATTCGTACCTTCGCAAATATTTCATAATCTTTTGATAGATATTCTTTTAATGCCAGAAAAAAAGAATGCTCGGTGCTTGAAAGTATCTCCTCGAGAGATTCATATTTAAAATGCTTAGATTTGCGACGAAATCTAAATAATGTAAATGTTTTAGAAAAAATTGTAATTATGCTCATAACTTATCACTAGTTATACAAGAAATAAGTAAGGCTATCGGCACGCAACAAAGTACTTTAAAGACCTTTGGAGAAATAGTGTATCAATTGAGAAGATCCGGTCATGTCACTCGCATTTGCTTTGTCCATATTTCAGCAGAGATGAACTGTTACAAATTAGTCTTAAAGCTTCCAAATATAATTACGTAATTTAGGGGGGGTTAGAAGTTATACTTTAATCTATCTTGCCCTAATTTTTATTGTGGAGAGTTTATGAAAAAAAATATAGCATCAATAGTATGCACAGTATTTCTGCTTATAACGGGAGTACAGTCCGCACTGGCTGAAAGTGTGGCTGTGAAAGGCAATTCTATTTTTATTCTTGATAACAGTGTAGCCGGCTCTCAGATGGTCGTAAAAAACCTTCCCGATGGTGCTGCGAATTCATGTCTTATTGATGCGGGATTAAACCTTCTTGGCTTAAGCGCAGATACTACTGCAACTGACATCGTACTCAAAAATAGCACTGCTGTTATTACTACGTATAATAATGTCAACTTGGTGACTGACGTAAAGTTAGTAGATGTTACCAGTTGTTCAATTACTGATACAGTTGATCTCAGTGAATGTTATGCTTCTTACCAAAATGGACAATTAACCATACCTTGTCTCAAATATGGAAATGATGTGATTTCAGTCGAACTCGGACAACGTGGCAATTCCATGAATTTTGAATTTGAGTCTTACAAACCTGGCAAAAGACATGATCGAGGCGATGATTAATTTGCTACCTACAGTTGTTTCAGAATCCCAGATCTACGCCATGTTGCTAGCTGATTAGGAATAATCGGACTTACAAAAAAACTACCGTGTAATTCAGACCAATATTTAATTAAGAGTGGGAACGAAATTCCCGCTCTTTTTTTCATGAGGGGTAAAGTGAATTTGTGCCTTAGCTCTACAGATTCAATTCTCTGTTCCTTAGAGTAAAAAGTGATTGAGGGTACGGAGTGCTTGTGTCCCATCGCTTGCTCTTTCATAGTAAAAATACCCGTGCTAGGCAGTACAAATATACTAAAAAAACAAGTACTAATTTCCCATTGCGGATAACCATGACCATAGATATTATTGATACCCAAGAGAAATTGAAAGTCACCCAGATCCAGACTATAAAATCTTTTAAAGCCAGAAGCAAGTAAGAGAAAGAACAATTAAGCAATTAAATAAACCTTTTAAGGAGTAATTAAAATGATTTTGCGTAAATTAACGGCATCGATGATGATAGCTGGTTTTCTCTTCTGTGGAAGCGCTGCTCAGGCAGCAACTTATCATTTTGGGCAGTTGTTAGCCGGTAATGGGCCGACAAATCCATATTTTGCAGATTTAGAAATTACTGACAATGGGAGTGGAAGTTGGACATTTACCCTTTCAGCTTTAGATTTAAATACTGTTTTTGGTTCTAAATCATTTATTGGATCCATGGCTATTGATGGAATGAAGCCAACTTCTATTTTAACCGATGCGGGTGGAGGTGTAACTAAGGTTAATCTGCAAAATGGCGGAGGGCCAACAGGCATATATGATTTTAGATACGATATGATCAATCCAAAAAATGATAAGCTGACTGGACTTGAGTCGGTTACTTGGCATGTTGGTGGCCTAGGATCTACTGCACTTCCTGGCTACAATGGCGAATTGGCATTGCATGTGCAAGGTATAGGTAGTAATGGCGATTCTGCTTGGTATGTTGCAACCTCACCAGTTCCAGAACCAGAAACCTACGCAATGTTGTTGGTTGGTCTAGGTTTAATCGGATTTATGACGCACCGGAAAAAAGGATCAGCAGCATAACTTAGATTCTTATTTATTCTAGGTCGGGAGCTCAGGTTCCCGTTTTTATTTGTCGAATAAAAATTGCGATTTGCTATTGAATTCCTGACGGACATGCAAAATTTTCGAGCATTGTCATAAATTCTCGACTTAATTTTATCTCCACATTACATTTCTCTGCTGCTGCTGCGAGCAGACTGATTAAAGGCGGAGCTCTATTTGCTAGACTTGCCGATGGTTCATTTTTGTTATCTTCATCTTCATTCTCGTCCTGAGCCGGAGATGATGCTTTTTCCGCATTTATGGCCGATTTTAATCGGTCAAGCGCCATAGGAATATCAGTAGCCATAATAGCGCCGGGCACTGTTTTGCTATGTTCCATCATCTCAAGCATGATAAGTGCTACGTCTCTAAAGGCTATGTAACAATTAATTATTGAATTGTTTGTCCAACGTGCATTGAGATATAGAGGTGTGCACAATGAAATCAACGGAATTCAAAGCATGGATGGAATTGATTGAACGCATGAG
>NZ_JALHQJ010000037.1 GCF_022842015.1 Nitrosomonas sp. | reverse complement strand
GTCAATCCTGTACGCAGACGGTTCTGACGTAAGGCGCGCAATGCTTCACCAAAAATTGCCGCTAGATTCATATATCAAAAAGTCTCATGCAAGGCCGTCACTTCGGTATTGTTTTTATCAATAGTGACGTGTCCATCCTTTAAATGGATTAAACGTCTCGCGTAGGCCGCAATATCATCTTCGTGCGTGACCAGCACGATGGTGATCCCTTGGTCTCGGTTAAGTTTCTCAAATAACTGCATAATATCATTGCTGGTTTGTGTGTCCAGATTGCCGGTCGGTTCGTCCGCCAAAATCAGCGAGGGATGATTGATTAATGCGCGACTGATTGCGACCCGTTGTTGTTGTCCCCCGGAAAGCTGGTTGGGTTGATGCATGGCAAAATCTTCCAGGCCGGTATGGCGCAGGAATTCCAACGCTTGCTTGCGACTCTTGGAGCGGCTGATGCCGGCGTAGAGCAATGGTGTTGCTACATTATCGAGCGCTGTCATGCGCTTGAGCAAATTAAATCCCTGAAATACAAACCCGATGTTTCGATTACGGATTTGTGCCAATTCATTACTGGAAAGTGCCGCCACGTTCTTGCCGGATAACCAGTACGACCCGCTGGTCGGGGTATCCAGACAGCCGAGTATATTCATTAAGGTGGATTTGCCTGATCCAGAATGCCCCATGATGGCGACAAATTCACCTTGATGAATGGTCAAATTGATATGGTATAAAACCTGAGTTGTGATGATTTGACCATGCACATCCTGCAAACTGTAGCTTTTGCAAAGATGTTCTAATTGAATAAGAGGTTGAGCGGAGTGTGTGGCCTGAATCGAAGACATCAAAAGACTCTTAGTTTGAACTTGCTCTCAGATTCTTTTTTATCGATGACTTCATTGAGGATTACCTTGTCACCGGCTTTGATTGTGTCGCTGCTGATTTCAGTGAAATTACCATCGGAAATTCCAGTGGCGACGGTAACCGGAGCAGGGCGGTTTCCCATGAGTAGATATACCGTCGGTTGTTGCGAGGGTTTAGCCGTTTTACCACCTTCGCTTGTCTCCATGTCCTTGGGTTGGAATCTTAAAGCGGCATTGGGGACGCGCAGCACGTCATTTTTATGCATCACGACAAAATGGATATTGGCGGTCATCCCGGGCAATAATGCGCCATCATCATTATCAACCATGGCCACGACGTTATAGGTAACGACGTTTTCCTGGATGGTCGGATTGAGCCGAACTTGTTTGACCGTGCCAGAAAATTTGCGTTGCTGAAAGGCATCCACAGTGAAATTTATCAATTGACCGATATGCAACTGTCCGATATCGGCTTCGGCAACACTGATGTTAATTTGCATTTGCCTCAGGTCTTTAGCGATCTGAAATAAAATCGGTGTCTGAAAGTTGGCGGCTACAGTTTGGCCAATGTCGACATCGCGTGCGATAACGACGCCGGAAATCGGTGAACGAATTACGCTGTAGTTGAGATTGGCTTGGTCGCGTTCAACTTGGGCTTGGTTGATAGCCAATTGCGCGCGTGCAGCTTCAGCTTCCTGTTCAATGATTTCTAATGCCTCGGTTGAAATAAATTCTTTTTCTTTCAGTATTTGTTGGCGTTTTAATTTGTTCTCGGTAATTCTTAACGCGACTTCCGCATTGAGAAGATTTGCTTTGGATTGCTGCAATTGTGCGCGTAATATGGCGGGATCAAGTTCAGCCAGTATCTGCCCAGTTTCTACCTGATCATTAAAGTCCGCATGTAACTTAGCCACCGTACCGGAAACCTGTGTGCCTACATTGACCAGCACAACGGGAGTAAGTGTGCCATTGGCGGAGATGGTTTGCATGATATCGCCGCGTTCAACAGCCCGAGTCTTATATTTGTTCGCTAAAGACTCTTCTGTATCGCCGCTATACCAATAGGCGGCGGTTATTGTAACCAGTATCAAAACAATGATGATTTTTCTTGTGTGAGTAGTTGCCATTTGAGAGGTTTAATGAATCCAATTGGGCCGTACGATCAGTAGAAAAAATATGCTCGGCAATGTACGTCAAATATAGGGTTGAAAATTTTCCGGGCGTTTTTATTTTTCCGCTTTATCTGCTTCTTCCCTGAGCGTTTCTACGTGCTTCAAACGCGCTTCTACACTGGAGAGTTGGTAAAAATTGCCATTACTATTTTGTAGCGCGGTCTTTAGTTGATCAACAGCGCCTGCATAGTGCCCTTTTAACAAATAAGACTCGGCGAGCGCGCGATGCTTGAGCATTTTATCACCTAATAGCTCGTAACATTGGGCTTGCAGGCTAAACAATTGCGGATCACTTTGCACCAGTTGTAATTTCTGGGTAATAAATTCAAGGGCGGTATCAATTTGCTTGTTCTCTATTAATGCTTGTGCATAGCCATGGATCAGTGCGCGATATTGTGGATAAATTTTTAATGCTGTTTTATAAGCGTTGTAAGCGTCGGTTGTATCTCCATGGGTCAGTTTAACTCGGGCTGAGAGTGTTTCAATCATTGCGCCGGCGATAATGCTTTTGGATTCAATGCGCACGGTTTTTCCCAGTTGGTGATTAGTCAACACGGGTATGGATGAATCATTATGCAAAACGTGATACAAGAGAGCCAGCTCTGCGTTGGCTTGTTTGTATTTTTTGGCACGCAATAACGCATGAATATAGCCATAGCGTTCAACCGCCTCATTGTTATAGCGTTTCTCAGCCAAGCGTGTTTTGAATTGCCGCACGGTATTAGGCGCATTTCCTTGTAACGCACGTAACTTCGCGCGCACCAGTAAAAAATCGATACTATCTGGAACTTGCCGGTAAGGCAGTTCGCGCGTGCGATTCTGAATATCCGCGATGCGTTCGTAGGTGATCGGGTGCGTGCGCAGGTAAGAAGGCGCACCATTTTCATGAAAACGTCCAGCTCGCTGCAAACGCTCAAAGAAAGCCGCCATGCCTTGTGGGTCAAATCCCGCGTCTAATAAAATGCTTAAACCAATCCGATCTGCTTCTTTTTCATGATTACGGGTGAAATCCAATTTTGATTGGATCATGCTGGCTTGTGAGGCAACCAATACCGCCTGACTTGCCTGTGCATCAGCACGCGAGGCGACGATGGCGACGGCCAGCGCTGCCAATTGCTTGACCAGGTCGTATTTCTGCGCAGCGATCATGCGCGCCAGGTGTTTCTGTGTGACATGCGCAATTTCATGCGACATCACGGCCGCTAATTCGGATTCGCTTTGTGCGGCGATAATCAGACCACTGTTGAATCCCATGAAGCCACCGGGCAATGCAAATGCATTAATGGCGGGATTGTCGATCGCGAAAAACTCAAATAATTGATTTGCACTGGCTTCACTTGAGTTGGCGATTAATTTATGACCCAGGTTGCTAAGATAGCTGGCGATTTCTGGATCATCCATATAACTCGGATCGGCGCGGACCTGGCGCATGATTCTCATGCCTAACTGTCGCTCCTGATGTGGCGTGATACTGGCTTGCGACACATCGCCTAACTCAGGCAATTCATGCGCAAAACTAATGGTCGAGAACCATGTCGATAGCACAATTATCAAACAAGCTAATTTCATGATAATAGGATATCTATTTGTTTTTTGAGTTCCGTGAATGCTTATTCTGCAGTGGTTGTTGCCCAGGTCGTGTAATGCGAGGCGATGGGATAACGCCATGTGGTACCAAAATCGCAGTGTGTGATGCGAATGCCTGGAGGAGACTGGCGGCGTTTGTATTCGTTCCTATGAATGAGTTGGATGACTTTGGCAACATCGGCTGGGTCGTAATGCAATGCGATGATTTCAGCCGGTGTAAGATTCTTCTCGACGTAGGCTTCGATGATTCCATCCAGGATTTCATACGCTGGTAAGTTGTCCTGATCAGTCTGATTTAGGCGTAATTCAGCCGATGGCGCGCGGCGGATAATGCGTTCAGGGATAACAGGTTGGATTTGATTCCGATATTCACACAACTGATAAACCAGAGTTTTACTGACATCTTTTAATACCGCAAAGCCGCCTGCCATGTCACCATACAGGGTGCAATAACCAACCGCCATTTCGGATTTGTTGCCCGTAGTCAGAACCATTGCGCCGGTATAATTTGATAGTGCCATTAAAAGCGTGCCGCGGATGCGCGCCTGAATATTTTCTGGCATGGTATTAAAATCAGCCGGGTCCAATGAAATCTGAAAATCCTTGGCGATCTTTTTCAGATATAAATCAAACAGCGGTTCTATGCTGCATTCAATATGTTTAACCCCTAATAATTCGGCAATTTCATTGGCATCTTCCAGACTAATGTCGGCGGTATATTGCGATGGCATCATGACGGTTTTGATCTGGTCTGCGCCTAATGCATCGACCGCAATCGCGAGCGCGAGCGCCGAGTCTACGCCTCCGGAAAGCCCCAGTAACACACCTGGGAAAGCGTTTTTTTGAACATAATCCCGAACGCCTAAGCATAAGGCTTTATAGATGCTGGCAGCAGGAGATTGTGTCGGCATTAATTTGCCTTTTACTGGTTGCTTGTTCTCAATTTCGATGAGTTCAATGGTTTCAGTAAACTCCTCCAGCTGATGCGTAAGCTCACCTTGTCCATTCATGACAAACGATGCGCCATCAAAAACCAGTTCATCTTGTCCGCCGATCAGATTGGTGTGGATAACGGGGATGCCGGTATGTTTGATGAATTGGTGCGTGGTTTGATAGCGGGACACTTGCTTGTTGACATGATAAGCTGATGCATTGAGTACTAATAAGATGTCGAGACTGGAGCTATCCACGTCTGCGGGCAAATGACCGAGCCAGAAATCAGCACAAATATCAATGCCGAATTTGATGCCTTCCAATTCGAATAGGTATGGCTTGGTGCCGGCATCAAAGTAATAGGTTTCGTTGAAAAAAGGTGATTTATTCAGAATTCTTTTGTGATAGGTATGCTGAATTTCACCGTTGCGAATGACCGAGGCGGCATTATAAAGGTTATCTTCTTCAAAACAGGGGTGGCCCACGATCAAGGTGATGTCACCGATTGATTTTGCCAGTTCTGTCAGGGCGTCCTGACAGAACTGGCAAAATGTTTCGCGCAACAGCAAATCCGCTGGAGGATATCCTGACAATGCCAATTCGGGCGTTATGACCAACGCCGCACCCGCTTGCTGGGCTTGTTTCACCGCAGCCAGTATCTTGGCTGCATTGCCAGTGATATCCCCTATCGTGCAATTAATCTGAGCAATGGCAATGTGCATGGTTTGACTGGGTGTTATTGCAAGCTAGAAGGGAAGTTGAGCATCCGGCTTCGCTTGTAGAATGTTGTGACGAAAATCTTCCTGGATACGCTTTAGCGCGGTTTCATTGTCTGCTTCAAAGCGCAAAACGATTACGGGCGTGGTATTAGAAGCGCGTGCCAAGCCAAATCCATCGCTGTATTCGACGCGTAGCCCATCAATAGTAATCACTTGTTGCGGATTGCTGAAAACTGCCTGCTGTTGCAATTGTGCTATCAAAGCATGATTTTCACCCTCAGCGGTGCGTACTTGTATTTCCGGTGTGTTAAGGCTATCGGGAAGATTATTCAGCGTGGCGTTGATATCCGCTTCGCGGCTCATCAATTCCAGCAATCGTGCGCCGGCATATAACCCGTCGTCAAAACCATACCACCGTTCCTTGAAAAACAAATGTCCGCTCATCTCTCCGGCTAGCAGGGCTTTTTCTTCAATGAGCTTGGCTTTGATAAACGAGTGTCCGGTTTTCCACATGACAGGGGTGCCACCGTGCTTGCTGATCCAGGGAGCCAGGTTACGGGTGCATTTCACGTCAAAAATGATTTTTCCACCTGGATTTCTCGATAGTACGTCGGCGGCGAACAGCATGAGCTGACGGTCGGCGTTAATGATGTTGCCGTTCTTAGTCACGATGCCCAGCCGGTCGCCATCGCCGTCAAAAGCCAATCCGATTTCGGCATCGGTAGTTTTCAACGCATGAATCACGTCATTGAGATTCTCGGGCACAGACGGATCGGGGTGATGATTAGGAAAAGAGCCATCTACGTCACAGAACAATTCGGTGACCTGGCAGCCCAAACCGCGATAAAGCGCAGGTGCAAATGCGCCAGCCACGCCATTGCCGCAATCAACAACGATCCTGAGCGGACGATCGAGCTTGATATCCTGAGTGATGTGTTCGAGATAAGCGTTGACAATATTCTGTTCGGAATAATTGCCAGTTCCGTGGGCCAGGTCATTATTTTCGATGCGTATTCGCAAGGCCTGGATGGTTTCCGCTGCCAGCGTCTGACCGCCGAGTACGATCTTGAAGCCGTTATATTCAGGCGGGTTATGGCTGCCGGTCACCATTACGCCGGAATACTGGCACAATTGATGCGCGGCAAAATAGAGCATCGGTGTCGCGACCATGCCGACATCCACCACATCAATTCCACTATTGCGGATACCACGTGCGAGCGCCTGAGATAGTTCGACGCCTGATAATCTGCCATCGCGCCCGATTGCGATTGCCGTTAGATTCCTGGCGCGTGCTTCAGAACCTATGGCATGGCCGATTTTTTCGACATTTTCTACGGTGATGGTTTTATCGACAATGCCGCGGATATCATAAGCTTTGAAAATTTCATGAGGAATGGTTTGCATTATTTAATAAATCCGAAAAAAGAGTGGTTAGTACAACGTGGCAAATTGCTATTGGTCTCGTTACAATTTATCATCAGAACGCAGGTTTCCTCGTCAGTCAGTGGGTTTTAGTGATGGCCAGGCGCAGCGCCGCCTTTGAGCGTGTAGTGAGTGCCGCAGTAGGGGCAAAGCGCCTCGCCGGTAGCTTCAATCGGCAGGAAAACCCGCGGATGAGAATTCCACAACAACATCGATGGCATCGGACAATGGAGTGGCAAGTCGTCGGCAGTTACTTCGATTTCGCGGGCTTTATTATTGGTTTGGGTTTGTTGATTCATACAAGTTAACTCCAATGGTGCATTATTAAATCAAGGTAAGCCAGTTGGCGTGATTTTGAGCTTTACCTTTGACACAATCAAAAAATAGCGTTTGTAGTTGCGTGGTGATCGGTCCACGTTTGCCTGCTCCGATAATGCGGTTATCCAGTTCGCGAATCGGTGTGACTTCAGCAGCAGTGCCGGTGAAGAATGCCTCATCCGCGCAATAAACTTCATCGCGTGTAATGCGCTTTTCGATCACGGGAATGCCTATTTCTGTGGCCAATTCAATGATGGATGCGCGCGTAATGCCTTCCAGACAGGAAGTGAGGTCAGGCGTGAAAATTTTGCCTTGTTTGACAATAAAAATGTTCTCTCCCGAACCTTCAGCAACATACCCTTCAACATCCAGCAATAACGCTTCATCGTATCCATTCAATCCAACTTCCTGATTGGCCAGAATTGAATTGGCGTAAGTTGTAACCGATTTGGCTCGGCACATATTAATGTTGACATGATGCCGGGTGAACGACGATGTCTTGACGCGAATACCATTCTCCAGGCTTTCAGGACCCAAATACGTGCCCCAGGGCCAAGCGGCAATAGCGACATGCACGGACAATGTTTTGGCGGAAAGACCCATTGCTTCAGCGCCATAAAAAATGATCGGGCGGATATAACCGGAAGTTAATTTGTTTTGTTTTACTACGTCACATTGCGCTTGCATGATTACATCCTTGCCGAAAGGTATTTTCATCATGAAAATATGCGCCGAGTTAAACAGGCGGTCAGTGTGCTCCTGCAGGCGGAATATTGCTGATCCTTGTGCGGTTTCATAGGCGCGCAATCCCTCAAAAACACCTAACCCATAATGCAGCGTATGGGTTAATACATGTATATTGGCATCCCGCCAGGGAACCATCTTCCCGTCGTACCAGATCACACCGTCACGGTCAGCCATTGACATTCAGGAACTCCCCTTAAGATAGATTCTAAAAAGCGTATATTCTAACTTAATTTGGCGTAGCGTAAAAACACTGTAATGGATTGTCATATCGCGGCGTATTTATTAATAAAGGCAGTTAGGTTTTTCGAGGAATTATTAATTGTGCGCATAATGTATGTCATTGATTTATCGGACAGCACAAATAGACTGAAGATAGAGGAGACAATGTGAAATGGTGAGTTTGATTGAGTAATGATTGGATTGTGGCGGTGGATTCATTGTCATTTACATTCGCACACAAGATACGCCGCGCTGCTGACGGGCTGAGTGTGACGATGGCTTTTCTTAATGCAGCATTCGTCTGGAGACATATCTTATGATTATGTCTCCTATTATTTTCGACTGTTCTCTCCTTTTATTTACATTTGATAAATAGATTGCGATTGGTCGTTGAGCTCGATTGTGTCAGAAATCCGATTGAAGTTGATTGCGCAGTTGCCCTAAATTCACGGACTGCCTGTGACAAAGGAACAATCTCACCTTGCTGGTTCAGCACGTGATATCCCCGTGTGCCACAGATATCCCCGGCTTTCTCCAGGCAATGACTATAATTTCTGCGAGAGCCACTACAGTTGATATTATGCCCTTTGGCTCCATCAGCAAGATACACTTCTTTGGAAGTGGTACAGCCAAGGAGCATACTCGCAAAGGCTATTAGCAAAAAAAATGAGCGAAACATGTTGATCCCTTTTTACTAAAATTCGACAGGTTCTCTGTCAAATGGAGGTTAGATGATTGTTTAATTTCAATTCAATTCTAATTATTTCTTAAGCAGCTAATCGGTGACAGATGAGCAAAACTGCATATGCACTCACTCCCGCTGCATCTTGGTGAGCTATCCGTGAAACACGTCACGCACTTCTTCTTTATGCGGCTTTTTGTCCCAGACAACGCTAATTTAAGTAAGTTTAAAGCTTGTTCCTATAGTATAGCTTTTGTAAAACAAAAAGCGAATGCGCAATGACAGACAATCAAATATCTCGCCAGGATACAAGATACAAGAGAAATCGTTAAAAAGGTATGCCGCTGCTAACGTGCTGGTTTGTTAGTAAAAGCAAGATTGAAATCATGATGTGCAAATTAAACACTCGACCAGCCAAGGTAACTGATGCGAGATGAGCTTGCTGGTGGTATGACTAGATAGGTCATTGGTTCAATTGCCAGCTTCTTACAGCCTGAAAAGATTGCCTAAACTATTGATGCAAAGTTTGATGATTCAGGAAAAATACTTTCAGATAATTCTCAAATTTCAGTCGAACATTTTGGGGATGCTGTACGATTGCGTTAATGACTTGCAGCAGCGGATAGTTTTGCGTATTTACTAGCTGATACTGATTGATCATTTTTAAAGTATGTGGTCCTTCTCCAGTAATCGCATCCGTTTCTTCTCTGGCCAGTTTCCGGCCTAATGTATGATGATGCGAATTTTCACTCGTCGCAGTGGTGATCAAATCACCTAATCCCGCCAAGTGATAAGGACTGCTCGGTTGCCCGCCTAATTCAAGTACAATCTGATTCAATTCTTGCAGCGCGGCTACAGCAAGAAAGCCTCGCATATTGTCACCCAGCCTGAGCTCATCGGCCATGCCAAAGGCCATGGCGTATACATTTTTTAAAATCACCGACCAGCTGATACCGGTAATGTCTGGGGTGTATTCAAGTAGCAGTTTGGAGTGAGCGAAGCAAGTCTGAATCCTATCGAATGAAGTAAAATCATGGCAGCCCAATTGCCCAAAAGCATATCGATTGGATCGAATTTCTTCGGAAATCATTGGGCCATAAAGTAGGGCGTAAGGTTGTTCGTGCACAAGGTTATCGGCAAATATTTGAGCCGCAGTTTTACCTGAATCATCCAACCCTTTGGCAATACTGACACATAAGCAGTTTTTTTTCAGCCCAGGTGCGATGTGCTGTATTACTTCACGATGCGGATTCACCGGTAGGCAGAACAATACAATATCAGCCTGCGGCACGCTTGCTTCAAGATCGACGGATGAGCCGCTGTTTTGAGGGAATTTCTCCCAAATATCTAGTGCATGACGATCTTTGAGCAGAAATTCCATCGCATGCCCCATTTCCCCATGACCGAGAATAAGTATTCGGAACGATGTCATATAGAATTATTGTTGAATAAATACGTTAGAGTGGCGCATGTTTTCTTTTCTAATTGGGAAAGATAATGTTTATTGACTTTTCGGATGCGACAATATGTCACATTGCCAATAGTGATGCCTTAACCGATAATTCAATGGACATATTATGTAATGCATTGAATAGAATTGTAGTACATCTGCTTTCAATGATTCTCAAAACACTGAGTACTTCTTAATCGACATTTTTCAACCACATGAAAGAAAAGGAAACTTTTATTCTAGAGGCAGTGTTCATTACATCACTTTTCTTTTAAGAATAAATTTGCGCCATTCATGCGAGGAATATCAGGACATGCCGTTGCCCATTAAACAACAAACTTCAATTCTTCAACTCATATTGGCAATGTTCAATGCACCTCCAGGCGCGAGTAATCTCAATCATCTCGCTGCGCAGTTGAAGCATGGCCAAGCATTGGAGAATTTGGCGCAATCATTGGCGAAAAGCGTTCTCTTTTTTGATAAACAATATGATGTTAATCTTTCCCCGATCGATTTTGCCAGTGCTTTGGCAGAGGATTTGTTCGGTGATCGAATATCAAGCAGGAATAAGGCCCTAGTCATCGAATATATGGTTAATAAAATATCGTCCGGATCTTCCCAGACGGAATTGGTTTCAGAATTCATCGATGTCTTATTCTCGATTCCTACATCTGATTCCAATTGGGGTGAAGCAGCTTTGCACTTTCATATTCATAATGTCACAAAAATTATCAATCATTTATTATGCGATACCTTCACCGCTGAGAACAAAGCCGTTGTAATTGAATTTATTCTGGCTCAATTGAAGGTTGGAAAAACTTTTGGGACAATGATCGTTTGGGGCATTAAAACCTTGATCAGTGTCGATCACGATAATCCTGTTTGGGGGAACGCGGCAAAGCTATTCGATAATCGAGTCGAAGTTGCAAAATATCATTCTGTCGATAAAATTGGCATCGTCACAGATCTTGCGGTTTTGCAACAAATTCTATCGGGTGTGACTGCGAATTTCGAGACAGTTGTGGCCGCAAAAGCTGCGATTGATAGATTACAGGATGATCCTGTGATGCAGCTACAATACTTTAATCCATTTCGTCTGGATCAGGTATTGAAAAACGAGAAGCAAAATTCTGCACTATTCGCTGCGCAGGAATTAAATTTTGCATGACAGCGTTTTATGATTTTATCGGATTTATCTCAGTACTTTTTCTATTCATGCGAATGAACGGGTTTTAATCGGTCATTTTTGGTACTATTCAGACATAGCTAATTTAGGTTTTGTGTAATTTGCTGTGAAGAGGTCGGTAGTCCATGTCACGTATTGAAGCAGTATTTGAGAATTCGGAAGGTGAATCATTAACGGGTTTGTTGGAGATGCCAACCGGCGCTATTAAATCGTATGCGCTATTTGCCCATTGTTTTACCTGTTCCAAAGATAATCCTGCGGCTGCACGCATTGCTCTTGCATTGGCTAGCCGTGGCATTGCCGTATTACGGTTTGATTTTACTGGATTGGGTACTAGCGCAGGAGATTTCTCGGACACCAATTTTTCGTCCAATATTCAGGATTTATTAGTCGCAGCGCAATATCTCGAGCAGCAGTATGCTGCGCCTTCATTGTTAATCGGGCATAGTCTGGGCGGCGCTGCCGTATTAGCGGCGGCACAGGAGCTGCCATCGGTAAAAGCGGTGGTTACTATTGGTGCGCCGGCAACCGCATCGCATGTCAAGCATTTGTTTGCAGATTCGTATCATAAATTGCAGGATCAGCAATCGGTACAAGTTGAGTTGGGTGGAAGAAGTTTTAATATTCGTCGGCAATTCATTGATGATTTGGAAAAATATAATTCCGTGGCGCATATTGGCGAATTGAGAAAGGCGTTGCTGATCTTGCACGCACCGCTGGATGACACGGTCTCGATAGACGAAGCAGCACGCATATTCACCGCGGCCAAACATCCAAAAAGCTTTGTGTCGCTGGATCATGCAGATCATATGTTAACCGACCCGCAAGACTCGCAGTATGTTGCTGAGGTATTATCCGCCTGGGCGAGTTGTTACCTAAAAACAAGTCAACTATCAGAAAAGCAAGAGGAAACAGCAGGGTCATCGGTCAAACAGGGTGTTGTGATAGTGCGCGAGCGCGATAAAAAATTCACGCGTGAGATTTTGACACAGCATCACCGCTTGATCAGTGATGAACCTATTGCACTCGGAGGTTCTGATCTTGGATTTAATCCTTATGAATTGTTACTTGCTGCGCTTGGTAGTTGTACTTCAATGACCTTGCGTATGTATGCAAATCATAAGCAAATTGACTTGCAGGATATTCAAGTTGAGTTGCAGCATGATCGGATCCATGCTGAAGATTGCGCTGATTGTGAAAAACAAAAGACGCAAATTGACGTCTTAACACGAAGCATTCGACTGACAGGCGATCTGAGCGATCAGCAACGTGCCCGATTATTGGAAATCGCCAATAAATGCCCGGTTCATAAAACCCTGCAAAACAAAATCCAGATAGATACCAATCTTACAGATTAAAACTGATATGGGATCCGTTGATAATAATGAAAAATATCGTATAGATAAATGGTTATTTGCGGCGCGGTTTTTCAAAACGCGCGCATTAGCGGCCGAAGCGATTGATCGTGGCCGGGTCATGATTAACGATCAACGTATCAAGCCTGCCAAAACAGTTGCAGTAGGGGATAAAATAGAAATTCGTATTAATAATTATCAGTATGTGATTGAAGTATTGGGATTATCGAATAAAAGAGGCTCTGCGCCACAAGCACAGCAGCTTTATCGTGAAACCGATGAAAGCCGCGAGGAACGGGCGTTGTTGGCCGCTCGGCTAAAAGCCCAGCCTCAGCCTTTTTTTGCCAAAGGACGCCCAACCAAGCGTGATCGACGAGAAATTGAGCGGCTTACTTCAAGCGCTGATGAATTTTGAGGATCAAGTGAGAGAAAATGAGCAATGACACCTTCAATTTAGACAAAGAACAATTGATCAAACAATCGTTGGTGCAAATGGATCAACATTTGCTCGGCGCAAATTATACGCAAGCGCAAAAATTGGCGCTGACCTGCAGAATTTTATTTGATAATGGGCATGATTCAGGATTGGCCGGACAAATTACCGCGCGTGGTGAACAACCGGGTACTTATTTGACGCAACGGCTGGGGTTCGGCTTTGACGAAATTTGTGCTAGTAATCTATTGCTCGTCAATGAAGATTTGGAAGTGCTGCAAGGCGACGGCATGGCCAATCCAGCCAATCGCTTTCATTCCTGGCTGTATCGCGCCCGGTCTGATGTGCAGTGCATTATTCATACGCACGCCATACATACCGCTGCACTGAGCATGCTGGAAGTGCCACTGGAAATCTCGCACATGGATAATTGCGTGCTCTATGACGATGTGGCTTTCCTGCCCAAGTGGCCGGGCGTTCCAGTGGGCAATGATGAGGGCGAACTGATTGCCAAAGCAATTGGTGACAGACATGCCTTATTGTTAGCGCACCACGGCCTATTGATCGCTAGTCCCAGTATTGAAGAAGCGTGCATACTGGCGCTGGCTTTTGAGCGTGCGGCGCGAATGCACTTGCTGGCGGCATGCGCCGGTAAGATTCAGTCGATTGATCCCGATTTAGGGCGGGAAGCGCGCGATTGGATCCTGCGTGGACAACGCAGTAGCGTGGCTTTTGCGTATTATGCGCGGCGTACTTTAAGAAAAGTAACAGATTGCCTGGAGTAACTGTGGGCCAAGTGCGATCCACTTCTCTCATTCATCGCAGTGCCATCGATATAACAGAGCTGCTTATCCTAATATCTTCAAAGCCACGTAAGGCACGAAATTAAAGATAAAAATAGCTATCTTGTATTGCGCCAAATATTGGAAATATGCGCGCGATAAATCCTCCTCGCTCAGCACGAACATCTTGCTATGGATTCCTGACATCCAACCGCGCATGAGTACTATGAAAATGGTTATAAAAATCAATATCCCGTAGTTGATAACAGTGCACCATCCAAAGAATGCTGTGATTGTTTCGATTGAATTCATTTTGTGTTTCCTGCTGTTTAGATGTATCAGTGTTACTAAGTCACATTTTTGCTTCTTCTAGTTGGTTCAGCGAAAAGTTTTATAGTGTGGCGGAAATTATCCTCCCAACGGCTTTAGAAAGAGGGCTGATTCAACTTATGTTATTATTTTGTTTAAGTATTTCTTGATAGATTATAGCCATGTTTTCCCCCTTGTTGGGTGATGAGTTAAGCAGCTTCTTGATCTCGTGGGTATGTGAACAACAGGTATGCATAATAAAAACTGTTGAATTCATCAATTGAATACAAACCATCCAGTCAGCGAGATAAGATTCGATAAAGATTGGGATGAAAAGCAAATGTTGTGTTTTATACTTAATTCAAGCGCTAAAACCCCTCTTATTCCTGTTTTTAGTTTTTCACGAAGAAGTGCACAATGTATTTTCTTATTGTAGATCCGCGGCTGTTACCTGAAGGCCGAGTCGATTGGTATCAGAGAGTTGCTAAGTGATTATATTAGCATCGACGGATCGAACTCATAACCCAATATATTAAGTTTCTTATTTGTTTTTTAGATTGTGCCTGATGATAAAAAAAGTGAAAGTAAGTGAAGTCCGGTTGGGAATGTATATTCATGCAATTGGTGGCAATTGGATGGAACATCCGTTCTGGAGAAAATCATTTAAGCTGGATCAGCAAAAAGACTTGGATAAGCTTGTGAACTGCAATCTGGATGAAATATGGATTGATACCAGTAAAGGCCTTGATGTTGCCAAAATTATCCAGGTAGAAAATCCTGAGCCTGTGATTTTGGATCAACCGTCACAACCAACTAAGAAACCGGTCGCACGGGCTTCGGTCGAGGAAGAACTGCATGCCGCCAAAATAATTCAACATAAAGCTAAAGAAGCGGTTGCTGCGATGTTTGGCGATATTCGAATGGGTAAGGCTTTCGAAATTGAAGAAGCGGAATCATTAGTGGATGAGATCAATCAATCAATGGAGCGAAATCCAAATGCATTGCTTACATTGATTCGGTTGAAAAATGTCAACGAATATACCTACCTGCATTCGGTTGCGGTTTGCGTGCTGATGGTAGCGTTGGGAAGGGTGTTGGGTTTAAGCGCGGTGCAAATTAAACAAGCAGGCACTGCCGGATTGTTGCATGACATAGGAAAAATGGTGATTCCGAATGAAGTGCTCAACAAGCCCGGAAAATTGACGGATGAAGAGTTTGTCATTATGAAGAGCCACCCGAAACGCGGCTGGGAAATTCTGAAATCCTGTTACCAAGTCCATGAGTCAGCTCTGGATGTTTGTTTGCACCATCACGAGCGAGTAGATGGAAAAGGTTATCCGGAAAAATTATCCGGTGATGCACTATCGTTGTTTGCGCGGATGGGTGCTGTTTGCGATGTTTATGATGCAATCACTTCAGATCGTTGCTACAAATCAGCTTGGTCTCCGGCTGAATCGATACGCAAAATGGCTTCTTGGAAAGACGGGCATTTTGATGAAACTGTTTTTCAGGCCTTTGTAAAAACAATAGGTATTTATCCATCCGGGACCTTGTTAAAACTCAAATCCGAACGACTGGGCGTGGTGATTGAACAGTCTACAAAAAAACTCACTACGCCCATCGTAAAAATTTTTTTTTCTACCCGAATCAACGCACATATTCATTCAGAAATTATAGATTTATCAAAAGAGACTGACGCCATTCAGAGTATCGAAGATCCGGCTAAATGGGATTTTGATCTTAACAAGATTCAGGGAATTTAATCCGCTTTGGCAATTGCTATGCTTGCTTGACGTTTATAACGAATTTCACGGGAGAAAGTTTTAGCGCTCCCGGGTATTTTGTATTCATGATAAGCATCTGTCTCTGCCAGAAATCATGTAACTGTATTCGATAATTTACCTCGTCAATCCCGCATACAGCACCGGTAATTTCTCCGGTAAGCGCTCCACGTGATCCACCACCAAATAATTGCGTTCGCCGAAAATGCGGGATACATACTGATCGGCACGGGGATCGAGGCTCATGCAGTAGGTGAGAATGCCGGAGCGGCTTGCTTCTTCCACCGCCTTCTTGGTGTCGTGGCGTAAATATTGCGGATCGCGCACGTCGACATCAGCGGGTTCGCCGTCGGTGATGACGAGCAGCAGTTTTTTTGCGGATTTTTGCAGTTTCAGGTAATGACTGGCATGACGCATTGCGGCTCCCATGCGCGTCGATAATTGCCCGGTCATGCCGGCTAGGCGGGCTTTGGGAATTTCGTTGTAGGGTTGTTCGAAATCCTTGAAGCGGAAATATTCCACATCATGTCGACCATCCGAGCAGAAACCGTGAATCGCAAACGGATCACCGATTTTGTTGATAGCGTTGGCAAGAAGTACGGTAGCCTGGCGGGTCAGATCCAGCACAGTGTAGTCGTGACCGGAGACTTTTTCGTTGGTGGACTCGGATAGGTCGAGCAGTACTAGTACCGAGATATCGCGCACTTTACGTACCGATCGCATCATGATGCGCGGATCGGGCTGCATGCCCATGCGGATATCGATCATCGAGCGGATGGCGGCGTTGATATCAATTTCATCGCCATCTTCCAGTTTGCGAATGCGGCGTGTGCCCTGCGGCTGCATGGCATCAAGCAAAAATTTCATGCGTGCAATTTCACGTTTATACTGTAATGCGATGTCATCAATGCACTGCATGTCGCCCAGCTTGGCACGCTTTTCCTGTACAGTTGCCCAATCCGGGCGCTCCAGTTGAATTTGATAATCCCATTCGGAATAGTGGTACGGCGCTGAGACAGGCTCCTTGCCTTCTGTTTGATTGAATGAAACACCATTATCTTCGTAGGGGAAGAATTCGGTGCCCATGACCCAGATTTCCTGTGCATCGTCTCCGGCTGTTTCCACTTCAACTTCATTGGCAAATTCCATCACATTGACGTATTTACGGACTTGTTTAGGCGCTTGGTAACCAGCAGTAAGCGACTTATTGAAATCAAACTCCTCGAATTCCCAGAAGTAGCGGTTATCGTCGCGATACGGTGCCGTGAGTATATCGGTGCGGGCATTGAATGGAATATTTTTAGTGCGGAAACTATGCGTGAGTTGTACGCCGATATCCCACGAAATTTGGTAACTATTGAGATTATCTTGCGCGGCTTTAAACAATTTGCGACCTTCAACGATCCACGAATCTTTATCCTTGTAGTCCGGATCAAGCAATGCACGCGCCAGGCGGTTGAGATAATCACCTATCGAAACGTTCATGTCCGGGGTGGCGTTGTGCAGTGCTGACCAGGCTTTGCGTAGGCCGGGAAAACGACGAATTGAAAGCTCCTCGACGCGTGCGTCTTCGATGATGGCAATGATCGCCATTTGCATTGGATTTAAGCCTTCTGCGGAAATCGGCACCTTGGTTTCCACCAGATGCGCAGCAGCGTGCGCTGCAGCGGCGCGATAGACCTCGGTGGCGGAAATGTCGCCATGACTGTCATATGCATCGGGCAGGTGAATGAAATAATTTTCAATGAACGGCTTGTAGCCTTCGCGTGATTCAAAGTCACCAGAAGTCGGCTTCATGAAAAAATCGCGACCCCACAATGCGCGCAGATACATATTGATACGGCGCTGTACATCAACAAACAGCGTTCCTTTACGTTCTTTTTGCAGGATCGCGAGCGACTCCTTGGAATCCAATCCGAAGTATTTGATTTGCTCTTCGTAGTTGGTGCGATGCGCATGCGCGCCCCACATTGCCCAGCGGCGCAAGCCCCCTAAAGTCAGTTGACTGAACAGGATATCCAGTTTATTGAGCATTGGACGCATGCCACGCGGCGCTTGTGCAATCAATGTATTCAGAAATTGCAGATAATTTTGAAATAGCTGAGTATCGCCGAGACGTTTGGCTGCTGTGGGGGAGGTGGCTAATACCAATTCAATCACAGCGCCAGAGGTGCGTGAGGCAAGCGAAAGAACAGAAGTGGCCAAATCAGCAATAATATCTTCCCCGACTTCTTTGGCTACCAGTGGGATTTCATCAATCCAACAATCAACTAAGCTGCGTCCGCGCCCCAATCTCTGTAGTGCTGAAACGCCTTTCAGATAGTTATCCAATCCACGCGGTGAAAAAATTTTAACGACTTCAGGCCAGGCATGGTGTAGTAATTCAATGGATTCGGGTTCCAGATCTTCCAGTAGCTCTTTATAGTCATTCAGATTAATACTCATGAAAGCACCTGTCTATCTTCATAAAACAATCGATCGGTTTGCGCGCTCTAAAAGCCGCTTAACTTAATTAAAAAAAGTACTAACCGCTGCGTCCAGTGCATCACGCATATCAGGGTCGTCCGTAATTGGGCGCACCAATGCGACACGGCAGGCTGCATGAGCATCAACTTTCTTGGTGATTAGGCTGCCCGCATAAATTAACATGCGCGTCGAGATACCTTCATCCAAGCCATGTCCTTTCAGGTTGCGAGCGCGCTCAGCGATGGATACCAATTTTTCGGCGATATCAGAAGATATGCCGGATTCGTGCGCAACAATTTCGCTTTCTATCTCATGATTGGGGTAATTGAAATCCAGCGCGCCGAAACGTTGTTTGGTCGATTGTTTCAAATCTTTCATCAAGCTTTGATAGCCAGGGTTATAGGAAATGACCACCTGGAAATCTGCGTGTGCCTGAATCAATTCTCCTTTCTTTTCTAAAGGCAGCACACGGCGGTTATCGGTCAGTGGATGGATGACGACCGTAGTGTCTTGGCGGGCTTCGACCACCTCATCCAGATAGCAGATTGCGCCATAACGCGCAGCAACAGCTAACGGCCCATCTTGCCAGCGTGTGCCCTTGGCATCTAATAAAAAACGTCCCACCAAATCAGAGGCGGTCATGTCTTCGTTACAAGCAACGGTAATCAGCGGTTTTTTTAATTTCCAAGCCATGTATTCGACAAATCGGGTTTTGCCGCAGCCGGTAGGGCCTTTCAACATCATAGGCATGCGCACCGAATAGGCGGCTTCATATAATTTCACCTCATCGGCTACAGGATGGTAATAGGGCTCAGTGGTTACACGGTATTGATCAATGATTTTGCTCATGATGAACTCCTGTTCTTGCTATCGGAAAAGTACTTTAATTTTGATCAAAAAAAACCCCCCGATCCTGTTGCAGGTAAGGGGGGTTCCAGGGTACGAACCCCGTTGTGTCTGTCGTCTATACAGTCTTGCCGCGGTATATCACCATGGCTGTGCCTTGTGACTGGTTGAAATTGTTGTAACCAATCAAGCGAACATGATTATTTGGATTGGCTTTATGACATGCGGCAGCTTCTGCCAGCACGCGGTCGACATCCGTTTCGCCAAACATGGGTAGTTTCCACATGTACCAGTAGGAATCCATCACATATTCTGGTTCTGTATGCTCAATGGCAGGATTCCAACCCTTACTGATCAAATACTGTACTTGCTTCTTGATGTCTTTGTCAGCCATCGCAGGCAGATAGGAGAATGTCTCAAACTTACGGCTTGCTGGATCACTGACACGTGATTTGTAATCGATTACTTCGGTCATAATTTATTCCTCATTATTAGAGAGATGAAGAAGAAAAGCATGGTTAAGCATCGGCTTTTCTTCTTTAGTTATGTATTGTTTATTTGTGCGCTACGTCTAGTTTATCAACCGTATCAAACTCGAACTTAATCTCTTTCCATGTTTCCATGGCAATTTTTAGTTCAGGGCTGCTTTTGGCTGCCTTGGTCAGAATCGCTTTACCTTCTTTCTCGATTTCAACACCTTGGTTACGTGCTTCTACACAGGCCTCTAATGCAACCCGGTTAGCAGCAGCGCCAGCAGCGTTACCCCAGGGGTGACCCAAGGTACCACCACCAAACTGTAGACAGGCATCGTCACCAAAGATCGCGACCAGCGCTGGCATATGCCAAACGTGAATGCCGCCTGAGGCAACCGGGAATACACCGGGCATGGAACCCCAGTCTTGATCGAAGAACAGGCCGCGGCTACGGTCTTCTTTGATGAATTTATCGCGCATGGTGTCAATCCAGCCAAGAGTTGCTGCGCGATCACCTTCTAGCTTGCCGACTACAGTTCCGGAATGCAGGTGATCACCACCCGATAAACGCAGTACTTTGGTTAGAACGCGGAAATGGATGCCATGATGTGGATTGCGATCAAGCACGGCGTGCATGGCACGGTGAATGTGCAATAGCATTCCGTTGTTGCGGCACCAGTTTGCCAGCCCCGTATTGGCTGTTAAGCCACCTGTTAAGTAATCATGCATAATGATTGGCGCGCCTAACTCTTTAGCAAATTCTGCACGTTTATACATTTCTTCTGGGGTTGGTGCGGTTACATTAAGGTAGTGACCTTTACGTTCTCCGGTTTCACGTTCGGCTTTCTGGCAAGCTTCCACCACGAATTCAAAACGATCGCGCCAGCGCATGAAAGGTTGGCTGTTAATGTTCTCGTCATCCTTCGTCAGATCTAAACCACCGCGTAGACATTCATATACGGCGCGGCCATAGTTTTTTGCTGACAGGCCCAGTTTGGGCTTAATGGTACAACCTAACAGTGCGCGGCCATATTTATTCAAGCGATCGCGTTCTACCTGAATGCCTGCAGGAGGTCCACCGCAAGTTTTGACATAAGCAATCGGGAAGCGGACATCTTCTAGACGTAATGCGCGCAGCGCTTTAAATCCAAATACGTTACCTACCAACGAGGTCAGCACGTTAACTACCGAGCCTTCCTCAAACAAATCGATTGGGTAAGCTACGAAAGCATAATAACAAGAGTCATCCCCAGGTACATCCTCAATCTTATAAGCACGTCCTTTGTAGTAATCCAAGTCGGTCAACAGATCGGTCCACACCGTGGTCCAGGTGCCAGTAGAAGATTCTGCAGCGACGGCAGCCGCTACTTCTTCACGAGGCACGCCGGGTTGCGGCGTAATTTTAAAACATGCCAGAATATCAGTATCTAATGGGATGTAATCAGGGGTCCAGTAAGTTTGTCTATATTCTTTTACACCAGCGTTATATGTTTTTACTGCCATAGTTTCTTCTCCAGTTAAATTCCACTCACCTCCAGCCAAAAGATCAGACAGAAACGAGGGGAGATTGCGTTACACACAACAAACATGACTACTTAAGTCTATGAATGACACTATAGCGACATATATCCATAAGAACAAATCAATAATATTGATGTGTATAATAAGGTATTGCTTATATTAAATCTTAGTGAAACGATGCATGCTACATCTTACATTACGTCAATTGCAAGTGTTTGAATCGGTTGCCCGGCATTTGAGTTATTCGCGTGCAGCTGATGAGCTACACTTGACGCAACCTGCTGTTTCTATGCAAATCAAACAGCTGGAAGGTAACATTGGTTTGCCGTTATTGGAGCAGCTGGGAAAACGAATTTATCTGACCGAAGCGGGACGTGAATTGTATCAATACAGCCGATCGATTGCTCAGCAGCTATCCGATGTGGAAGTGGCTTTAGATGAATTAAAAGGTATGGAACGCGGCAAGCTGAATATTTCCGTCGTTACTACAGCGAATTATTTCGCGCCGCATTTATTAGCAAAATTTTGTCAACGTTACCAGGGTGTGACCGTGAGTTTAAATGTTTCCAATCGTGAAGCAGTTTTAAAACAACTGGCGGATAATTTGATTGATCTTGCGATTATGGGGCAGCCTCCCGAAAATCTGGATATTGATAGCGAATCTTTCATGGAGAACCCATTGGTTGTCGTGGCACCTCCGGATCACCCGTTGTGTAACGAGCGATTTATTCCCGTAGAACGATTGGCCGAGGAGACTTTTTTAGTGCGGGAGTCCGGTTCCGGCACACGCAGTGCCATGGAACGTTTTTTCGCCGCTCATAAAATCACGATCAATAAAGGTATGGAAACAGATACGACTGAAGCTATCAAACAGGCTGTACAGGCAGGCATGGGTTTGGGTATCATGTCGCAGCATACTGCGGAACTGGAACTTGAAACGAACCGGTTGAAAATTCTGGATGTTCAGGGTTTCCCCATCGTGCGTTACTGGCATGTCGTGAATCGGAAAAATAAGCGCTTATCCAGTACTGCAAATGCATTTAGAGAGTTCTTGCTGAAAGAAGCAGAAAAGCTGATGCTGGTGTCGAAACGAACATAATACTTTGACTAATATAAAAATATCACGCATTCTTGCATGTGCGAGGTGCCTGACTTTAGTTAAGCATGATTCTTAATGAATGGCCTATTTTGGTTTTTTTGATAAAACTGCTGCCAAAGTGAAAAAATCGTCTACAGTAATTGTCGGTTTATGGTGCAGTTTAAGTGCACTGCTGATTCTATTGGTTGATTTGAAAACATCAATGGGTATTGCCAGCGGTGTTTTCTATATCATTGTTGTATTAATTTCATTGAAATCGCCACACAAAGGCTTCACCATAGCAGTTGCAACATTCTGTACTATTTTAGTTTGGTTCGGATATCTAGGGTCGCCGCTCAGTGGAGTTGAAATGTATATAGCTTATACCAATCGCTTTCTAAGTATCTTAGCAATCTGGGTTACAACTGTTTTGTCATTATTGCAGCGCGATAGTATTAACCAATTACATCAAGAACGGCTAATGCATTTACAGTCACTGAGAGAAGCTGAGATTCAGCAAGAAAAATTAAAAATGCTCAAAGCGACCATGCGAACAGTGCAGGATATTACTGGAAATTTTTTGAACAATCTGCATTTCTTCAAACTGGAGATTAATAGAAGTAACACGTTGTCACCCGGGTCAATGAAAAAGCTTGATCAGGTGACCCAGGAAACAACACTGCGACTAAACAAGTTAGCAGATTTGGATGAAATACGTGAAAAAAAGATGGCAGGCGATATGGTGGGTATCGATTATGATCAGCCAACTAAAGATAAGAATACAACCGACGTATAAATTAACGCAGTGAGGTAAGCCTCCGGCTTTGCCGGAGGTAATTTAAACTTATTGAATAGATAAAGAGGACGAATAATAATGTCAGGGCAGGGATCGGGTGGAAACGTGGTGGCTGCAGTATGCAGTTTTTTTATACCGGGGTTAGGGCAGCTGGTGCAGGGGCGCTTATTACCAGCTTTTTTATTTTTTGCAATTTGTGGTACAGGTTATTTTTTTGCGGTGCTGATTATACCGGCAATCATCGGCGGAATTTTTCATCTTTGGTCAATTATTGATGCGGCTCGATTTACGGGGTCTACGTAATCAATTGCGAGTTTAAGCTGGTTTTTTGCCGGATTGCTCGAGTCTGTAAAGTTATTGATTTTATTGTCGGTTATTGGTTATTGTTAGGCAATTTATTTTGTTACTGTTCTGTCACTGGCGGCAGAAAAGAATTGTTTGGAACCGTATTCAGATACAATCTAAGGTTTTCACAATAACCGTCTTCAAATAATTATTTTATGTCGTCAGCTAAGCAAGTTTCGCAAAAAGTTGGTTTTGTCTCTCTGGGGTGTCCAAAGGCGTTGGTCGATTCAGAGCAAATTTTGACTCAGTTACGGGCTGAAGGCTATGAGATATCGGCCTCATACCAAAATGCCGATCTGGTCGTGGTCAATACTTGCGGGTTTATTGATAGTGCTGTTGAAGAATCGTTGGATGCTATTGGCGAAGCTTTGACAGAGAATGGCAAAGTGATCGTGACAGGTTGTCTCGGTGCTAAAGAAGATGGAGAGCTTGTCAAAAAAGCGCATCCTCAGGTGTTGGCGGTTACCGGGCCGCATGCGTTGCCAGAAGTCATGTCTGCTATACATGCGCATTTGCCACAACCCCATGATCCTTATATCAGTTTGATACCTCCGCAGGGAATTCGTCTGACACCGAGACATTATGCGTATGTAAAAATTTCCGAAGGTTGTAATCATCGATGCACGTTTTGTATTATCCCATCAATGCGCGGTGATTTGGTTAGCCGTCCGATTCATCAAGTGTTACAGGAAGCCGAACACTTGGTAAATGCTGGTGTTAAAGAGTTGTTGGTCATATCGCAAGATACCAGCGCTTACGGTGTGGACGTTAAATACCGTACTGGTTTCTGGCAAGGGAGACCGGTGAAAACACGATTGACCGAGCTTGCACAAGCTTTGGGATCGTTGGGAGTGTGGGTGCGGCTACACTATGTTTATCCATATCCACATGTGGATGAGGTGATTCCACTGATGGCCGAAGGTAAAATATTACCTTATCTTGACGTGCCGTTTCAGCATGCAAATCCGCGCATTCTCAAAACGATGAGACGGCCCGCAAGTGCTGAGAATAATTTGGCTCGAATTCAACAATGGCGGAAAATCTGCCCTGATATCACATTGCGAAGTACCTTTATTGTCGGTTTTCCGGGTGAAACCGAGGCTGAATTTGAAGATCTTTTATCTTTTTTGCAGGAAGCGCAATTGGATCGCGTCGGTTGTTTTACGTATTCTCCCGTTGAAGGCGCTGCTGCCAATGAATTGCCTGATCATATACCCGAGGCAATTAAGCAAGATCGTCGAGCGCGTTTCATGCAACGACAGGAAGAGATCAGTCGCCAACGATTAGCTGCGAAAGTAGGTCATACAATGACGGTCATGATTGACGAATTAACTGAGAGTCAAGTGATTGCGCGGAGTAGCGCGGATGCACCGGAAATTGATGGATCAGTTTATGTGGAAAAAGCTGAATATCTGCGGCCAGGTGAATTCATTGAAGTCCAAATTACTGGATCGGACGCGCATGATTTGTTTGCCGTCACGTTAAATTGTGATCCTTCTCATCATAGCAGTGGCTCGAAATAGGAAGTTTTTTATATTACCCAGAGAAATTTTGTGTGGCGTATTCCAGTAAATAGGAGTCTGAAAGTAATCGCTTCGCTGTGATTGTTTGTTCTATTGTGATTTCACCTAACCCTAAGAATTGATGCTGCTCGGAATACAATCGAATCAGTTTCCTATCCTTCATCATTTCACTGATGTTTTCCGGGAATACAATATTGCGGCCTTGCTGAATATGCAATGCGTTCAATCGGTCTAACGTGATTGACGGATAATCATGTAGTAAATAATCAATGGGTAATAAGGAATTATCCCGTTCGGACAAACTCATATTTTCAAGTGCGATTAAGGAATATGCTTGTGATAAATCAAAACGATCTATCGCAGAGCGGCGTAAGCCAGTCAAATAAGCACCGCCGCATCCCATTGCTTTGCCAATGTCTTCAGCAAGTACCCGAATGTAAGTGCCAGTGCCGCATTGAATGCTTAGTTGTAATTCATTGTGATTGAGTGACTGAATTTGAATTTCGTGGATGACTATTTCACGTGCTTGACGTTCAATGACCTCGCCATTTCTAGCATAACAATAGAGCGGCTTACCATGATGTTTAAGTGCGCTGAACATAGGTGGCATTTGTTTGATTATGCCAATAAATTGTGTCAGTGTTTGTTGACATTGTGTGAATGTTGGATTCTGAACAGTTGCTGCGACCTGACTGATTAGGCCTTCCGCATCACCGGTTGTGCTCATGAAACCGAGCTTTAACGTTGCTTCATAGGTTTTGTTAGCACCTAGCAATATCGATGAGAATTTGGTGGCTTCGCCGAAACAAACTGGGAGTAATCCAGTTGCCATTGGATCCAGAGTCCCAGTATGCCCACATTTGGCGGCAACAAATAATTGTTTTGCGGTTTGCAATGCTTTATTGGATGAAATTCCATAGGGTTTGTCCAATAATAAAACGCCACTAATGTTACGTTTCTTGGGCTTAATCAGGTTATTTGATGGGATATTTGAGATATTAATGTGCAATCAACTGGTGAAATTGATTAGTTATCTGAATCGGCTGGATGAAGTGATTTATCTTGGGAAACGGCTTCGTCGATTAATTTTGACAAACGAAAACCACGTTCAACTGATTCATCATAAACAAAATGTAACTGTGGGACAAGGCGCAGTTTCATGCGATGAGATAAATTTGAGCGCAGAAAACCTTTAGCGTGCTCTAAGCCTTCTTCTACTAGAGAGCTTTCATCTCGGTGAACCAGCGTCGTGTAAAAAATCTTGGCATGACTATAATCACGAGTTACCTCGACAGCCGTGATGGTGATTTGTTTGACGCGCGGATCCTTAATTTCATTTTGTATCAAGTCCGCCAACTCGCGTTGTATTTGATCAGCAATACGTAAACTACGGGAAAAGTCTTTAGGCATACTTTATGTTGTATAAACGCTTACTGCAGGAAGCGTGCGGTTTCGACAATTTCATAGACTTCCAGTTGATCACCTACTTGAATATCATTAAAATTCTTGAGCGATAAGCCGCACTCAAAGCCTTCTCTGACTTCTTTAGCATCATCTTTAAAACGCTTCAGTGAATCGAGCTCGGAGCTATGAATTACCAAGCCATCTCGCAATATTCTGACTAATGAATTTCTTTTGACAATGCCATCCAATACGTAACATCCGGCTACTACGCCTACTTTAGGTATACGATAGACTTCACGAATATCAATCAGGCCTAGAATAGTTTCTTTACGTTCAGGTGACATCAATCCTGAGAGTGCGGCTTTTATTTCGTCGACGGCTTCGTAAATAATGTTGTAATACCGCACGTCGACATCGTTGGCCGCAATCAATTTGCGTGCGCCTGCATCTGCGCGAACATTAAAACCGATAATTACAGCTTTTGATGCTATTGATAGATTGACATCTGATTCAATAATTGCACCCACTCCGCTGTGGATGATGTTGACTTTAACCTCATCAGTTGCAAGCTTCTGTATAGAATATGCCAACGCTCCGCAAGATCCTTGAACATCAGCTTTGATGATCAAGGATAGAATTTTTACATCGTCTTGCTGATCAAAAACGCTTTCAAGTTTTGCGGCTTGTTGTTTTGCAAGTTTGACATCCCGGTATTTACCTTGACGGAATAATGCGATTTCTCGTGCTTTTTTCTCATCATCCAGCGCAAGAACTGTTTCACCAGCTTCAGGAACTTCGGATAAACCCTGAATTTCAACTGGAATAGATGTTCCTGCTTGCTTAATAGCTTTGCCATTTTCATCGGTCATGGCCCTAACCTTGCCAAACACTGCGCCAGCTAGCAGTGCATCGCCACGCTTTAGCGTCCCTGATTGCACTAGAATTGTAGCGACGGGTCCGCGTCCTTTATCAAGGCGTGATTCAATCACGACGCCTTTAGCAGGGGTGTTAATTGGCGCTTTAAGCTCCAATACTTCGGCTTGTAATAATATAGTTTCCAATAAGGTGTCAATACCTTGTCCCGTTTTAGCCGAAACTTCAACGAACATTGTATCGCCACCCCATTCCTCAGGTAAAACCTCGTGGGCAATCAATTCCTGTCGAATGCGTTCAGTGTTTGCGTCAGGCTTGTCAATCTTGTTGATTGTTACAATGATGGGCAGATTCGCTGCTTTTGCATGATGTATAGCTTCAATAGTTTGAGGCATAACGCCGTCATCTGCAGCGACCACGAGAATGACAATATCGGTAATTTTTGTGCCGCGTGCACGCATTGCGGTAAATGCTTCATGACCGGGTGTGTCCAAGAAAGTAATCATGCCGTGATCAGTTTCTACATGGTAAGCACCGATATGTTGGGTAATGCCACCAGCCTCGCCGCCAGCAACGCGCGTGCGACGGATGTAGTCCAATAATGAAGTTTTTCCATGATCAACATGCCCCATAACAGTAACTACAGGAGCACGTGCAACCAGTTCTGCTTCAATTGCTGTTGATTCACGGTCAGCTAGGAAACTCTCTGGGCTATCCAATTCGGCATATTTTGCAATATGCCCCATTTCTTCCACGACGATCATTGCAGTGTCTTGATCCAACATTTGATTGATTGTCACCATGCTGCCCATTTTCATCAATACCTTGATAACGTCAGCAGCTTTAACCGACATTTTCTGTGCAAGTGCGCCCACGGAAATGGTTTCCGGCACCATAATGTCGCGCACAATTGGCTCCGTCGGAGCGGAGAAGCCATGGATATTCTGATCTTCTGCATGTACAGGCTTGCTATGCTTGTCTCTACGGGTTCTCCAACCTTGTCCGCTGCTAAGATCACCGTGGGTTTTAACACCTCGTTTCTTGGTATTTTCATCTTTCCAAATGACTTGCTGCTTGGCTTGTTTCTTTTTCTTGTCTGCTTTTTCTTCAGGCTTTACTACCGGTTTATGTAATGTTCCGTCAGTCGAGCTAGATTGCGAATCTATATTGCTCTGTTGCTCAGTTTCATTGTTCTTGGCAGTGATTGGGGGCACACCATTTATTGGCTGAGTAGTATCTGAAGACTGTGGTGGTGGTGTTGATAGCTTCGTTTCAGTAATTATTTCTGCTTCGGCAGTTTTCTTTTGTGCAAGATCAGTCGTGTCTGTATTTTTGCGCGCCTTTTTTTGCCTTACTTCTTCAGCTTGGCGTGCAATTAGCTCCGCTTGTTTTCTTGCTTCTTCATTGCGCAAAGCCAATTGATCTTCATCAATGACGGATCCTGTAGTTGCTTGGTTGGTAACATCCGTTGGTTTGCTTGCTGTTGCCGGTACAGTATCAGCATCGTCAACCATCATTGGTTTTGCCAGAATGCGTCTTTTCCTAACCTCTACTTGAATGGTCCGTGCTCGGCCAGTACTGTCAGATTTCCGAATCTCGGAGGTTTGTCGGCGTGTCAGAGTAACTTTGCTTTTGGTCTCAGTTGTACCGTGTGTTTTTCTTAGATAATCAAGTAACAGAGCTTTATCTTGCTCAGTCAAACTGTCTTCCGCCAGCATTTTTCTTACACCGGCAGCCTTAAGTTGCTCCAGCAGTACTGCCGGTAGCAAACCCAGTTCATTCGCAAATTGTTCCACACTCATTTGAGCCATTTATAACCTTCCAACAATCAAAACTACAGACAGGTTCCACTATAAAATGAATAAATCGGCTAATCTATTATCAGCCAGTTTTTAAAATTAAGTAAACCATGGTTCACGTGCTTTAATAATTAATTGATTTGCACGTTCAATATCAATACCAGTCATCTCAACTAAGTCGTCAGCAGCTAAATCAGCCAAATCAGATTGGGTAGTGATGCCCTTTGCTGCTAACTCTCGAATAATATTGATATCCATTCCTTCGATTGAAAGCAAATCTTCAGCAACATGTTCGACTTTTTCTTCGTTAGCAATAGCGTCTGTTAACAATACATCACGTGCTCGATTTCTTATTTCATTGACTGTCTCTTCGTCTAATGATTCGATCTCCAGCATCTCGTTTAATGGGACATAAGCTACTTCTTCAAGCGAAACAAAACCTTCTTGCACAAGTATTTCTGCGATTTCTTCATCAACATCCAATTTTTGCATAAAAATCTGATAGATTTGTGACGTTTCCTGCTCCTGCTTGGTTTTTGATTCCTCTACGGTCATGATGTTGAGCTCCCAGCCTGTTAATTCGGAAGCTAAACGTACATTTTGTCCACCTCGGCCAATAGCCTGCGCCAAATTATCATCATCGACCACAATATCCATGCTGTGTCTTTCTTCATCAACCATAATACTGCTGATTTCTGCGGGTGCCAGTGCATTAATAATAAAAGTGGCAGGGTCATCGGACCACAGTACGATATCAACACGCTCACCTGCCAGTTCGCTAATAACTGCTTGCACTCTAGATCCGCGCATACCTACGCAAGTTCCAATTGGGTCAACACGTTGATCGTTTGATTTGACAGCGATCTTGGCGCGCGACCCGGGATCGCGTGCGGCTACTTTAATTTCTAATAAGCCTTCTTCAATCTCTGGAACTTCTAACTCAAATAATTTCATCAGAAATTCAGGGGAAATGCGTGAAAGTTTTAATTGCGGCCCCCTGGCGGCACGATCCACTTTGTATAAATAGGCACGCACGCGATCACCGACACGCAGGTTTTCTTTTGGTATCATCTGGTCACGCGGTAATTCCGCCTCGATTTTTCCAGATTCAATAATGGCATTGCCACGTTCCATGCGCTTGATTGTGCCGTTAATTAAATAGTCTTCTCTTTCAAGAAAATCATTCAAAGTTTGTTCACGCTCAGCTTCACGAATTTTTTGGAAAATTACTTGCTTTGCTGCTTGTGCTCCGATGCGCCCGAATTCAATCGGTTCCAGTGTTTTCTCAAGATAATCACCAACTTGGATATCGGCATCAGTTTGTATGGCATCACTTAAAGCAACTTGGCGCGCTGAATCTTCCACGGAATCGTCGTCTACAACCAGCCAGCGGCGGAAAGATTGATGATTCCCTGTCTCTCTATCGATAGAAATGCGAGCTTCAATATCTTCTTGAAACCGTTTCTTGGTGGCGGACGATAATGCAAGCTCCAACGCTGTGAAAACAATTTCTTTTTCAACTGCTTTTTCACGCGCTAATGCATCAACTAACAGTAATATTTCGCGGCTCATAATTCTCCAGTTAAATCCTTATCCTACAATTTTGGAACCAAACGAGCTTTTCCAAGGTTACTTAATTCAAGGTCTAATAATTTTCCTTCGATTTCAAGTTTTATTATGCCATTATCCACTTCTCGTAAAATCCCTACAAAATTTTTTTGACCTTCTAAAGGAACGCGCAGCTTTAATTTTACTATTTCTCCTTTAAACCGAAGAAAATCTGCTTCTTTTCGTAAGGGCCTATCTAATCCTGGTGACGAAACCTCCAATCGGCCATAATCAATATTCTCAACTGCTAGTAATCGGCTCAAGTGGTTACTGATGGTCACGCAATCATCAATGCCAATACCCCCAACTTTATCTACAAATATTCTTAGCAATTTGTTGTGTGCTGATCGTTCCACTTCGACCAACTCATAACCCAAACCATTCAGAGTCGATTCCAGTAATTCTTCCAGTGCCATAGCTCCACCACAAATAAAAAATGGGCCGAAAAAGCCCATCGCATCTACTAAGCGAATTTTAACAAATATTTATAAAATATGGAATATAAACTTCGCAAAGGCTATGTAACAATTAATTATTGAATTGTTTGTCCAACGTGCATTGAGATATAGAGGTGTGCACAATGAAATCAACGGAATTCAAAGCATGGATGGAATTGATTGAACGCATGAGT
>NZ_JALHQJ010000036.1 GCF_022842015.1 Nitrosomonas sp. | reverse complement strand
TTAAGTTGCTGGTTTTTACTGACTCTTGATGACTCCAACCCCCGCAACTGTAATTTCAGACCCGCAGTATTTTCATCAATTGCAGCAATCTCATGTTGCAAAGCAAGTCTACGCGATGAGAATAGTTGATTTTGAATTATGATATTATTAGCAATACGCGAATCATTTTGTGCCGCAAACAATTCATCTGGAAATGTGATTTCATTAGCCCCATCGCGCTCTGCCAACAACCTTGCTTCGATTGCGCGCGCTGCATAGAATTGACTTCGGGTTATTTCAGCTTGTGCTTTGATCTGAACATCATTCATGCGTACCAGGATCTGCCCTAGTTTTACGTGATCACCTTCTCTAACTAAAATTTTATCAATAATACCGCCAGTCTGATGCTGCACTGCCTGAAGATGACTCGCCACAGTGACGGTTCCCATGGCAGGGACTCCTTTATCCAAAGGGGCAATCGATGACCACAGAACAAATCCACAAAACCCAGCCAAGACAATCCACCAACCGAGCCTGGTATAAGTCGTTTCATCAGTCTTAACCTGCGTGGATAGATCAACTACTGGAATATTCTCAATAATTGATTCTTTTTCTTCAGCAACAAGCTTCATCATTATTCCTATTCGTTGATCGAAGTATTCTCAAAATATGATAGAACAGAGCGGCGCCCTTCAGTTTAGCTAGTTCTCGCGTTAGTTGAATCAGTAGCTTGTGGTGCTTGAGTAGCGGTCTGATTTTCAGCTTTTTTTTGTGCCAGTAATGCCTGTTGAGTTTGCTGTTGTTTTGTCAAAGCCTCGATTACTTCTTTGGTAGGACCAAACATTTTTACCATACCATCTTGCAATAGCAATAATTTGCTGGTCGCACCAAGAATACTGGTTCGGTGTGTAATCAAGACGATAGTTTTCCCACGTTTGCGCAAATCGATGATGGCAGCCAGAAGCGCTTGCTCACCCACGTCATCAAGATTTGAATTGGGCTCATCCAGAACGATTAATGAAGGATCATCGTACATTGCACGCGCTAAACCAATACGTTGCTTTTGCCCACCAGAGAGGCCCGCGCCACCACCACCAAGCACCGTATCGTAGCCTTCAGGCATATTTAGAATCATTTCATGAACACCTGCTCGTTTAGCTGCGAGAATAACCTTCTCTGCATGAATTTCTCCAAAACGCGCAATATTTTCTGAAACCGTACCCGCAAATAATTCAATATCTTGGGGTAAATATCCGATGTGCGGACCCAGCTCATCTTTGTTCCAAAGATAAACATCCGCGCCATCCAATCTTACTTTCCCCGAAGCGGCCGGCCATACGCCAACTAATAATCGAGCCAGCGTAGATTTTCCAGACCCACTGGGACCAATGACGCCGAGAACCTCGCCAGCATTAAGAGAGAATGAAATCCCTTTGATGACCGGTACTTTTCCGCCAGGTGGAGCTGCAGCAACACTTTCAACATTAATGATACCGACTGGCTTCGGCAATGCCATCCCAGCCTCACGTGCCGGATTATGTTCAAGTAGCTGAGTGAGGCGCTCATAAGCGCTACGCGTACTCCCAATTTGCTTCCACACGCTGATCAATAACTGAACAGGTGCTATAGCTCTACCTAATAGTATCGAGCCAGCAATCATCATCCCGGGCGTGATGCTATTCTCTAAAACCAATAGCGCACCTAATCCCAGCATGAGCGACTGCAATGCCACGGTGAAAGATTTAGATAATGCAGTCATCACACCTGATTTTTCACTGGCTTCAGCTTGTAAGTTAAGAAAGCGACTGTGTAATTTATACCAGCGAGATTGTATATTAGGCAACATACCCATAGCTTCAATTACTTCAGCATTACGCAGATTATTTGATGCCACATTGGTAGAAGCGACAGCCATCGAATTGGCTTCGGCTAAAGGCTTGTGTGATATTTTTTCATTGATGTAAGCTAGTGTGATTAATATGGCCGTACCACATAATGCAAAAACGCCTAAACCGGGATGGAACATGAAAATTACGAGTAAATAAATCGGAAACCACGGCGCATCAAAAAAAGCGAATAAGGCATTGCCGGTTAAAAATTGCCGCAAATTTGTCAGATCTTTCAAAGCTTGCCCAGCATTGCCATCACCTTGCTTTAAGCTTTCTTCAAAGGCGGCAGTATAGACGCGTTTATTCAATTTCATATCGAGCTGTGCGCCGACCCGGATTAATACAAAGCTGCGTATGTATTCTAGTGCGCCCATGAAAATATAAGCGCCTAGCATAATCAACGTTAACATTAGTAAAGTTGTTTCGTTGCGACTGGTAAGAACACTATCATAAAGCTGCAACATGTAAATAGCTGGCATAAGCATGAGCATATTAATGACCGCACTGAATACCCCAATGTTTCTAAAAGCTTTTTTAAAGCTAACTAGTACTTGTGCAACTTCATTCTGAGGAGCTCGAAATTTAAATTTCATCTATAAAACGCCATGATTGAGTGTTACTCGAATATAAATATGCAATTTATTGAATCAATTATAGTTGTTGATGGTTATTCTTGACTAGGTAAATCTTTTGGAGTCAATTCGAATGGTCTGGGAAGAAAGTTTAGATCTTGTTGTAAATCTGAACAATCAAAATTTAAATTCTGATTCATTCTTTCAGCCATTGCCGACGTCCAATAACGATAACGGGGTAGCCACCGGATTCCCCATGAGGCGATCTGAAAAAACCATAGCGGTATTGTCAATGTGCGCTGCGGTTGATGCAATGCTGCAAAAACGCGATCAACCATTGCTCGGTACGTTAAAGTTTCTCCTCCCGCTAAATTATAAGAACGATTTGCCAAACTTAAAGTGCTAAGTGCCTTATGGCACGCGATCGCAACATCTTCAGCATGAATTGGCTGTCGCAAACCCTGAGCTGATCCTAACAGGGGAAAGAATCCAAACCGATGAATAAAATTCATTATTTCAGTAATATTTTTATCCTGCCCGTACCCATAAATCATTGTTGGCCGCAAAAATATCCATTCTATTTTATGCGCGGTCATCCATGCTTGTACCATCTCTTCGCTTTTGATCAGCTGCATGGCAATTTCTCGCTCCTTGGGGTCTGTGGATGCGTACTTCGTGAAACGGCTGGTTGAAGATAATACAACAATCCGACGAGCACCATAGGTCAATAAGAGATCAAAATACTCCGGTAATATCCAGATGGGAGCGACACATAGCCAAAAAGGAATAATCTTATTTTCTGTGGAATCACTGAAATCACCACTCACATCAAGCTGACGCCAAATAATTTGTGGATGACTTTGTGTGAACAAACGACGTGAAAAGGCGGTAATGCGATAATTGTTTTGTAATAATTGGTTTATTAAGCATTGACCCACCAGACTGGTTGCACCCAGCAATCCGACCTGCTGTTCATTCATATTCTTATTTTCAATAGCTTGCAACAGTATTGCGCGGAAAGGAACATCACGGCAATCCCAAAGCGAGACCATACCGCCAGAGTAACTAGCCCCATTAGCGCCTTTGGGTACTGTCGCAGAAAAAATTTTTGATAGAAACGTAGCATTCCTTTATGTTTGTGCCATGAGACAAAAAACGGTCTGGAACGGCTGCAGGTTCCTTGAAAATGGACAACCGGAGCGTCGGGTATGAAAATAATCTTCCATTTCTTTTGCCTGAATCGCACGCAAAGATCTAAATCCTCACAGTGTAAAAAATAATTCTCGTCCCACAGACCGACTTCATCAATGGCTTCACGCTTTACCAGCATCAATGCACCTGATATTGCTTCGACTTCTATGGGCACATGGGGTAATGGTTTGTTATTCAGGTGAAAATCAAAAAATAAGCGTGGCCAGAATTTCTCCAGGTGATACAACCCAAAAGCACGTACAAAAGCACGCCAAGGAGTAGGTATGGCTCTCCGTCCGCCACCTTGCTCGGAACCATCAGGATTAACCAAAAAACCACCGACCATACCGATATGGGTATCTGATTCTATGATCTCAACCATGCGCTGCAATGAATTTTCCTGCAAGATACAATCCGGATTTAGGAAAAGAGTAAGTGGCTCGGTGGATAAATTAAAACCCACATTGCAACCTGCGGCGAACCCTATATTGTTATGGAGACGGACAATGTGTAGCTTTTTTGATGAAAGCTTATTTTCCAATTCAATCAAGCTCGTATCCGAAGATGCATTATCAACTACGACGATTTGCTGGACCTGATGCAATACTGCATGAACACAATTTACCAGAAGCGAGCCACTATTATAGTTGACGATAACTACTGTCACAGGCCTGCTACAAATGAAATTCAATTGGCTTTAACTCCAGTTTTGCTCCACACTCTGTAATGAAAGAGATCGCGAAAAAGCTCGAAGCTGAGTAGTCGATCTAAAGACATTCTTCAATATATAAAGTCGAATACCATCATTTTACCGCCTTCAGCTAATATATAGCAGCATTTTGTTCTTCTTACTTTATGAACAAGATGAATAAACTGGCCTCTGAATGATTGGATAAAAATACCCGTGATCACTCTCAGCGCTTTAACGCACATTTTTCTTGGTAATTTCTTTTGTAATATGGCCAATACCAAACGCTGAGGCAGCGTGTTATATTATAAGATTGATATTGACTAGATAGGCTTAATAAACTGCCTCCCAAACATGATAATAATTACACCAACCAAACAAATGCCTACACCAATCCAATCAGTAATAGCCGGACGAATTGCATCTATCGCCCATAACCACATCAATGCCACACAAATATAGACACCGCCATACGCCGCATAGACACGCCCTGCAGCTTGAGGATGAAGTGTGAGTAGCCAAACAAATAATGCCAAGCTGACAACTGCGGGAAAAAGCAGCCAAAGAGACCTTCCTTCTTTCAAGTAGAGATATGGCAGATAACAACCAATTATCTCCGCCAAGGCGGTAACTACAAATAAACTCAACGTTTTGATGATTTCCATTACTACTGTCCAAATAAAGGCAAATCATTTCTGATGATGCGACAATCAGGAAATGATTGTAACTTGATCTCAAAGATATCGCCACGAATCAAGTAGAACGCCATAATACTAGACAATAACGATTTATTTAATAAATCAACCAGAATTTAGTAGTCTGTTGCTGAAAGCATCTCGAAGAAACGCGTACTACACGCTGACTGTAGCATTTAAGCAAAGCTGCTGAAATCATTCTACATAAATAAAAGTAATGACAACTCAAAACTTGAAGAATACTCAAATTATCAAGCTTAATATATGATCTAGAAATACACCGACATATGAAAAACTCGGTCGCATGCGACCGAGTTTTAGACAGGATGACTATTTTCCTGCACTTCCATAACTTTTCACTATGCAGTTAAAATGCTTGATCAGTGAATAATTTCTTTATAGCAGATCCTGATTGCTGAAAATGATGTCTGGCATACATGAAAAGGCTAAATCGATTATTTATGCCTAATTTCTTGAAGATTGAGGATAAGTGATTCCGTAATGTATATTCATTCATTTGTAAGCGAGCTGCAATCTGTTTGTTCTGCTCGCTACCACTAGCATGTGAGAACACTTTAACAATTTCAGATTCCTTACGTGTAAGCCCACTGATCTTTCTAGTGTTGATAGAAGGGGAAACTGCCCTTCTCATGCGGACATTTTGCAGAAAAGCACGACTAGCTGTTTCTCGATCAAACCACATTTCACCGTTATGAACCTTATCAATCACTTTAAGTATCGTCTGGATTGATTCTTTCTGGTACACAACGCCTCTCGCACCTGAAATCACTACTTGGTCAATGACTTTTTGATCGCGTGTTCTGCAAAAAATCACGACTTTTGTATCTCCATCATTGGCAAATTCAGAGATATAGTTCACGCAATTAATATCACCCAAATAAATATTGAGTATCAAAATATCCGGTCTTTTTTCCAAGATTAACCGTTTCGCAAGAAAAATATTCGCTGCTGTCCCAACAACTTCCATTTGCGGTTGCTGGTCATTGATCAGTTTCTCCAATCCCCAAAGCACTATTTGCTGATCATCAACTAATAAAACCCGGATTGGCCTTGGAGAAAATTGTGTCGTTGGACTTACTGACTTGTCAACATCGTCATATCGATCAAAGTCAGACTCAGTCTTAGGATAGTTTTTTTCACTATTACATTCTTGGGCTCGGTTGCTCAAGGTCGCAACCAATGCCATAGTGCGCTGCATGATTGATTCAGTGCTATAGCGTGTAAAATAAATACAAAATTTGGAGTTTTCGATCGGAAGATTCAACTGGTGCACCAAACACAGATCATCCTCGTCATCCAACTCTATGTCTGTCAAAATGAGATCTGGTTTATCGATTTTTATTCTGAATGAAGCTGTTTTATTTGAATTGTAAATACCAATGATATTGTATTCCCATCCTTTAACCATATTTTCCAAGTTCCCACCTGAAATATAATTACGAACCAAGATTAATACCCGTGGAACCTCTATTCTATTTTGAGAAGTTCTCTTCAGTGCTGATTCTATTTTATTATTCATTGATCTTTGCCTTTTAAGAGTCCCACGGCATTACAATTTTTTATTTGCAATGACGACAAACCATCTGTGTAAACGAATGCGAAAGTGAGATGCTTGTAATCCTAATAAAACACCCTATAAAAGAGAAAAAAGCATTCCATACTCGGCATGTTAATTCCACTTGTTAGTACAAAAGTTTAGTGATGAACAAATAAATTAATCTTCAACTTATCTTTTCTTGAATTTTTATTGCACATCAACAGCCCAAAAGGCACCGAGAGGTATAAAAATGCCTTAGGGCTGTCTTCATGCTCAGTGTGTCGGATATAAATCCCAGCTGTTCCGAACGGATCTATGTGTAATAATTTCCCACGCACAAATGAACTGTACGCGGGAAATAATCCCATGTCAATGTTTTTGTAAGATTGCTCTGATCAATTCATATGAGCAAGTAATCATCATATTGATCACAATTTTTTCTCAATCTTTGAAGCCTCGATTTTCCAGAGTCACTAGTTGCGCCGATTGACAAAACACACAACCCGGCGGCATTTCTGTTGGTGTAATTGAGGTATTTGAGAATATTTACTGGAATGGTAAATTAATAATCAAGATTATTATATAAGCAAGTTTAAGAGAATTCTGATTATGTTCCGTAACGGTCTTAGAACGAACGGTGGTTTATAGATTACGTTTGCGGCAAGCTTATCAAACTATGAATCGAATCAACTTATTCAGAACCTCACTTCTTTAAACGCTCGAATGACTTGATCCTAATAGACGCCATCATGGGTGAGTTGCCCTCAAATTCGCAAAAGCCTCATCAACTTGCAACTAGGATCGAGTATATTATGCTTTCTTAAATCATTAAAAGGATTGATAACTATGACTGAGGACATAATTTCGTGTGAGCAGCATGATTTCGTGGAAGTTGCTTGCATGTATCGCTATCGACTCAAACTCGTTTTAAAAAACAAACAGATGATCGAAGGCACAGCAATCGATATTGTTAATTCTTCAGAAAAACAGGAATATTTGGTTATCGACAGTGATTCAAGATTGCAAATCGAGTTAACACAGCTTGCGAAAATGGAAGTGTTGACACCCAACGCCAAATTTAGCGAAGTTATATTCGAGTAGAATATTGCCAAGAAAGCCTGTATTTCATTGTTTCCAGTGCTCCAGTTTATCGGAGCAGACCTTACCTGCCACTATGTCAACCTTCGCAGAACAATTAATTATCTGGCATGATCAACATGGCCGTCACCATTTACCGTGGCAAAAGAATCGTGACCCTTATGCAATCTGGCTGTCAGAAGTCATGTTACAACAAACCCAAGTCAATACGGTAATCCCGTATTATGTGCGATTCATGCAGGAATTCCCAACAATTAGTAGTCTCGCGCAGGCCCCGCTTGATGCGGTACTAAGTCTTTGGAGTGGCCTTGGTTATTATTCGCGCGCGCGCAATCTGCATGTAACAGCTCGCAAAGTGATGCATCACTATCAAGGACAATTTCCCTGCGCACGAGAAGCTATTCAGCACTTACCTGGAATTGGGCGCTCCACAGCAGCCGCGATAGCCGTTTTTGCCTTTGGACAGTGTGAAGCAATTTTGGATGGCAATGTCAAACGAATCTTTACACGTTATTTTGGAATTTCCGGTTTTCCTGGAGAAACCAAAACTCAAAATTTGCTATGGAAAAAGGCCGAAGAATCATTGCCAATCCACTATCATAATGGCAAGATTGAAACCTATACTCAAGCATTGATGGATTTAGGCACTGCCGTTTGTACTCGGCGTGCTCCACTATGTAAAGCTTGCCCGTTGCAATCAGAGTGTGTTGCGCTGAAAGAAAATCGTGTGGATCAGCTTCCCACCACCAAACCTCGCATGCCATTACCACAGAAGGAAGCCACCTTCCTGTTGTTGATGCATCAGCAGGATATACTGCTGGAACAAAGACCGGCTCCAGGCATCTGGGGAGAATTATGGTGTCCGCCTGAAATTGGAATCGGAATAGATGTTATAACTTATTGCCAACACAATTTAAATATTGAAGTGCGAGCATTGATTGAGTTGCCAATACTAGACCATCAATTCACACATTTCAAATTACGCATACACCCGCAACTACTACAAGTAATCTCTTCAAAATCACTGATTACACAACCCAGATTTATCTGGACCAAACCATCCGACGCACTTGCAAAAGGGATTCCGGCACCCGTCAGGAAATTGCTAAAACGAACTTTTTTGTCTGAACTTTCTCCGTACAAGATTTAAAATAGAACCTATGGAAGAACTATCAGAATGGAAAAAACAGCAGCGTAAGCAATTGATCTCGGCTCGCGAGAGCATTCCAGAGAAAACACATATGGAATGGAGCCAGGCAATTTCAGGTTTTCTTATACAAGAGTTGCCAAAACCGCAGAAAATGATTATTGGTATATATTGTCCATTTCGCGGTGAATACGATCCGAGACTCATTACTCAGTATTTAATCCAACACGGTGCCACACTTGCACTACCAGAAATCATCGCCAAGGATGAACCATTACGCTTCCGTGAATGGTTACCAGACACACCGATGAAAAGTGGTGCTTACGGTATCCCGATCCCGGTAGACACCAAGATTGCCCGGCTCGATGCGGTGATTATTCCAATGGTGGGATTTGATCAACAGGGTTATCGGTTAGGTTATGGCAGTGGTTTTTTTGACCGCACACTCGATAGCTACCAACGACAACCACTCAGTATTGGCGTCGCCTTTGAAATACAGCGATTAGATAATATTTACCCACAACCACATGATATTTCGATGCATTATGTAATTACAGAAGCAGGAATCTTTCAAACTAAGAGTTATTAACTACCCCTCGTCATTGCTCTTAAAAATGCTAATGGATAATCGTTGGAAGTAACAGAAGTTAGCTTCCAGCTCCCCAACGGGGAATCAGGGTATGTTTGACCTCCAGATGATCGAGAATTCTGGCAACAACAAAATCCACCATATCTTGTATCGTTTTCGGGTGATGATAAAAACCTGGATTGGCCGGAAGAATTACAGTGCCTGCACGTGCCAATTTGAGCATGTTTTCCAGATGAATCGTTGAAAACGGCATCTCCCTAGGAACAATAATGAGCGATCGGTTTTCCTTTAACGTGACATCGGCGGCACGCTCGATCAAGTTTTGACTCATACCTGCGGCTATTGCTGCCAAAGTTCCCATGGTACAAGGGCAAATCACCATTGCATCAGCAGGATTTGATCCCGAAGCAACGGGTGCAAACCATTCTTCACGTCCGAAAACACGCAATTGCCCTTCTTGAGCATGGAATTGGCGACCCAAAAAAGCTTGCGCTTCTTTAGCACTAGCAGGCAGTGTAAAATTCATTTCCTGTTGCACGACAATCTGCGCTACTTTTGAATACAGCAAATTGACCTGTTTACCACCTTGCAACAACATCTCGAGCAAGCGAATCCCATAAGGCATCCCAGATGCACCAGTCAGTGCCAAGGTAATTGTATGAGGCTTTTTCATCGAAATTTATGTTAAATCAGAAAATTACGCTCAAGGTTTAACTATAAACAACTAAAGACAAAGCCATTCTAACGCGGATCTTTATCTTCTATTTGATGATTCATTTCTCGCTCATGTCGTTCGATAAACTCTTTCGTGCCATCTATTCCACGTAGTTGCAAGACATAATTTCGCACCGCTGCTTCCACCAGAACTGCCAAATTACGACCTGCTGCGACAGGAATAATTACCTTAGGAATATCGACGCTCATAATGTTCTCAGTAAGATCACTAATCGGCAATCGCTCTAATAAACCGGAACCTGCTCCTCCACTATTTTGTAAATGTACAATCAGCTTCATATTTTTCCGGCGTCGCACTGCAGTTTCGCCGAAAATTGTACGGATATTTAGCATACCTAATCCACGCACTTCCAAATAATCCCTCAACATTGGAGGACAAAGACCTTCTAATGTTTCTGGAGCAATGCGTCGTAATTCGACAACATCATCCGCTACTAAACCATGGCCACGGCTAATCAACTCCAGAGCCAATTCACTTTTACCGACGCCACTCTCACCTGTTATCATCACTCCTACACCCAACACGTCTAAAAAGACACCATGCAAACTACAAGATGGCGCCAACACGCTGCTCAGGTAAGTGCGTATCAGCCAGATTACTTCCAGACCGGGATAAGGAGAATGGAGCAGCGGAATATTGAATGTGCTGGCCATATTGAAGATAGGTGCTGGTACTTCAGCATTGTCCGCAACAATAATGCAAGCCAAGTTACTCTGCTGAGTAAGTTGATTGATTTTTTTCTCCAGCGAAGCAGCTTCCAATTTTTTTAAATAATGAATTTCGTCGATGCTAATTACCTGAATCCAATCCGGATGAATAAAATTCAAATGACCAATCATACCCTGACCTGATTGCGCAATCTTCTCATCGCTCAATTCAATAGCACCGCCACTTTGTCCTGCAATCCAGGTAAGCTTAAGCTTATCTTTTTTATCGTCAAAGAGTTGAGCAATACTAATTCGCGACATCGGGCTTCCAATCAACTATTAGTTTATGAATCGCAGCAGCGTCTTTGCACTGCAAAAGACTTTCACGAAATGGTTTATCACTAAACATTTGTGCTAATTCACTTAAAATCTGCAAATGCTTGTCAGTCGCTTTTTCTGGAACCAGCAAAATACAAGCAATGTTAACCGGCTGGCCATCAGGTGCATCAAAGGGTATCCCTTCTTTCATTGTCACCAAAGCAGCCACCGCTTCACGCAATCCCTTTATACGCCCATGCGGAATAGCCACACCTTGCCCCAAGCCAGTTGAGCCAAGTTTTTCGCGCGCAAACAAACTATCAAAAACCTGGCTGCGAGCAATCTGATTCGTATTCTCAAACAATAATCCAGCTTGCTCAAAAACACGTTTCTTACTAGTAACATCTAAATCGACAATAACATTTGAAACGGGTAACAGTTGTGAAATTTGATTCATGAGAAATGAGGTTGCTTCATTCAAACGGCAGTACAAAATGCAATGTTTTGAACGTAATTAAATTGTGTTCATGGGAATACATTATTTTTCCTGAGAAAACTGGATGACTGATAAACTCGAATTATCCAAAGTCTTGATCTTTCAATGAGCCATGATTCCGGCGCTCAAGATTCTTTTCTTTATGCTTGAGTATCTGTCGATCCAATTTATCCACCAAACTATCGATTGATGCATACATATCCTCACTGTCAGCTTCGACAAAAATATCTTTACCGCGCACATGTACATTTGCTTCAGCTTTTTGTTTAAGCTTTTCTACTGATAGAATCACGCTAACATCAATCACATGATCAAAATGGCGTGTAACTTTACCGATTTTTGAGGTCACGTAATCTCGCATTGCATCAGTAATTTCTACATGGTTACCAGTAAGTTTAAGGTTCATATTTTTCCTTTATTCTAATTAAATTGATTTACGAAGATTGGCTGCAGGAATCTGTAATGATTCCCGGTACTTCGCAATGGTACGACGCGCAACAACGATACCTTGTTGTTCAAGAATAGTCGAAATTTTATTATCGCTGAGTGGTTTCCTTGAATTCTCTTCCTGTATTAATTGCTTGATTAATGCGCGAATAGCCGTAGCTGAACAAGCTCCTCCCGAATCGGTAGAAACATGACTACCAAAAAAATATTTAAGCTCAAAAATACCCCGCGGAGTATACATAAATTTTTGTGTCGTTACTCGGGATACTGTTGATTCATGAAGATTTAATGTTTCTGCAATCTCTCTTAACACAAGCGGACGCATCGCTACTTCTCCATGTTCAAAAAATTGCTGCTGACGCTCTACAATGACACCCGCAACTTTAAGGATAGTGCTTGAACGTTGCTGAATATTTTTAATCAGCCATTTCGCTTCATTTAATTGACTTATTAAACCACGTGAAGAATGATGTTCTTGTTTCAATATGTTAGCATATAGATGATTAATATTGAGACGTGGAATCGCACTCATATTAAGATTTGCCACCCAAACTCCATTTCTTTTTACAACTGTGATATCAGGAACAATGTAACGTTCACTCTGGGAATTAAACTGAATACCGGGCTTAGGGTTCAGATGAGTAATCAGTTTCTGGATAGCTTTTAAAGTTTGATCATCACATCCTAATAATTTTTTGACTTGCGCAAAATCGTGCGATGCTAGAACCTCCAAATACTCTTGTACAACTTTTATAGCTTGTATACGGTAGATAACTTCACCTGGCAATGCTTGTAATTGCAATACTAAGCACTCCTTTAGATTACGCGCTCCCACACCGGGCGGATCATATTGCTGCAAATACATGAGTGCGCTCTCCAAATCCTGCAAGTCAATCCCTAATTCTGCAGGTAGAAAATCCACCAGCTCACCTAAGTCCTGCAATAAATAACCATCGTCATCCAAGCTATCAATCAGCAGACCAATAATTTTTCTCTCACGTTCAGATACTTGACTTAAAGATGCCTGAAAATTCAAATGGTCACGTAAACTTAGTGGCTTATCAGGGATCTGCAGCGACTCACGATCATCATCTTCAAAGGTGTTATAAGTAGAAATATTCTCTTGTAACCATTCAGCATCATGTTCGGAATTTTCTTCCGATGGCGCCTCGCCTTCAGGTTCGGTTACTTCAATTGAAGCGCTGTCAGAATTCGCAGAACTGGAAGATTCTACAGATTCAAGTGAATTATGCACCTCAGATAAACTCCAGTCATCGCGCAGTTCCAATAATGGGTTCTCCTGCACAATCCTCTCGACTTCTTGATTCAGCTCAAGTGTTGACAACTGCAGCAGCCGTATGGATTGCTGCAACTGAGGAGTTAACTTCAGTTGCTGAGTCAGTTTGAGTTGGAGTGTTGGCTTCATGATCCTAAAAAAACAACTGTTACGAAGCGATGCAACTTCAATTCCGTCTTTTGCTTACAATCGGAAATGCTCTCCCAAATAAACTTCTCTGACCTTTTCATTATCTATAATTTCTTCCGATCGACCTTTTGCAAGCACATGACCTTCACTGATGATATACGCTCGATCACAAATCCCCAATGTTTCCCGGACATTATGATCAGTAATCAGCACGCCAATTTTTCGTTCCTTAAGAAAAGCAATCACTTTTTGTATATCTAGGACTGCAATTGGATCAACTCCTGCAAAAGGTTCATCTAACAAAATAAAACGAGGTTGCGATGCCAGAGCGCGGGCTATTTCAACTCGGCGGCGCTCACCTCCCGATAAACTAATAGCAGGATTATTACGCAAATGACTAATATGCAAATCGTGTAATAAGTCATCTAAATACCGCTGTTTTCTATCTTCATCCAGATTCTGCAATTCTAATACTGCAAGAATATTTTCTTCGACTGTCAAACGCCGAAAAATAGATGCTTCCTGTGGTAAATAACTTAATCCAAGCTTTGCTCGCTGATGGATCTGCAACAAACTTAAATCCTGACCATCCAAATAGATACCACCCCCATCAAGAGGCAATAGACCAACAATCATATAAAAACAAGTTGTTTTTCCGGCGCCATTGGGACCAAGCAAACCAATCACTTCACCGCTGCTCAGTGAAAAAGAGACATCCTCCACTACCGTACGCGACTTATACCGCTTTTTTAAATTATTAGCCTTTAACTCACTCATGCTATGCAATTACATCCGTTTTTAACTAGGTAGCCTTAAATTATTCAGGTTTGTTTTTTGGTTGAATTGTTATTCGTACCCGCTTATCAGGCCCCGTCTCAACTCCACGCTCTTTACTACTAATCACCTGAAAAAACTCACTATTCATATCATAAGAAATATAATCACCCAGCACTTCATCTTCACCACGTATTAGCCTCGCCTGACGGAATAATTCAATTTTTTCTGCTTTACTATCGTATTCAGCCCGCTCGCTCCAACCTTCAACATACTCATCCATTCGATCCCGCTTCTGACGAAAACTGACAAGATTCCCCGTAGCCGTTGCATGCCGGAATCCCTGCGAATCTTCTTTCATAATCACCTTGTCGGCATTAATGCGCAGAGTTCCCTGCGTGAAAATTACATTTCCGGTAAAAATACTGATCCGGCTGCCCTCTTTGCGATTCACATCTTCTACAGTCGCACGATCTGCCTCCAAATGAATGGGCTTCTCACGGTCAGCTCGCTCAGCCCAAACAGTCGGAATAAAGAATAAACCCCAAAAACCTACAATCATCAATAGCTTCATAATTTGATCAATTAGTTATTAACAGCGCTTACTTTCGACAAAAGATGTATCTTTCCAATACGATTGTTGAACTCTAAACCAGTCGCATGAATTATGGTATTCAATTTTGTAATGGTCACGACTTGATCTGTCTTTACTAAACTTTCATCTGGAATGAGGTGCAAAAAATCAGTATTCAGCGTTATCTTATCTTTGTCATCATCAGTGCCTCTGGTTGCGATTACATTGCCTGTTAAGTAAATATCTTCCCCTTTATTTTTTATCTCAGCTTGATCAGCATACAAGCGCATGAGAGGGTTCCCCTGATCAATATTAATAAAATTTGTCTGTTCCAACTGAGTGACTTGTTCATTCAAATAATGAAGCAGTTTTTGCGCTGAAAATTCACGTTGAATACCTTGTTCATGATCCACTTGAATGCCAGACAAATCTTCTACAATATAGTCTGGATTGAGGTACACATTATTATTTTTAATTTGTTCCGGCGGTCTGGTTAGCAAATCCAACCAGAATGTCAGAAAAATCAGAATAATGAAAAAAATTAGTGGTGAGCTAAAATATGGATGCTTGCTCATTCAGAATTACTCGCTCTTTGTTCCGCAAATTTGAATTTTCGGTTACCTTTATTATCAATAATGTACTTTTGTGAAGTATATCAGAACACTAATTTTCATTTAATGTATCGGCTTTAGCAACTTTCTCAGCAGAGGCTTTCTAATTTGATAGGTAAATCCATATACTAAATTAGAATACTGTACATTACTTATTAAATCTTTAGGAAGAATACAATAATGACAATGCCCCAAAAAATTTTTGAATTCGAGCAATATGATCAATTACAGGACGAAGCGTGCGCACAGCGCATTATCGCAGCCAAAAAAACTCTAGGGAAGCGTGCCGTTATACTGGCTCACCACTATCAACGTGCAGATGTATACCGACATGCGGATCTAACGGGCGATTCCTTGAAACTTTCTTTTCTGGCTGCTCAGACCGATGCTGATTATCTAGTTTTCTGCGGGGTACATTTTATGGCTGAAGTTGCGGATATACTCTCGAATCCAGAGCAAATCGCAATTTTACCCGATCTGGCAGCCGGCTGCTCTATGGCTGATATGGCCAACCTCTCAAATGTCGAGCGAGCATGGCGAGAAATTTCGGAAATTCTGAATCCTGACGAAACAATCACCCCCGTCACTTATATCAACTCTGCTGCCGATCTTAAAGCTTTCTGCGGCGAGCACAATGGTATTGTTTGCACATCCAGCAACGCCAATAAAGTACTGCAATGGTCTTTCAAACAACGCGAAAAGGTGCTGTTTTTTCCCGATCAACATCTTGGTCGCTGGAGTGGACACCAGCTAGGTATTCCACTAGAAGAAATGCCTGTGTGGAATTTTGATGAGCCCATGGGTGGATTAACACCAGAGCAAATTAAAAAAGCAAAGATACTTCTATGGAAAGGACATTGTTCCGTTCATCAGATGTTTCAACCACAACATATTATCCGTTTTCGCAATCAATACCCCGATGGTATTGTCATTTCGCATCCCGAATGCAATTATGAAGTTTGCAAAGCATCGGATTATGTCGGTTCAACCGAATATATTATTAAAACGATTGCTGCAGCAAAAAGCAGGACACGCTGGTTGGTTGGTACCGAATTGAATTTGGTCAGCCGTATTACAGAAGAATTCAAATCCCAGGGAAAAATTATTCAATTTATGTCGCCCATGGTATGCATGTGTTCGACCATGGCACGAATTGACCCACAACATTTGGCTTGGACATTGGAAAATTTGGTCAATGGCAATATCGTGAATCAAATTAAAGTACCGATTGAAGAAGCAAAGCAAGCAAGAGTAGCATTAGATAGAATGCTGAAGATTTCATAATCATGCTCGTCAATATCAGCAGTATAAATTGGCAGATCCGGTTGCCACATCCACAATGAAATTTATCCGTCAATGAAAAACATTCATTTTTCTGATGGCAACCTTGTCACCCTTTTGCACAACGGTGAGGAATACTTTCCGGAACTAGAAGCAGCAATAGAGAAGGCGCAATTTGAAATACATATTGAAACTTACATTCTGGAAAACGATGCCGTTGGCAGAAAAATTATAGCTGCTTTAAAACGCGCAGCACAACGTGGCTTATCTGTGCATCTGCTACTCGATGGATTTGGTTCACAAAACCTCTCCACTGCAGAAATAAACTCTATGCTGCAGGCCGGTATTCAAGTACTGATATTTCGTCAAGAATTTATATTCTCAATGCCACGCCGTTACCGTCTACGCCGGATGCACCGCAAATTGACCCTTATTGATGCTCAAATCGCTTATATCGGTGGAATTAATATCATTGACGATCAGGATAATCCCGAAAAACTGACGCCTCGTTTCGACTATGCCGTTGTTGTTCAAGGTCCACTATTGATTCAAATACATAAGGCTGTGAAACATTTATGGATGTTAGTCGCGTGGGCGCATTTTAAAAAACGTTGGGTCACTCCCAATCCTATAAAACCGACCAACAATTCTTGTGGAAATCAGAAAGCTGCATTTGTTATCCGCGATAACTGGCGTCACCGTCGTGACATCGAACATGCTTACCTGGAAGGTATAAATCAAGCACAAACCGAAATTATTATCGCCAACGCTTATTTTTTACCTGGAAGAAAATTCATTAATGCATTGAAAAATGCTGCTCAACGAGGTGTCAATGTAGAACTCTTATTGCAGGGTAGAATTGAATATCGCCTACAATACCATGCAACTCAGGCGTTATACGAGAATCTATTGCAAGCCGGTATAAAAATTTATGAATATAATCGCAGCTATCTACATGCCAAAGTCGCTGTTATTGATCAATATTGGGCAACGGTAGGTTCATCAAATATTGATCCTTTCAGCTTGCTTCTAGCGCGCGAAGCCAATGTATTCATTGCAGACCATCAGTTCGCCAGCGAGCTGAGAACAAGCCTGAAAACCGCCATTTCACAAGAGTCCTTCCCAGTCACATCGACAGACAAAGGCTTTTTCTCCTTGCGGAATTATGCAATGAATTGGTTATGTTTTTATATCGTACGCTTGCTGCAAGGTGTGCTAGGTTACGACTGGTATGACAATAAACTATAACTTATTAATCACGTTAAGTTTAATTTGAATTTAACACTCAGATCATGCAAATGGAACAGACAAAGTACACACGCATACAATCTGACTTATCGTCAGTTCAACTGAATCAAGTTATTACAGCCGCTCAAATTTTGTGCGCAGGTGGTACAGTAGCCTTTCCAACTGAGACCGTATACGGCCTTGGCGCAGATGTTACAAATCCAGCCGCTGTTGATAAGATCTACAAGATAAAACAACGCCCTGCTGATCATCCACTGATCGTTCATATTGGCAATATTTCCCATATGCACTATTGGGCTCAAGCCATACCAGAGTCTGCATGGAAATTAGCCAATCATTTTTGGCCCGGACCTTTAACATTAATTCTCCCGCGCAATCATCGCATTCCTGATAATGTTACCGGTGGGCAGGCTACCGTTGGGCTCCGATTCCCAGCACATCCCGTTGCATCGGCTTTACTAAGTGCATTAGGACCAGAAAAAGCATTGGCTGCACCCTCGGCCAACCGTTTTGGTCGCATTAGTCCAACCTCGGCTGCGCATGTCTATCAGGAATTAGGTAACACTATTGATATGATCCTCGATGGTGGAGCCTGTGAAGTAGGGTTAGAAAGCACCATCGTCAGCTTCCACGACAAAACACCCCAAATACTGCGTCCAGGCAGTATTACGTTATCAGCGATTGAGGCAGTATTAAACAACCCCGTCATTCTTGCACACAATATCAATCAATCAATTCGAACATCTGGATCATTACCGGCACATTATGCGCCGACGACACCCTTAAGATTATATTCAAATATACAAATTTGGCCACATGCTTTGGCATTGGCTAAAGAAAATTTGCGCGTTCTAGTCATCACTTGGTCAAATACTCATAAACCCAAATTCTCAGATCAGTTTATCGAACAATTCTCCATGCCTGCAGACCCAGTCGCTTATGGTAAACAACTCTATGCTAAATTACGCCAGTTTGATCAGGCAGAATTTGATTATATGCTGATAGAATCACCTCCCGATCATCCCAACTGGTTAGCCATAGCGGATCGCCTGCAACGTGCCAGTTATCATTCACCTAACAACAACTGAAATTAACTAACAAAAATGATAAATCAAAAGAAATTGCAAGCTGTACTATTTGATGTTGATGGCACACTCGCCGATACCGAGCAAGATGGTCATCGCGTTGCTTTTAATGCTGCATTCCAACAATTTAATCTCGATTGGAATTGGGACATTGATCTTTATGGCAGGCTACTAGAAGTTACTGGCGGAAAAGAACGAATTCGTTATTACATGGAAAATTTTATTCCTACTGAACTCAATAGAGACGACCTGACGAATTGGATTGCCGCCCTGCACAAAGCCAAAACCAAATACTTTGAATCACAGATGGAAACCGGCAACATCCCATTGCGTCCCGGTGTTGCACGGTTAATTCAAGAATTGCGACAGGAAAAAATAAAACTTGCGATCGCAACCACAACAACGATGGAAAACGTCACTTCTCTACTTAAATCCACATTAGGTGCAGAATCAATTGGTTGGTTTGACGTCATTGGCGCCGGTGACATTGTTCCATTGAAAAAACCGGCGCCCGATATTTATCATTGGGTTCTTAATCAACTTGATTTACCTGCCCAGCAATGTATCGCAATAGAAGACTCAGAAAATGGCCTGAAATCAGCACGCGCCGCACAAATACAGACTCTGATCACAGTTAGCGGTTACACTAATCAACAAAGCTTTGATGGCGCAGTTGCAGTTCTGTCTGATCTTGGCGAACCCGCGAAATCATTCACTCACATACAAGGCGCAACAATTACCAAGGGATGGATAGATTATGAAATACTCAATAGCTTAATTGATTAGTGATTGAGATTTAGGCTATTTATTATTGATGGTGAATTCAATCTTTTCAGACTATACAAAAGTCTTGCTTATCTCAAACGATGCTATAACTAAAAACCGATTGTTATGTTATAAGTTGCCATGGGATTATGCTATAGGCATATGGACATTATTAATTGACATGGAGGTGGTATTATGGAATCCAGACAACCAAAAATCATTATCGCAGTTATGTGTGTATTATCGCTTTTCTTCAGCTCCTCAGCGATCTCTGCATCAAATTCTAGTCACCACCATACAACTGAAGCTATAAAACATGCAGAAACTGCACACATACATGGCAAAGCGGGGCACGTCAAGACCTTACTAGAATATGCACAGGAAAGCCTCACTCATGCAAAAGCTGCAGAAAATGAGCTAGCAGTATCACATCAACGCATAACGGAATCTATCAAACATCTGGAAAAAGCCATCGCCCGCGCTAAACAAGATGATTCTGAGGCAGCAACCAAACACACCCTACAAGCTCTAGAATATATGCGCCCCCCTGCTTCAGAGTGAGGCGGTATTAGTTATGATGGCTGTTCTACCATTTACTAATTTAGCTTTAGCGTTCCATCAGTTAGGATTGATTGGGTAAATATTCCAATGGATCAACTGGTTTACCATGTTTACGTATCTCAAAGTGCAACTGGGTCATATCTGTATCAGTATTTCCCATCTCTGCAATTTTTTGCCCTCCTGCCACAGCATCCCCTTCTTTAACCAGTAACCTGCTGTTATGCGCATAAGCACTGAGAAATATATTGTTATGTTTGATAATGATCAGATTTCCATAACCACGAAGACCATGCCCACTGTAGACCACCTCACCTGCAGCCGAAGCCAATATTGGCTGTCCTGCCTGACCTGATATCTTTACACCCTTGGAATTCTTAGAAAAAAATGATAGTAATTTTCCTGTTGTAGGCCAGATCCATTCAGCGACAGAATGACTAGCCAGCATATCTGATCTTGGCGATTCCGGTTGGGGAGCAGTTTCAATTTTAGTATTTGCTGTCGCAGCAGGGGAAGCTGTGAAAGACTGCGATGCGGATGGCAAGTTATTATTTGCTGGATATTGTAATCGAGCCACATTTTGTTCTGAGAAAGGCAACTTAAGAGCTTTTGGACTCGTTTTTAGCTTATTAATATTTGCCGCGGAAGTTGCGAAATCAGAAGAATCTATGCCCGGTTCAATTGCTGTAGCTATCGGTTGCTGAGGTAAAGCAAACAATATAGGCTGTGAATCACTTATCGGCGTAGACAAGCTAATTTTTTGCCCTAGTTTGATGGAGCTTGGATCAGTAATTCCATTCCACTCCGCTAATTTTTTGTAATCAACATTGTTTTTAAGTGCAATTCCATATAGGGTATCTCCTTGCTGCACGATATAAAATTGACCATCCAGGTTATTGGATTCAACCAACCTAGCTGACCCAGCAGAATCGGCTTTCACACGATCGACGACTGGCACAGGCGGTTGTGTTGTGCTACATCCCAACAGAAAAAGATAGGTAGCGAGTAGCAAATAAAAATTACATGTGCATGATCTTAGTTTTCTTCCAATAAAAATAAATAACTTAACGATACAATTACAGCTATCAGTATTGGTCAGTTTAATCATTACAACATTTGTCATTTTATGTTCCCTGAACTACTATTTTTTTATAACCCCCCCCAACAAGGGGACAAAATTCACCTCTTCCAGTACAGTCTCATTATAACCTTGAGAATTGCGCTCGATAACACACAAATTCTGCTTCTGAGTCCCTTTCGGAAAAATCATTCTGCCACCAACAACTATTTGTTCTAATAATAAAGTAGGAACATGTGTGGTTACAGCTGTCATGATAATACCATCAAATGGCCCCGCTTCTGCAAGTCCAAGTAAACCATCTGCATGTTTTAAATAAACATTCCTAATTTGCAATTCTTGCAATCGAATTCTTGTGCGCGTTAATAATGGTCCAATGCGCTCTACCGAATAAACTTTCTGTGCAATCTTTGCTAATACAGCAGTTTGATATCCACAACCAGTACCAATTTCCAACACTTTTTCTAAATTTGGATTTACACGCAATAATTCGCTCATACGTGCAACAATCCATGGACTCGAAATGGTTTGTCCATAATTTATGGGTAAAGCAACATCTTCGTAAGCTCTGCTTGCAAGAGCTTCTTCAACAAATATATGACGAGGAATTGTACCCATCGCTGATAAAATCACTTCATCAGCGATCCCTTGTGCACGTAGACGCTCAATCATACGCATACGTGTACGCTGAGAGGTCATACCAATCCCAGAATGACGCACATTCACCAATTAGTACCCACAAAAATTCATATCACTTAAACATAGTAGGTACTTAATCTAGCCACCTTGCTATGAGATCCAATTGATCATATCGGGTTAAATCAATCTGCAGCGGAGTCACTGAAACCCGGTCATTTTGAGTTGCATAAAAATCTGTACCTCTACCCGCATCCTGTGCCGGGCCAGCAGCTCCGACCCAATACATAACTTCACCACGAGGGCTTTGTGATTTGATCACTGGCTCAGCCTTATGGCGTCGTCCCAGTCGAGTAACTTCAACACCTTTGAGTTGCTGATACTCAATATCCGGCACATTAATATTTAACAAGACCGGGCTCTGAATTTCATTTTCTCTGAAGCGATTCACCATATCAGCTGCAACACGCGCAGCTGTCAAGTAGTTTCCATTAGATGAATTAACCAAAGAAACAGCAAATGAAGGAATTCCTAGCAAGAAACCTTCCGTAGCAGCAGCAACAGTACCTGAATAAATCGTATCGTCACCCATATTGGCGCCTTGGTTAATGCCGGAAATAATCATATCAGGCATTACATCAAGCATACCTGTAACTGCCAGATGAACACAATCCGTTGGTGTTCCATTGACATAATAAAAACCATTATGAGATTTTTGCAAAGTGAGTGGACGATCTAGTGTTAAAGAATTACTAGATCCACTTCGATCTCTTTCAGGGGCGACTACTATAATTTCTGCCATTTTCGAGAGAAAATCAGCAAGGCAAGCAAGGCCCGGCGCAAAATAGCCATCATCATTACTGAGCAATATGCGCATTTTATAAGTTACTGATTATCAATATATAGCAAAAGGAATATTCCTGCACATTAAACCTTGCGTCAATCATATTTACAGGCATACTCAATCGAATGGTCGGGGCGAGAGGATTCGAACCTCCGACCACTTGCACCCCATGCAAGTACGCTACCAGGCTGCGCTACGCCCCGAATGTATAATTATAGCAAACAAAATACTCAAACTTTTGAAGCTATCACTAAAATACTACATTAAGAAAGCAACTGTGACCTAATGCTTTTAATTTCACATCGAACATAACTCAAATCCATCGTTGAAGAAAGAAAATTAATATTGTCTCCATCAGATGCATTTGATTTTGCAGTCGTGTATTCTAATTGATTCCGCGCTCCGTTGATTGTGAAACCCTGTTCGTACAACAGTTCTCTAATACGCCGTATTAATAAAACCTCCTGGTGTTGGTAATAACGACGATTCCCACGACGCTTGACCGGTCTTAATTGTGAAAATTCCTGCTCCCAATAGCGCAACACATGCGGCTTAACATCACAAAGCACGCCAACTTCCCCAATAGTAAAATAACGTTTAGCAGGAATTGGCGGCAATGTATTATTTGCTTTTTTGTTTTCCATGATAATTTTTTTCGACCAAGGCTTTTAACTTCTGACTAGCATGAAATGTCACTACACGACGTGCAGTAATCGGAATTTCTTCACCTGTTTTTGGGTTTCTGCCTGGACGTTGTGGCTTTGAGCGCAACTGAAAATTGCCAAAACCAGACAACTTAACACCCTCACCATTTTGTAAAGCAGTACGCACTTCCTCATAAAAAGACTCAACCATGTCTTTTGCTTCACGTTTATTTAGTCCGACATTCTCAAATAATAGATCCGCTAATTCAGCTTTTGTTAACGCCATGCTTTACTCCTTTTAGTTATAATTTTTTGTAAATATCCTCAACATATGAGGCTATTCATTAATTAGTAGCGCTCTTAGCAAATACAGATTAATAATCTATCAAGACCATTAATCTGCGAAGTACACTCAAGTATGAATCTTAACAAGCATCAATTACGCAATTCGGCACCAAACTTATTTTTCAATATTTTTATTAAGCTAGTTACTGCAAATTCCACCTGCTCATCTGTCAATGTTTTCTCAGTATCTTGCAACAACACACGGAATGCAAGACTTTTTTTGTTACTTTCCATACCTTTACCACGATAAATATCAAATAACGATATATCCGATATAATCTGCGATTTCACTGCCTGCATACAGGACAGTAATGAGTGTGCACTAATATCATTATCGACAATAATTGCAATATCTCGCCTTACGGGCGGAAATTTAGAAATTTCCTTAACAAGCGGAAGAAGTTTCGGTTTCAGGCTGTCTAAATCAAGCTCAAACAATATTGTACTTTTTTGTAAACCGTATTTCTTTTGCCAGCATGGATGCAATTCACCAATCCATCCAACAATCTTGCCCTCAAAGCAAATCTCCGCCGATTTCCCGGGATGTAATGCCGGGTGAAGAAATTTCTCAAAGCTAATCGGCTTATCTCGGCACAAAACTTCCACATCTGCTTTAATATCATAAAAATCAATGTCTCTTGCTGGTGCTCCCCATTGCTCAGATAAAAAATCCCCGTGACTAAGCCCAGAAACCTTTTCTATTTGTTTACAATCACTTTCGTTTTCACGTATAAAACAACAACCGATTTCAAACAAGCGCACCCTAACTTGCTTACGATTCAAATTAAACTGCAGGTTAGAAATTAGACCGCCTATTAGCGTACTACGCATCACACTCATCTGACTTGCAATCGGATTCAGCAACGCAATTGGCTTATGATTATCCACGAAATCAGCTTCCCAATCAGCGTCTACAAAAGCATAATTAATAACTTCCTGATAATCACGATCTATTAATGTTTTTTTAATGTCTATCGTGGAATATTGTGTTTCTGATGCTGGTAACATCGGCATACTGGCATGCGGATAATGAGTTGGAATATGATCGTAACCATAAATGCGCGCCAATTCTTCAACAAAATCTTCTTCTATCGTTAGATCAAAGCGATATGTTGGTGACATTACACTAAAACACTCATCTTCTTCAGAGAACTTAAATCCTAGTCGCTTAAAATAATTAGCTATTTGCTCTTTATTGATGTCGATACCTAGTATCCGTTTTATTCGTTCAATACGCACATCTACTGAAGATCGCTGAGGTAATTCATGTTTCATTTCAATTACCGTACCTGCCTGACCTCCACAAATGTTATGAATCAGGTATGAAGCACGTTCAAGTGCGCCTCTTGTTGCAGCAAAATCTACCCCGCGTTCAAAACGATAAGCCGAATCTGAACTAAAACCCAGATGGAATGACTTGCCGCTAATTACATCAGGACTAAAAAATGCGCTTTCTAAGAAAATATCGGTTGTGCCATGCGTCACACCACTCTCCAAGCCACCCATGATACCGGCCAATGCAAGCGGTTTATTCTCGTCCGTTATTAGAAGCATCTCTGGAGTCAACTCTACTTGATTACCGTTCAGCAATTGAATTTTTTCCTGTGGCAATGCAAAGCGTACCTGGATAGACCCAGCTATCTTAGCCAGATTAAAGGCATGCAAGGGTTGACCTGTTTCCAACATCACATAGTTGGTAATATCAACTACAGAATTAATAGACCGTAACCCGCTACGTTCTAGTCTCTGCGCCACCCACAATGGCGTTGCCACATCGAGATTGATATTTCGCAGTATCCGACCACAGTATAGCGGGCAAGCATCTGGGGCAGTCACGTGTACATTCAATGTATCATCAATTTCATTAGAAACAAATTCTAGTGCACGCGGATGTAAGGCAGTATCTGTTATAGCTGAAACCTCACGTGCTATACCTTGTACACTTAAACAATCAGCTCGATTAGGAGTCAAACTCAATGTAAAAACACCATCCTCAAGCTCATAATAGCTACGAAAATCAGCACCTACCGGCGCATCATTGGGAAGCAATAACAATCCATCCGAAACTTCACTAATACCTAATTCTTTCGCCGAACATAACATTCCAGCAGAGTCTATACCTCGTAACCTCGTTTTTTTGATTACAAAACCTGGCAAGATTGCTCCGACCAGTGCGCAAGGCACTTTTACCCCTGCTCTTACATTGGATGCACCACAAACAATCTGCAATAAATCATTATCTAATTTTCCCGTCTTAACATTACAAACTGATAGTCGATCTGCCGCAGGATGCTTCTCAACTGAAAGAACTTCCGCAACAACCACATTCTTGAATGCTGATGCTACTGGCTCAACGCTTTCAACTTCAATGCCAGCCATCGTTAGCGCATGCGCAAGCTCGTCACTAGAACAGAGAGGATTAACAAAACTTCGCAACCAGATTTCAGAAAATTTCATGGGAATTTACAGCTAATACAGTAAGTGTGTACATTTTTCGGATTTAATTAAACTGTCTAAGAAAGCGCAAATCATTCTCAAAAAATAATCTCAAGTCATTAACACCATACCTGAGCATTGTCAAACGCTCCACGCCTAAACCAAAGGCGAATCCGATATATTGCTCGCTATCAATCACAACATGCTTTAATACGTTGGGATGAACCATTCCACATCCGAGCACTTCCAACCAACCTGTATGACTACAAATTCGACAACCCTCTCCATGACACATTACACAACCAATATCCATCTCAGCAGAAGGTTCAGTAAATGGAAAAAATGATGGCCTGAATCTTACCGGCAAATCATCACGTTCAAAAAATTGTGCCATAAAATTAGCCAGAATACCTTTTAAAGCAGAAAAATTGGCATTCTCATCAATCCATAAGCCTTCTACTTGATGAAACATTGGTGTATGCGTTACATCAGAATCACATCGATAAACCCGGCCTGGAGCAATCACTTTTATTGGCGGCTTATTGTTCTGCATATAGCGAATTTGAACCGGTGATGTGTGTGTTCGTAGCAAATCACCATTATCGATATAAAATGTATCATGCATAGCGCGAGCTGGATGATTTTCTGGAATGTTTAAGGCTGTAAAATTATAAAAATCTGTTTCTATTTCAGGCCCTGAAACCACATTGAAGCCAATTGAATGGAATAGTGCCTCGATACGCTGCAAAGTCTGTGTTATGGGGTGCAGTCCACCAGCACCATTGCCTCTACCTGGCAAAGTGACATCTAATGCTTCTTCCGTCAATTTTGTTTCTAGCTCTTTGGCTTGAATTGCGCTCCGTCGATTTCTAAGCGTTGCCTCTAGTTGAATCTTTGCTTCATTGATTTGACTGCCTATGATAGGGCGCTCTTCAACCGGAAGCTTTCCTAACCCTTTAAGTAGTTGAGTAAGAATACCACTCTTACCGAGATAACGCGCTTTAACATTTTCCAGTTCTGTAGCATCTTCGATCCTGTTCATCAAACTTTCTGCTTCAGAGATAATTTCTTTCAGATTTTCCATGCCCATTCAGCGTTGAGAATTAAGAATTACTTCTCACCTCATTATTATTTTCATAAGAAAAAGGGAGGCTCAGGTTTTACCCGACCTCCCATCAGCATTTTATCGCTATTAATTATGTCGCTAAACTAGCTTTGGCTTGTTCTACGATTTTCTCAAAAGCACTCTTATCAAATACAGCCAAATCAGCCAATACTTTTCTATCCACTTCGACACTAGCTTTTTTGAGACCATTCATAAATACACTATACGACAAACCACACTCACGAGCGGCTGCATTAATCCGCGCAATCCATAAAGCTCTAAATTGTCTTTTACGTTGACGGCGATCACGATATGCATACTGACCAGCCTTCATAACAGCTTGCTTTGCTATACGATAGACATTCTTTCTACGTCCTCGATAGCCTTTTGCTAAATCTAATATTTTTTTGTGCCGCGCATGAGCGGTTACACCACGTTTTACTCTAGGCATGTTTACTCCTGTTATGCGTAAGGCATCATAGTGCGGATAGCGGCTTCATTGGTAAAATGAACTTCCGTTATACCTCGTAATTGACGTTTATTTTTTGTTGTTTTTTTTGTTAATATATGGCGTTTGAAAGCTTGCGAGCGCTTAATACTTCCACTCGCTCTAAACCTGAAGCGCTTCGCAGCTCCACTCTTGGTTTTCATCTTGGGCATAAAATACTCCTCATTTAACATGAAACCAGGTGTTTTCATGATAGAAAAACTTTACAGACCTGATAATCACTTATTTCCACATTTAATTACAAGAAATTACTCAAGCTCAATACTACCTACGTTGATGTCAGCGAGTCTTCCTCTGCTACTTTTGGTCTATCTGCCTTCGTATCTTTTCTTTTAGGAGATAGTACCATAACCATCTGTCGCCCTTCCATTTTAGGAAACTGCTCCACTATCGCAAAGGACTCTAAATCATCTTTCACACGCTCGAGTAAGCGCATACCAAACTCTTGATGCGCCATTTCACGTCCACGAAAACGCAACGTTACCTTTACCTTGTCACCTTCATTCAAGAAATTTATTAGATTCCTTAACTTAATATTATAGTCACCTTCATCCGTATTTGGCCTAAACTTAATTTCTTTAATTTGGACTTGCTTCTGTTTTAATTTCGCATCGTGCTTTTTCTTGCTTTCTTGATATCGAAACTTACCATAATCCATCAATCGACAAACTGGTGGTTGCGCCGTTGGAGCAATCTCAACCAAATCGACTCCCGCTTCCTCCGCTAAGGCGTTTGCATCTGCAAGCAAAACAATACCAATTTGCTCTCCATTTACGCCAATCAAACGTACTTCTGGCACATCAATTTCTTCATTGATGCGCACTGATTTATCCTGAACTATGGCAAATTCTCCAAAATTAGTTAAATAAAAGAATCACACTCTTGACGAACGCTCTTCATTAAACCGCACGAGGAAGTCTGGCAATGTCATTTGGCCAAGATTCTCACCCGCCCGATTACGAACCGCGATTTTATTTGCTCGTACTTCTTCATCTCCAACAATAATTTGATACGGAAGTTTCTGCAAGCTATGCTCGCGAATTTTATAGGTTATCTTCTCATTTCTCAAGTCTAAACTCGCTCTGACGCCATTATCCCTTAACTGAGCAGTCACTTCCTGCGCATAATCAATCTGTGTACGAGAGATATTTAATACAACGACTTGTTCAGGCGACAACCACAAAGGTAATGCGCCCGCATAATTTTCTATCAATATCCCGATAAACCTTTCCATTGAACCAAGTATAGCTCTATGCAGCATGACCGGTACTTGGCGTGAATTGTCTTCAGCTACATATTCCGCACCCAAGCGATCAGGCATTGAAAAATCTAATTGCAATGTGCCACATTGCCACACACGGCCAATACAATCTTTGAGTGAGAATTCAATTTTTGGGCCATAAAACGCACCTTCGCCTGGTTGTCGCTCCCATTCCAACTTAACCTCATTGAGTGCGGCTTCCAGCGCAGCTTCTGATTTATCCCACTGTGCCTCTGATCCGACGCGCTTTTGCGGACGAGTTGAAAGCTTTATCAAAATTTCTCGAAAACCGAAATCTGTATAAACAACTTTCAACAAATCGATAAATCCCACAACTTCTTCTTGAATCTGATCTTCAGTACAAAAAATATGCGCATCGTCTTGCGTAAAAGCACGCACTCGCATAATTCCATGCAATGCTCCTGATGCTTCATTACGATGACACGAACCAAATTCAGCGAATCGGATCGGCAATTCGCGATAACTTCGCAAACCTTGGTTAAATATTTGCACATGACCAGGACAATTCATCGGCTTAATGGCAAAATCGCGCTCATCTGAATGAGTCGTGAACATATTCTCACGAAAATTCTCCCAATGTCCTGAGCGCACCCACAAATCTTTATCCAGAATTTGAGGTGTTCGTATTTCGTGATAACCATTTTGATTCAGAATATCTCTCATATACTGTTCTATTTGCTGCCATAGCGCCCATCCTTTTGGATGCCAAAACACCATACCTGGCGCTTCATCTTGCGTATGAAACAAATTCAATTGCTTACCAATTTTCCGGTGATCTCTTTTCTCAGCCTCTTCTAATCGATGCAAATAATTTTTCTGATCATCCTTGTTAGTCCACGCAGTTCCATAGATACGTTGCAGCATTTCATTGTTTGAATCACCACGCCAATAAGCGCCTGCAACTTTCATCAATTTAAAAACTTTTATTTTTGAAGTAGCAGGCACATGCGGGCCGCGACAAAGATCAGTAAAATCACCTTGAGAATAGAGCGACAAATCTTCATCACCCGGTATTGATTCAATTATTTGCGCTTTGTAGTGTTCACCTTGTTGCTTAAAGAAATCGATTGCTTTAACTCTCTCCAGTATTTTTCGTTCTATTCTTAAATCTCGTTTACTGATTTCAGTCATCCGCTTCTCAATCGCGGCTAGATCCTCAGGAGTAAATGACCGTTTATAAGAAAAATCATAATAAAACCCTTCATCAATTACTGGCCCAATAGTCACCTGCGCTTCCGGAAACAATTCTTTTACCGCATGCGCTAACAAATGTGCGCAAGAATGTCTAATAACTTCTAACCCTTCACTATCCTTTTCTGTAATAATCGCCAAATCGCTATCACCTTCAATTTGGCAGCCTAAATCAACCAGTTTCCCATTGATCTTTCCAGCGATAGCTGCACGTGCAAGGCCTGGCCCAATAATCATAGCAACATCCATCACACTAACGGGATGATCAAAAATACGCTCAGATCCATCCGGCAAACGAACAACAGTCACAAATATTCCTTCAAGTAAATCATATTTAACAAAAATGATATGTCACAAATTATCCCATAACACAGAAAAATTCTATTCGAGCTTAGGGCTATTTCTCAAGTGATGTTTTATACCAGTTATTCATTTTTTGCAAACCATTTAGAATCTTCGGCGCAAAACCAATAGCTACTGCATCAACCAAACAATACCAAGCTGCAACCCCACTAGGGGGGTTCCCTTGGGTCCAATTGAAAACTGGTTCAATAGACGCCCATTTCCAAGTTCCTGCTGCCGTTCCAATTATCTCAAGCCATGTGCAAATAAAAAAGGCACCCAGATAAACCATTGGTGACCGCCCTTTGAATAAGCAAATAACAAAAATGCAAAATAAAAAGGCGCCTACTTGATCGCCTTGCTCCGGTATCCCGCTAATACCCCAGAGCGACCATAATCCACCCGACACAATAACAAAAATTGCCAATTCTTTTGCATACATCAAAAAAAATCTTGAGCGAGAAAGGGCCACTGCAGTCAAATAAACCATTCCATGTCCAGGCGGAACATACAGTGGTACATTTCCAAATCGATAGGTATAGCCTTCCATGTAAATGGAAGCAAAATGTTCACCTGCAGTCGCAAATGCTACCGCTACTACAACCTGCATGCGCACTTCTTTATTCTCACCAATTAGTAACCCAAACAAAAAAATCCAAGCTACAACTCCCATCATGTTCTGAGTTTCATAACTTGCACTACCATCGATTACTAAACTTACAGCTACACAAAAAAAAGTAAATCCGGCAATAAAGTAATCTCTATTTCTATGTGGATAAACGACATCCGGCCTTGAAAAATGATTCAACATGCAAAACCTCAATGAATAAAAAGCCCGCCATAGGCGGGCCATTCAAACAATGTCCATTATATCAATATCTAATAAAATATATTATAGAACATTCTTCTCTAAAAAGATGAATTATTCATCCTCGTCATCATCATCACTACCATTATCTTCGCCTTCTTCTTCCTCATCGTCCTCATCATCTTCATCATCGTCGTAATCGTCGTCGTCATCCTCCGGCTTTAACACCATCTTGCCCGC
>NZ_JALHQJ010000035.1 GCF_022842015.1 Nitrosomonas sp. | reverse complement strand
TACCTCGGATGGCACAGAATGATTGACCGTCTCGGTCAAAGTATTACACCAATCCTTTGTTTTATAGCATCTCTTGGCAAAACAAGGCAGGTTCAACAACTAATTGTGACATAGCCAATGAAAAGCATCATTGGCGCAATTAACCAACCTATCCTTGTTAAGAATAATGATGCCTTCTGTGGAGCATCTAAATACGGTGGCTGCCTGCGCCAATCGGTCTTTGGCCAGTCGATTTTCAGTGGTCTCTTGTAAGATGCCGACGACCTGGTGCTTACCAGCATTACCATTCGTAAATGATTTGCCGTATAACTTGTACCAGAAAATTTCTCCTGTAGGGGTATTCACACTAAATTCTATTTCTGCTGAAAATCCTTCTTTATTGCATAATTCGTCAATAAAATTAGAAACTCTTTGTTTGTCGTTTTTATTAATTGTAAGAAAGAAGTTTTCCCAATCAGCTATGGGTTCAAGAGCGCCTTTGGGATTTTTGCCCATAAATATTTTATGTGAAGCCCTTGTCACCTCCCAAGTGCCCATGCGTGCTGCTTCTAACGCAAGGCGTAAGTGCTGCTCACTTTTTTTTATTAAAGTATCGCTTTCATAGCGTTCTATACTGACTTGGATAATGATGTTTAATTCTCTGTCTGAGAATGGTTTTAATAAATATCCGTATGGTTTGGTAGTTTTTGCACGAATTAGGGTTTGTTCTTCGGAATAAGCAGTAAGATAGATAATAGGAATACTATGCGTTTTCTGCAATATAGCAGCTACTTCAATGCCATCCATATTTCCCTGAATGTGGATATCCATCAAAATAATATTGGGGGGAGCTTGGCTTATTAGCGTCAGCGCTTTTTGACCATTGGCAGCCATACCTGTGATTTCGTAGCCTAATTTGGAGAGGCGTCTTTTTAAATCTAGTGCAACTATTTTCTCGTCTTCGATAATCAGTATTTTTAAGCGTTCATCCATATTCTGTAACCACGTATGAAATAATCAATCTTGAGTTTACTTACTATAGTTCGAAGAAAGACTTGTTTTGACTTTGGTTAAAGTAATTGCAGAGTGTGATGAATACCTTTCTGCAAGTCTTGGTGCAATTCAATTGCATAGGTATTTTAAAATTTTACACTTAAAAATTAAAGGCTAAGAATAGCTCCGCCAAATTTATTATAAAGGTAACATAAATAATGATTTAATTAATATCAGAAATATCTTACGACGCGTAAGTGATAGGTATCAGATGGTTAAAGTGTAATTGCTTGATTGGGTATTTCTTTCGTAGCCGGACTCATTTGTCGTTCTGTTTTCATGCGTTCTGTATCGTTTATTCTAATTTGGAATGCTGCTTATTTCTCCTAGTTCGCTTTTGCATCGCGAATTTACCTGTAAATCTGATATCGTTGTCTGCTGGTCGAGTTGCTAGTAGCACCTCATTTTTTTAATTTGATATAAATGTTCAGGGAATTATCTACTAAAGCGGTGCGCTATAGCGTGATTTTATATAAATCCTGAACTTAAGATATTGAATCCATTATGTATTTTTATTTGACTTGTTATAAAGTGTAACGAGAAGTCTCATTGCCATTAACAGGAGAAATAGTGTTATGACAGAGCCAACGATTACCTGTCCAAATTGTAAAACTGAAATTAAACTTACCGAATCATTGGCAGCTCCATTGATTGAATCAACGCGCAAACAGTTTGAACAACAGTTGGAGAAAAAAAATAATGAAATTATTCAACGCGAACAGGCGATGCGCGATAGAGAGAAGCAATTAGTTGAGGACAAACGTAAGTTGGAAGATTTAGTGGCCAGTCAAGTAGCAGAACAATTGAAAACAGAGCGTGTGCGCGTGATTGCGGAAGAATCCCGTAAGGCTAAGCTGGCCAGCGCCGTCGAACTGGAAAGCAAGGCGCGTGAACTAATCGAATTACAAGAAGTGTTGAAGGTCCGCGATGAAAAGCTCGCGCAAGCACAACGGGCGCAAGCCGAACTGATCAAGAAACAGCGTGAACTCGATGACGCTAAGCGCGAACTGGAACTCACGGTTGCCAAAAGAGTGCAGGACGGATTGATCGAAGTCCGTTCACTTGCCAAGAAAGAAGCCGAAGAAGAGCAAAAATTTAAGGTGATGGAAAAGGAACAAACCATTGCCGCGATGCAAAAACAGATCGAAGATCTCAAGCGCAGGGCTGAGCAGGGCTCGCAACAACTGCAAGGAGAAGTGCAGGAGCTCGAACTGGAAAACCTGTTGCGCATAAAATTTCCTTACGATGCGATTGAACCGGTTCCTAAAGGTGAATATGGCGGGGATGTGTTGCATCGTGTTGTCGGTGCAGGCGGCCAACCATGCGGAGTCATCTTGTGGGAATTCAAACGTACCAAGAATTGGAGCGATGCTTGGCTGGTGAAGCTGCGCGATGATCAACGCGTTGCGAAAGCGGAAATCGCTATTATTGTCAGCCATAGTCTGCCGAAAGGCATTGAAACGTTTGAATTGATTGAAGGTGTCTGGGTCACTCACCCGCGTGCTGCACTGCCGGTAGCAATGATTTTGCGTCAATCCTTGTTGGAAGTTGCGCTCGCGCGCCAGTCGTCAGAAGGCCAGCAAACCAAAACCGAAATGGTTTACCAATACCTTACCGGTCCGCGTTTCCGTCAGCGCGTGGAAGCGATTGTCGAAGCGTTTTCTACCCTGCAGGAAGACTTGGAAAGGGAGCGCAAGGTGATTATGAAACAATGGGCTAAACGTGAGGAACAGATTGAGCGCGTGATGACGGCAACAGTGGGTATGTATGGGGATTTGCAGGGAATTGCGGGCAAATCATTGCAAGAAATTGAGGGGCTGGAACTGGCTGCACTTGAAGTTAGAGACACTGACTGACGATGCTAACAGCAAAATTCCCGAAGATTAAGTTGAGATCAGATTCTAAGACGCTCAACAATATTTCCTTTAAGCAAGTGTTCATCGATGATTTCATCAATGTCTTCTTGATCGATATAGGTGTACCAAGTTTCTTCGGGATAAACCACAATAACCGGACCTTCACCGCAGCGATCAAGACATCCAGCATTGTTCACACGGATTTTTTTCTTACCATCGAGTTTTAATGATTTGATGCGTTGTTTTGCATAATCGCGCAATTCCTGGGCGCAGAAATTATTGCAACATTTGGCACCACCTTCACGTTGATTGGTGCAGAAAAAGACATGGTATTGATAATAGCTCATGAGGCTGATACTGAAGTTAGAAAAAATAATTGCTAGTTTAACGTAATTTTCTTGTTCAAATTTGATTGGTGATGCGATGTGTAGTGTTTCTAATATTAATCAAGAATTACTTTCACGAGGAGAATATTTTTTCTGTGGAAAAATATTGGCTGAAGCGAATCAGTGGAATATTTGCCAAGCCAGCAATCCAGCTAGCAAGATTGCAATAAGCAACAGCAGTCGATTTTGTCGTTTTTCTTCGATGACCAAGTCGATCATTCTTTTTTCTAAATCATGATTGCGGTTTTCCGCAAAGGCCTGATGTATCAGGCGAGGAAATTCCGGCAGGATAATTGCCCAATTCGGGGCTTCTTTTTGTATGCGACTGGCAAATCCGCGCAGGCCGATTTGCTCAGCCATCCAATGTTCTAAGAACGGTTTGGCGGTTTTCCAGAGATCCAAATTTGGATCCAGATCACGGCCAAGGCCTTCAATATTGAGTAATGTTTTTTGCAGTAATACTAATTGAGGCTGGATTTCGACGTTAAATTGCCGCGAGGCTTGAAACAGTTGGAACAGAACTCGCCCAAATGATATTTCTTTTAGCGGTTTGTCGAAGATGGGTTCGCATACTGCGCGTATGGCGGACTCAAAATCGTCTACGCGAGTATTTTTAGGCGCCCAGCCAGCTTCAACGTGAGCTTGCGCAACGCGCCCGTAGTCGCGACGAAAGAAGGCCAGAAAGTTTTGTGCCAAGTAGTTTTTATCTTGATCACTGAGTGTTCCCATAATGCCGAAATCAACCGCAATATATCGACTATCTTGACCGACAAAGATATTTCCCGGATGCATATCGGCGTGAAAATAGCCGTCTCGAAATACCTGGGTAAAAAATATTTCCACTCCAACACGTGCCAATTGGGGAATATCAACCCCTTGTATCGTTAATTCTTCAACATGACTGATAGGGATGCCTTTGACGCGTTCCATCACCATTACACCGTTACGACAATAGTCCCAGTAGACTTCTGGTACCAGCAGCAATGGAGAATCCAGAAAATTTCTGCGTAATTGGCTGCAGTTGGCTGCTTCGCGCATCAGATCAAGCTCATCATCCAAATGACGAGCGAACTCCGAGACCACTTGCCGCAATTTTAGGCGTTTGCCATCTGACCAGAGTGTCTCTGCTAGCCAAGCGCCTGTATCCATCAACGCAACATCGTGTGTGATAATAGGTTCTAGGTTAGGGCGTAATATTTTTACCGCCACTTCGGTACCATCGTGCAAGATTGCAAAATGAACCTGTGCAACGGAGGCGCTAGCTACGGGTGTTTCATTAAATTTGAAAAATACTTCATTAATTTTCTGACCGTATTCTTTTTCTAATGTTGATAATACGAGTTGCAAAGAAAATGGGGGAACCTGATCCTGCAATTTCGCCAGTTCATCAGCGATATCGTGAGGCAAGAGGTCGCGACGAGTGGATAACATTTGGCCAAATTTGACAAAAATAGGGCCTAGTTTTTCTAAAGCCAACCGTAATCTTACTCCGCGCGGTTTATCCAGTTTTCGCCAGAAAGTTAATGTTTTCACAACGATTCGTAACACCCGCAAACGGCTATGGCTTAAGACAAATTCATCCAATCCGAATTGGAAGGCGACGTATTGTATTTTTAGAAGTCGGAATAGGCGCATAAGTGAATCAATAATCGGTAGGGAAGAATTGTGTCAAAAAATTAAATGGGATGCTTTAGGTATTGTTATTCGGATTCGATTTTACAGTCATCTGCGCGTTGTCATTTGATAAGAAGAGCCTGCTTCATGAAACTGTCTATTCATTTGCGCAAGTACTATGTTTCGCCAATTTATTTAACCGCTGTTCTAGTTGCTCAATATTGAGTCTTATGTTATTGATTTCTTGTGAGAATCTATAGATTGCGTCGGGTTTGACTAAAAAAACATTTTCTTCTGTCAAATATTCGCTCAATGTCTGAGCAAAGCGATCAATATTTTTTATCTGCCATTGCACCAGATGCTCGCCCGTTTGGGCGACTCGGTGCGCTGGTATGTCCCCGATTGCATTGCTAAGATCGTGTTCAAAGATTCCTTTGAAGTCGATTTGCTTACCGATATTGATCAATTCTTCAACCAAAGCTGGATTACCAGCGGTTTTTATTTGCGCGAATGCATTTAATTCCCGGACCAGCAATCTTGGCAGTATTAGCGGGGATAATGTCAGTGTTGCGTCTGCATTCATCGGGCCATCAATTTTCTGTAACTCACCCACTGTGTCGATAAGCATTTTGAGATTAATTAATGGAGAAATCTGGATGCAGATTGTTTTGCCAGAAAAAGATTGCAATCGCTTAGATGCCCAACTTTCACTGCGTAAAACATGATTGATCGGAGTGGTTACAGCAGTTGTCAGCATTCTATGTAATTTTGTTGATTGGAATAGCAGGGGCAGAAGAAATAGCTGCACATTTTTTGCTTAGTTTTTTTATGCAAAATTTAACCATATTTTAGAAATTGATCAGCTTTCTCCTCAAGCTTACAATGGCTTTGCGAGTATAGCATTTTAATTTGAATTGATTATAGGTTCTCAATATGCCTTAATGTTTTACTCTGACTGTTGGATTGACTAACTTATCACTGGTATCGTCATTGTAGAATTGAAGCCTGAATTGTAATTTCAGAGAAAGATTAGCTTTAAGATAATTTTATTGCTGTGAGGGAGCATGCAGGATGCTGAATTATTTTACAAATCGTTTAATAATAATTGGTTGTTAATATGCAAGAAAAATCAAATACACACAATATCGGACACAATATATTCATTGTCTTGTGTGCGCTTGTGAGTGGTTTTCTATTGTCATTCCTTGGTTTCGGATTACTTTGGAGTGGCATTTCCTGGTATATGCAATTAGTTATGACATTACCATTTCTGTCGCTATCCTACGCCGTGTATCGTTGGAGTAAAGGAGCGCTGGGGATCTGTGTTTTTATATTGTTGGGTGCAGCACCACTTGGGATATTAATAACTCGATTCCGCGATACGAACGATTCACATCTAATGCCCTCACTTGTTGTTCTCAGTTGGGCTTTAGGAATGCTGGCAGGTTGTTATTTAGGCTATTTGCGGAGTACGCAAATGGAGCCGACTAAGCGCGTCACTGGTTCCAAGTAAAGAAATAAGGTGATAGATTTTATTTTTGCCAGCGGCAAAAACTATTTTCCATTTTTTCCTGCGAGATCGCTTTTACCTCAATTCAATCCACACCGGTTGATGATCCGAAGCTTTTGTTTCAGCATCAATGCCGTGCTTTTTTAGGTGTTTCACTAATCCACTGGAAATCAACACAAAATCATAGCATTCTGGACAGTCGACAAAATCTACCGGGTGGATGCCGACAGTTGGTTCATGTGGTGTGCAGGGATTCAACACCGACCAAGCATCGTGAAAGCCCGATGTGCCATGACTGAATGGCGCGAGAATTTGCGCGTGCTCGGGCGCTGTGGCTGAAAAGTTAAGATCGCCGCACAATATCGTTTCTGCTGGTCTGGGAAAGATACCTGTCACAGGCTCAACAATGAGCGCGTTACGGTGGTGAAATTTATAGCCTATGAAGAATATAGTTGCCTAAACAGCCTTGAAGGCACCAGAGGGGATAATGGTGTTCTTCAAGGCTTGATTTTGACTACTCGGACTTGCAAATTAGTAACTAATAGCTTCCGATTCTTACCTTGAGCGGCAAGCCCTAGTCGCTTGAGCTACTGTAAATCCTTGCTCATTGATGAGTTGTCCAGTTACTTGTCCTTGAATGAAATTGCGGCCGATGCGAGTAGCTCCAGCTGCAACATTTCCTGGATCACTATCAAAATCAAATTCGACTTCATCTCCTACAGTATGCTTGGAGGGGGATTTTTTTGTGTGACTGCCAGATATGATTTTAGCAACGTAGTTTCCTGCGGCCAGATTATTTCCATCTACAGAAACTTTGGATTGATTGGCTCTTGTTTCGCATTTTACGCGAATACTGGCTGCATTTGCATCCGCCACAGGTAGTGATGTTACTAATACCGCTAATATAGCGGCCAAAGCTGTTGAGGTTTTTATCATAGTTAATTTCATGGTTATTCTCCTAAAAATAATATTTGTAAATTCTTTGCTTGATAATAATTTTATGCGCTTCCTTCCCTCTGCGTGTAATTATTTCCCACGCAAAACAAATGTACATAAATATTTCTCATTTGTCAATGAATTTGTAAGAAAACTGTAACTATTAAGCAAGGTAATTCTTAATCTATTGTTATGTTTGAATTGAGCCTGATGATCCAAAATTTGGTTGATGGTGCGAAATAGAAGCTAGGAATGTGCGACTGTGCTGTCAGATTAGGGCGTATGTATGTTATTTATGGGACGGACCAGAAATATTTTTACATTGTAAAGGGGAATTGAATTTCCTTTCGAGAGAGAATGATGCTTAGCAAAGAACTTTATAAGTTCTGATAAAATTCGTGCTTAACCCGATTAACATAATCGCTCAAATTCTTTTTTGTTAAACCATAATCTTTAAGCGGCGACTCGATCGGGCAACCGATGATATTGATGAGGAGTCCGAATGCAGATGAATCAAGTGTTGTGGGTTGATCACCCAGGAAGTATTTTTTGTTTGCTAGCGCTGCAGATAGTGCATCCAGATCTTGCTTGCCCAGCGCAAAGATTTCTTCCGCCTGGTGTCTGCCGGTGCCATGACCGTAAATTTGCCGTTGGATTTTGCGGCGTGTTCGATTGGCAACGATATCCCTGATAACAGGCGGCAATCTTCCAAAAATCGCTTTTTTGTTTATTTTCCAGTTTTCATCCGTATATTGCCAGCGCGAATAGAGCACGGCCCAAAACAAATGTTCTTCGAGTAAGCGCTGCATGGCAATTGATATTGCCAGTTCAGCATCGTTCAGATCTTCATCTAAATTCGTATACGAAGACTTTAAATAAGTCACAATGAAGCGTGAATCCGCGATAATTCTACCGTTGTCTTCAATGTAGGGTAGTTTTCCTTTGGGCGCGCCGATAGGTAATACAGGTACAATTTCATAGTCAATGTCAGCCATTCGTAAGTAAGTTTCTATTTTGCAGCAGAAAGGACTTAAGTTTGGAATATTCCAAGTACGTTCAAATTGATAAAGCTTGAGCATGTCTGCAATCCTAACAATGATTAATTGAGCATATGCTTGTATAATGCAAGTCACTTTATCGCATAAGCTTGTTAATGGCAAGTGACAGTAACGATATTACAGGGACTCACTTTTTATATATAGAGATTAATGGCTGATGGCTGATTATGACGAACGAAACCATGAGCGATCTTGCTGCCCGATAGCTTGTGCGTTGGATCATTTAGGAGATAAATGGACTTTGTTGATTATCCGGGATTTGCTGTTGGGTAAAAAACGCTATCAAGAATTCCTGGAATCACCGGAGCAAATTGCTACAAATATATTGGCGAATCGGCTTAAAAAACTGGAGGCTGCTGGTCTCTTAACGCAGCAGGTATATCAGAAAAAACCGATACGATACGAATATGTGTTAACAGCAAAAGGGGAAGATTTGCGGATGGTATTGCAAACTCTAGCAGAATGGGGAAGGACCTATTATCCAGGCACAAAAGTTTTTACGGCGCATGTGTGAAATTGTAGTCGCCCATTTTGTATCATCCAAAGCACCCCGCAACAAACTCCGGGGTGCTAAACAGGACAAATTATGCGGTGGGATTCGGTTTCTCGCCAGCGTCACGATTTTGCGTTGCAGCAATATTGTTTTCTAACGTCATAACTCGAGATTCCAATCTTGCAATTAATGCCTTGGTTTCAGGAGATTCCATTGGAAATTGCGGTTTAGCTGCAGAGGAATGAATTTCCAGAGCTTCGACACGTGTTTGTAGTTGTTCGGGAAGTTTCTCTGTCTCGGGGCCTGCAAGGTGCGTAAACTCTACGCTATCTTCATAGGGTTCACGTGTGGTACCCGTTGCCTTGATAATGGCACCTGCGATCAAGCCGCCAACAATCGCGATGATAAGCGTTATCATGATGCCATTAAATTGCGCAATCGCAATCCCGGGAACTATCAGGAAAGCACTGAGACCGCCTAGTAACCCGGGCATTCCGTGTAAGTTATGCACGCCGCAGGTATCCACGATTTTAAATTTTGACTCCAGTAACGGTTGCAAAAATACATACCCTAAGACGGAAAGTGCGCCAGCGAGCAAGCCGATACCGAAGGCTCCGGTAGGAGACACTACATCGCAGACAGAGCCGATAGCTACACCACCGGCCAATGCAGCATTGGCCATATCCACCATGGAGGTCTTGCCGTTATGCAGTTTAGAACTTAGGAAATAAGTGGCGATAGTTGCACCTGATAATGCTAACAAGGTGTTGACTACGGTTTGTGGCATGTTCTCTAGTGGCACGAGTGCAGTGGCAAAGCTGGGCCAGAACAACCACAGCACCATGGATCCCAACATGGCAAAACGATCCGACGTATGATCTGATTCAATCAGTTTGCTACGTTGGTATTCTGTAGTTAAAACAATCGACATACTCAACCCAAAATAGGCGCCGAAAGCATGGATGACAACCGAGCCGGCGGTATCTTGAAACCCTGTGGTATAGCCGAATGCATCATCAAGCACAATCCATTCGTTCAATAGATAAAGTGGAACAACTAACAGTGCCAGCAAAGCATACTGAAACACGCGTAAACGGCCCAATACCGCACCCATGGCGATAAGGGCTGTGGCAACGGATAGCTCGGCGAATAACAGCGAATCAAGCGTATGCGGTGATAACTGATGCCCAAAAATACCGTTTGCACGTAATAGAATGTAGAGAGGGAGTCCTACCGCAACAACCAAATAGGTGCCGGTTACTGCACCAAAACCATAGCGGCGTACAAATACCATTAGAAAACCAAAGCCAATCAACAGCATGGCTAAAATATGAATAATATAATTATATTGCGCGACAACACGTGCTTCACTTAAAGCGGGTGTTTCTGCACTGACTAAGCCGCTGAAACCCAGGAGAAGCAGACCGATTGCTCCTGATAGTATCGAATTAAAGCTTTTATTCATGTGATTCTTCCTTATTTTAGTGATTTCTCGGGTTAATCCTCGACGAAATTCAGAGGAAGGGGCGTAGGATATATTGAAATTATAAAAACCCCATCGAGAGTGTGAACTTTAATTACCTTAAAGACAATAGGGGTTAGGGAAATAATTATGAAGACGACAGACTCCCAGAGGAGTCCACTACGGTATTTTGCAGGATGACGCGTTACAGAACCATGGGTTATTGTTAATTCATAATACTTCATAAAAACGGGAACCTAAGTCCCCGTTCCAAATAAACGAACGTTACCGAGGAACAAGTGCAGTGGGCTGTTGATAGACTCAATGACCGCCCACGCAAGGTGCTTGGATTTAGAACCCCGCATGGGGTATTCTTCGGACTGTCGGTAAGTTAAATCAAACAACCAGCAGAAATTGCACTTATAATTTGAATCTGCCAGATAATATTGATTTACTTTCAAATGCATAGCAAGAATACCATGATGCGTTACGTACTTTTATGTTGAATACCCATGACTCAGAACCGTAACTCGTAGTTTACGGATAAGGCCACTCCCAATTAGTTATTTCTGGCATATCCTCACCGTGGGTGGTGATGTATTGGCGATGTTCGATGAGCTTATCACGAACAAACTGCTTCACATATGCCCCTGTCGGACTGAGTTTTGGTACCCGATCGATCACATCCGCCATCAAATGAAAACGATCCAGATCGTTGAGTACGACCATATCGAATGGCGTGGTGGTGGTGCCTTCTTCTTTGTATCCGCGTACGTGTAAATTTTTGTGATTGTTGCGACGGTAAGTCAATCGATGGATCAACCAGGGATAACCGTGGTAAGCAAAAATAATTGGCTTGTCGGTGGTAAACAAGGCATCGAAATCCTTGTCTGACAGGCCATGGGGGTGCTCTTCCTGTGGTTGCATCGCCATCAAATTCACGACATTAACCACGCGTATTTTGATATCTGGAACATGCTGGCGCAATAAATCCACCGCAGCCAGCGTTTCAAGAGTAGGGACGTCGCCTGCGCAAGCCATCACCACATCCGGCCCGGCGTCCTGATCATTACTCGCCCACGTCCAAATGCCGATACCTGCCATACTATGTTTAATCGCGGCATCCATATCGAGCCACTGCAGCTGCGGTTGTTTGCCTGCGACAATCACATTGATGAAGTCACGGCTGCGCAGGCATTTGTCAGTGATAGCCAATAGCGTATTGGCATCAGGTGGCAAGTAAACACGAATGATATCGGCCTTCTTATTGACGACATGATCAATGAAACCCGGGTCCTGGTGCGAGAAACCATTGTGGTCCTGCCGCCAGACGTGAGAGGTCAACAAATAATTCAATGAAGCGATGGGCTGACGCCAGGGAATTTCTTTGCTCACCTTAAGCCATTTCGCATGTTGATTAAACATTGAATCAACAATATGGATAAATGCCTCATAACAAGAGAACAAGCCGTGACGGCCGGTGAGCAGATACCCTTCCAACCAACCCTGACAGGTGTGTTCGCTAAGAATTTCCATTACGCGGCCATCCGGTGCAAGGTGATCGTCTTCAGGTAGCACTTCCGCCATCCAGGTGCGATTAGTTACTTCGAACAAAGCACCGAGACGATTAGATTTAGTCTCGTCCGGCCCCATAACGCGGAAATTCCGGGCGCTCTCATTAAGCTGCATGACATCGCGCAACAAGGTACCCATTACGCGGGTCGCTTCACCCATGACCTGTCCGGGTTTGGACACTTCGACCGCATAATCACGAAAATCCGGCATGTTTAAGTCTTTGAGCAACAGACCACCATTGGCATGCGGGTTGGCACCCATACGGCGTACACCTTTAGGCGCCAGCTCTGCCAGTTCCTCAATCAAGGTGCCGTTGTTATCGAAAAGTTCTTCCGGTTGATAGCTTCGCATCCATAGTTCGAGCAACTTGATGTGTTCCGGTTTTGTCGCCATTTCAGCCAATGGAACCTGGTGCGAGCGCCAGTAATCTTCGGTTTTCTGGCCGTCGACTTCCTCAGGGCCGGTCCAACCTTTTGGGCTACGCAGGATAACCATCGGCCAGCGTGGGCGGACAGTGACACTGTTGCTACGTGCTTCGCGTTGAATAGTTATTATTTCTGCAATAATGGTATCCAGTGTGGCCGCCATATGCTGGTGCATGATCTCGGGGTCTGATCCTTCAACAAAATAAGGTTTGTAGCCATAACCAATGAACAGGCTCTCCAATTCCTCATGACTTAAGCGCGCCAACACCGTTGGGCCTGCAATTTTGTAACCATTCAAATGCAAAATAGGTAACACTGCGCCGTCATGAATTGGGTTTAAAAACTTATTTGAATGCCACGCGGCAGCAAGTGGGCCGGTTTCAGCTTCACCATCACCGACTACACAGCAAGCAATCAGATCAGGGTTGTCAAACACAGCGCCATAGGCATGTACAATAGAATAACCCAGTTCTCCACCTTCATGAATTGACCCCGGCGTTTCCGGCGCACAATGACTGGGAATGCCCCCGGGAAATGAAAACTGTTTGAATAACTTTTTCATACCCGCTTCATTTTGCGCCACACTTGGATAGACCTCGCTATATGTTCCTTCCAGCCATGTGTTGGCCACCAGACCCGGGCCACCGTGACCGGGGCCTGTGATGTAAATGATGTTTAAATCCTGTGCCTTGATAACGCGATTGCAGTGCGCATAAATAAAATTCAAACCCGGCGTGGTGCCCCAATGGCCGAGCAATCTTGGTTTGATATGTTCAAGCGTTAAGGGTTGTTTTAATAGCGGATTATCCAGTAGATAGATTTGACCGACGGACAGATAATTCGCCGCGCGCCAGTAAGCGTTAATTTTGCGTAACTCCTCAGCAGACAATGGGCTGCGCTGGTCAATTAATTGGGCTCCCGTTTTCATCAATTCTTGTTCCTTACAATTTGGAATTAGTCTGGCTCCAGTTTTCCTTCTATGGCCTGAAGAAAAAACACGACGGTCAAAAGGATATTTCTAAGTATCCCTACAAACTATGCAAACCATGATCATGGTTAACATGTATCTTTCTTACCCACTATACGGACTTTCACCTATGGCTCGAACAGTATGTTCGGCGATGATAAGCTCCTCATTAGTTGGAATCATCCAGGCAGACACTGAGCTATCCACTGTGCTTATTCGAGGGCTGTTTGCCGCATTTGCCGTTTCATCAACACGAATACCGAGCCAGGCTGCTTCCCGGCATATCCGTTCTCGAATAACGGCGGAATGTTCGCCGATACCCGCGGTAAACACCAGCGCATCCAGCCCGCCCAGAGCTGCGGCCAGCGAACCCAGTTCGCGGCCTGCACAATACACAAATAGATCGATGGCTTCTGCAGCATGTGGGTTGTCATTGGCCAGGAGTTCGCGCATATCGCCGCTGATACCCGAAACACCCAGCAAACCGGACTTATAATTTAATAAGTCAGCAACGGCATCGATATCCATGCCCTTTTCTTTCATCAGATAAAGTACAACTGCGGGGTCGATCGCACCACATCGCGTGCCCATGGGTAATCCGTCCAGAGGGCTGAAAGTCATGGTAGTGGCAACACTTCTGCGAGCCTTCATCGCACACATGCTTGCACCATGGCCGAGATGAGCAACGATAACACGATCTTCAGCAGCGCTACCTAAATGTTCAGGTAATACACTCGCGATATATTCATACGATAAACCGTGAAAGCCATATTTCAGGATTCCTTGTTGTCTAAATTCCCTGGGCAGAGAAAATTGTCGGGCGACTATAGGTTGGGTTCGATGAAAGGCGGTATCAAAGCAGGCAACCTGGGGCATCTCGGGTTGTTGCTGAGTCAGGGTCTCAATTGCTGCTATCTCATAGGGCTGATGCAATGGGGCCAATGGAATAAATTCTTTTAAATTGCATAATATTTCTTCGCTCACAACCACCGGGATTGAATATTTTTCGCCGCCATGAACCACACGGTGACCAACTGCAATAAATCGAAATTCACTGAGGCTATGATTAATCCAATCGAATAAAACGAAAAATGCATCTGCATGGCTTCGAATCTTTTCAGTAACTAGTGATTGTTTCGCTGCACTCACTATCTCGCCCGTACAATCATGAACAGTGAAGTGGGGGCGGCCTCCAATACCTGCTATCTCACCACGATAAATCATGCGCAGTGAAACACTATTTTCCGCCAAAGAGAAAACAGCAAACTTGATACTTGATGAACCGGCATTGATAACAAGTGTTGCACCAGACATAACACGTTTCCTTGCTAAATATTCAACAGCATTACAACATAAGTTGAATTGGTAGTCGGATACATGACAGTACCGAATGATCCGGAACATCGTCTTCCAGACTTAGGCCCAAAAACCGCATCACGTGCAGATTCGCGTTAGCCATGTCTTCAACTGATTCATCACTGAGTCTGCCGTACCAGATTCCTGTCAACAACATTTTGAACAGCAGCAGAGCCGGATAGGCAGGACGGCTTGCGGCATCAGATGTGGGCGCATGATGTTCGGCGATAGCTTTTTCTATCGGTTTCCAATCAATCAAGTAATCGATTTGATTGAAGAAGTTTCTTTTGCGAGTGCGGCGGGTGACATCAAACTCTGAGAAACTCATATCAATTAACTCAACAATATGATTTAAAACGTTATTATATCATAATCCGCGCTTGAAAATAACTCTAACCGTGCAAAGTCCTCGATTATTATGATGCGCTAAATGGTTTTAACCGGAAATTCTGCTTTCGTGGCGGCGGCGGTGGTGCTTTTTTGCATCCAAGTCATACGAATCCAGGCGAAATTAAGAAGCAAAGGGTAATTGCGATAGATTCGCATCGTGAGATGACACAGCGAGAGTACTCAATCCGTGCCAAATTTTTCTTGGCGGCCATATTAGTTGGCTTGTTTTGTATGGTAGGACTGCTGATATTCGGCCTTAGTGGGCGTTACAGCAACGATATTTTAATCGAGCGATCCAAAATCAGAAATGCAACCTTACTGAATTTTGTTCCCTTATGAATGTTGAATATGATGGGAATCATTTAGATTCCTTTGGGTTTGCTGCATTATGGCATATACCCGGTATCGATCATGAGTTTTGATCATTTGGTCACTTGTCGCGGTAGATGAGTCGTGCTTGCTGATGGCTTCATTGTCAGGCGCGATATCCAACGGTATCTTTAGCATTTAATTGCACTTTCTCTAAGGATTTCACGCCTAACCGGATCGGCCAGCAACGCCAATGGGCAGTTTCTAAGAAAGCACAAAATCAAGAGCGCAATCATGCATCACGCGTACAGGAACAAACCGCTCTCGGCACGCCAGGAGCTGGCGAATAAATTGATCAGCAAAAAACGCTATATTGTTGAACAGTGTTTTGGCACGGCAAAAGTAAACGCCCAAGTTATGCTGAAAAGCATCTGCATGAATCTAAAAAAAGCTGCCAACAAAATTTTCGTGGACAAGCCACCAAGGGGAGTAGTCCGTCCAAATGCTGCATAAGGGAAAAAACTCCCTTTAAGAAGAGGAAAAACTTAATTTTTTGCCAAAATGACACGCATAACAAATGTCATTTGGATATTTCTCTCATTATCACAGCAAATTTGCGCAGTTGTGCAAAGGTCTTACATTTTTTATTGGCTTCTAACGGATTATTCTGAATTTCTACGGGATAGATTGGCTTGATGAGTAGCTTGTCGTGGATTGCTTTGGCTTTGGATTTGTATGGATGCGGTAATGGCGGAGGCGGTGAGATTCGAACTCACGGTAGAGTCACCCCTACGGCAGTTTTCAAGACTGCTGCCTTAAACCGCTCGGCCACGCCTCCTTTTTTGCAAAACCTGCAGGCCGAATCATACCTTTTAGCGTGCTTCTTGGCTAGTTGTCGAACATCTAATTTATCAGTTAAGTTAAAGAATTATTGGAGCTAATGTTATTTATTCTTTATGATTGTCATATTGAATTTTCTGACTTCAAGAATGTAATTTTATGAATTATTAATGAATTTTTATATTTGCTGATTTTTATTGGTACTATCTCGATGAATTTTTTGACTCAATCTTGGCATAGAAAAAGCGTATTCTGAAAGGTAGCAGATGTATGTGGTCGGATCCAGGAGTAGCAAAGCTAGAGCAGGTACGTATCAGCACCAATCAAGATATGGCGCGACGCATGCGTTTGGGTGGTTTGTTTTATGTTTTGTGTTGCGGTGCTATCGTACTGATGTCTCCTGTGCTGCGCACGCAGCCTTATATTGCGCTCTTTGTTGCTCTGTTTGTAATTCTGGCGATATCACGTTTTGTAGTTTATAGGCGTGCATTGATTTTATTCGACAGAAATGAGCAACAGATCGAATATTCGATCTCAACGATCTATATCACAACGGCATTAGGTTGGACTATCTTTTTGATATGGATATTCCTATCCATTAATATTCTGGATAGCAGCGTTACTTTAGCGGTTATTTCGACAGTCGGTTTTGTTGCAGGTGGTATAGCGGCTACTTCACCTCGCATTCGGTTGATGCTCGTCTATGCAGTGATAATTTATCTGCCCAGTCTTTCAAGCTTAGTATTATTTATCCCAGGAGAAGGTAGTTGGGTATTGATGGTAATTGGACTTGCCTATTTCTTTTTTTCTGTACATAACGGCAAGCTGCAGCATGAGAATTATTGGGTTGCGCGGCAACAAGCTGTGCAGTTGGAAAAACAAGCTGTTGATCTGGAATATGCCCGCTTACAAGCGGAGAATGCGAATAAAGCTAAATCGGCATTTTTGGCGGCCATGAGTCATGAGATTAGGACGCCAATGAACGGTGTACTTGGGATGACTGAAATTCTGGCAACCACTTCACTTGATTCGGAGCAAAGAAATTATCTGAGCGTAATTCGTAATTCTGGGAAAACTCTGTTACGAGTCATCGATGATATTCTTGATTTTGCGAAAATAGATGCGCATAAACTCAAAGTGGCTAATCGGCCATTTAACCTTCGTGCACTGGTTGATGAAGTGAATTTACTGTTTTGCGCCAAAGCCAGAGAATTACCACTGAATTTTATTGTGAGTTTCGAATGTAATCTATCCCTTAATCTTGTTGGTGATCCTGATCGCATTAAACAAATTTTATTTAACCTACTCGGTAACGCGTTTAAATTTACTGCTCAGGGGGAAGTTAAATTACAAATCGATTGTTACCCCCTTGCAGATCAAAGTGGAGTTGAGGTAGAGCTTATCGTTGCAGATACTGGGGTAGGTATATCAACCGAGGACCAGGCGCGTTTGTTTCAGGAATTTTCACAAGTAGGGGAATCTACACAACATATTCGAGGTACTGGACTAGGCCTTGTGATTACACGTAATTTGTTATCACTCATGGGGGGCTCAATTACTGTATCCAGTGAAATTGGTAAGGGCGCAGAGTTTTGTGCGCATATTCCTCTTAAATATGCAGCTGTTGATACCGTGATTTCTCAGCAAAGCCAATTAACTTCAAAGCAGCCTATAGCTATTACCGAGTTTCGTGCCCGTGTCTTAGTCGTTGAGGATAATGATGTGAACCAATTGGTCAGTAAAGCAATGCTGGAGCGGTTAAATTGTGAGGTTATTATTGTAAATAATGGTGCGGAGGCAATTAACGCATTCACATTTCATCATTTTGATTTGATCTTAATGGATTGCAATATGCCTGTGATGGATGGGTTTGAGGCCACACGACGAATACGTGCGCTTGAGCAGGAGAAAAACGCTGTGCCGATTCCAATTGTTGCATTAACTGCCCATGCTTTTGATCATGTCAGGCAGGAATGTTTTGCTGCTGGTATGAATGAGCATCTCAGTAAACCATTCGACGTCGCGCAGCTTAATCAGATATTACAACAATTTGTTTCGATACGTTCGCCATGGCGTGAGGGCATTTGAGAATTCTGATTTGTCGTAACAGAAGTGCGTGCTCCAGTGCGATAATAAGCAATATCGGATTAACGCTGATTATTAAGTACCTTGCTAAATGGCAGTTAATTTTTATTATTTGAGGAATTATGATTTGGAAACCTAATGTAACGGTTGCAGTTGTTGTTGAGCAAGATGGCAAATATTTACTGGTGGAGGAGGAGCCTGAAACAGGTCGCGGATTGTTTCTAAATCAACCGGCGGGGCATCTGGATCCAGGAGAATCTATCGTTCAGGGAGCGGTACGGGAGACACTGGAAGAAACTGGGTATACCTTCGAGCCTGAATATGTATTGGGTGTATATCAGTGGCATTCACATCGTGCAGATACCACCTATCTTCGATTTGCGTTTGGCGGGCGTGTTACACATCACGATCCCAAACGGAAGCTCGATACAGGCATTTTACGGGCGTCTTGGTTTGGTTTTGATGAAGTTAATCAAACGATTCAGCGTCATCGTAGTCCGCTGGTTATGCAATGTATTCGTGACCACCTTGCCGGTAAGCGCTACCCATTGGAATTGATGTTGCATTATGAATCCTAAGGTGATGACGAAGTGTCGTGTTGTCGTCGGCATGTCTGGTGGTGTTGATTCATCTGTAGCTGCATATTTGCTGAAGCAACAAGGCTATGATGTTGTAGGGTTATTTATGAAGAATTGGGAAGATGATGATACCGATGAATATTGCTCTTCCCGGCAGGATTTTCTAGATGCCGTATCGGTTGCTGACGTTATTGATATTCCTATAGAAATTGTGAACTTTTCTACCGAATACAAAGAGCGTGTATTTTCACAATTTCTTGCAGAATACCAAGCCGGACGCACACCGAATCCCGATGTATTGTGCAATGCTGAGATTAAATTTAAAGCATTTCTGGATCATGCAAATAAATTGGGTGCTGATTATATCGCAACAGGTCATTATGCCAGGGTGCGTAAAGCGGGTAGCGTTTTTCAATTATTAAAAGGTGAAGATGGAAACAAAGATCAAAGTTATTTTTTGTATCGCTTGAATCAAGCACAACTTGCTAAGTCGCTCTTTCCAATCGGTCATCTCTATAAACGCGAAGTGCGTAAAATAGCCAGGGAGTTGAAGCTCCCGAATTACTCTAAAAAAGACAGTACGGGCATATGCTTTATTGGCGAGCGTCCGTTTCGTGAATTTCTTAATCGTTATTTACCGCACAAACCTGGCGAAATTCAAACAACTGATGGAAAAGTCATTGGCCAGCATATCGGATTAATGTACTACACCATAGGGCAGCGACAGGGATTGGGGATTGGGGGCATTCGGGATGGTGGCGATGAACCATGGTTCGTGGCAGCCAAAGATATGGCCAGGAATCGATTGATTGTTGTGCAGGGTCATAATCATCCAGATTTATTTCGTCCCTCCCTGAAAGCAATCAATTTAACTTGGATCGATGAAAAACATCCGCATTGCAATTGGGTTTACGCTGCAAAAACACGCTATCGCCAAACTGATGCGCCTTGCACAATTACAAATCTGTCACGTGAGTACTGTCAAGTAGAGTTTGCCCAAAATCAATGGGCAATCACCCCAGGGCAATCCGTTGTGATTTATGAGAGTCAAGTATGCTTGGGGGGAGGAGTCATATTGCAATGATTCTGGACGCCTCATTATTCTCAATTACAAAAGATTCTATGATATAACTAAAGAATTATTTTGTTGTGTTGGATATTTGTGCTTAAATTCATATTGTTAGATTAATTTTATAATTTTATTATTTTTCCCTCTTGAAATTTTGAATCACAAACCCTACTATTAGCACTCGTGGTTGCGGAGTGCTAATGGTAATCCCAATATTAGAACCCTGACTGTCTTAGTAGTGTTAAAAGAATGATGTGCATTTATTGCGCGGATATTAGTTTGTTAATTTTCAAAGGAGAGAACAGCATGAAAATTCGCCCTTTACATGATCGTGTGATCGTAAAGCGATTAGAAGATGAACGCAAAACAGCTTCAGGTATTGTTATTCCTGATAGTGCAGCAGAAAAACCAGATCAAGGCGAGATTCTGGCAATAGGCAAAGGAAAAGTCGGAGATGATGGAAAAATCCGCCCGTTGGAAGTGAAAGTCGGCGATAAAGTGTTATTTGGCAAATATGCCGGGCAATCCGTCAAGGTTCAAGGCGAAGAACTTTTAGTCATGCGAGAAGAAGATATTATGGGTGTAATTGAAGGTTAATCCATTAGTTCAATGACACGCAAGAATAATGTATTGAGAGATTAGGAGAGAATTATGTCAGCAAAAGAAGTGAAGTTTGGTGATTCAGCGCGCCATAGAATGGTAGCCGGTGTAAATGTTTTAGCCGATGCTGTAAAAGTAACATTAGGCCCTAAAGGACGAAATGTTGTTCTGGATCGCTCATATGGTGCGCCTACTATCACGAAGGATGGCGTATCCGTTGCCAAAGAAATCGAATTAAAAGATAAGTTTGAGAATATGGGCGCGCAGATGTTAAAAGAAGTGGCTAGCAAAACATCTGATGTGGCCGGCGATGGTACAACCACTGCAACCGTATTAGCACAATCTATTGTAAAAGAAGGCATGAAATATGTAGCGGCCGGTATGAATCCAATGGATCTCAAGCGCGGGATTGATAAAGCAGTGACCGCAGCGGTTGATGAGTTAAAGAAGTTGTCAAAACCATGTACGACAGCAAAGGAAATTGCGCAAGTTGGAAGTATTTCTGCAAATTCTGACGATGAAATTGGCAAGATCATTGCAGATGCAATGGATAAAGTGGGTAAGGAAGGCGTAATTACAGTAGAAGATGGGTCGGGATTGCAAAATGAATTGGAAGTCGTTGAAGGTATGCAATTTGATCGCGGCTATCTGTCGCCCTATTTTGTGAGCAACGCGGAAAAACAGAATGCGCTGTTAGATAACCCATATATTTTGCTGCATGACAAGAAAATTTCTAATATTCGTGATTTATTACCGGTGTTGGAACAAGTCGCAAAAGCAGGCAAGCCATTATTAATTATTGCTGAAGATGTTGATGGTGAGGCACTTGCAACATTAGTTGTAAACAATATACGGGGCATTCTAAAAACCTGTGCAGTCAAAGCGCCTGGCTTTGGCGATCGCCGCAAAGCGATGCTTGAAGATATTGCAATTTTAACTGGTGGTACGGTTATTGCTGAAGAAGTTGGTTTGACGCTAGAGAAAGCCTCATTAAATGATCTGGGTCAAGCCAAACGCATTGAAGTAGGTAAAGAAAATACTACAATTATCGATGGCGCAGGCGATAGTGCTGCTATTGAAGGCCGCGTCAAGCAAATTCGTACTCAAATTGAAGAAGCTACCAGTGATTATGACAAAGAAAAACTGCAGGAGCGTGTAGCTAAGCTTGCTGGAGGTGTTGCACTCATTAAAGTCGGTGCTGCTACTGAAGTTGAAATGAAGGAGAAGAAGGCTCGGGTTGAAGATGCGCTACATGCAACACGCGCTGCCGTGGAAGAAGGCGTTATCCCTGGAGGGGGTGTAGCATTGTTGCGCGTGGTTCCGATTGTGAAGAAAATAAAAGGTGATAATCACGATCAAGATGCAGGTATAAAGATTGTTATGCGTGCACTTGAAGAGCCCTTGCGTCAAATTGTAACAAACTGTGGCGATGAGCCGTCTGTTGTTGTCAATAAAGTGGCTGAGGGTCAAGGAAATTTTGGCTACAACGCTGCAACTGGTGAATATGGTGACTTGGTTGCGATGGGTGTTCTGGATCCAACCAAAGTAACTCGTTCTGCTTTGCAGAATGCAGCTTCAGTAGCAAGCTTGATGTTAACCACTGACGCAATGGTTGCTGAATTGCCAAAGGATGACGCGCCAGCCGGTGGTGGCATGGGCGGTATGGGTGGCATGGGTGGAATGGGTGGTATGGATATGTAATGTATCCTTATTTATATACTGTCTTTTGAATGAAACAGACTTCAATCTTATATTGAGGTCTGTTTTTTTATGTCTATCTAGCTAACGAGAGAAATAGAGATATTTATCAGGCGTTATATTTTTCTTGAAAAATACTTATTCGTGATAAATTTTTGAATATGAATAAATTAGAAAATTATTCTGCACCTAAAGATCTTTTGAAGGATCGTGTGATTCTTGTCACGGGCGCAGGGCAGGGGCTAGGGCGTGCGGCAGCATTATCTTATGCGAATCATGGGGCTACGGTAATTCTGCATGGCCGTAAAGTAAAAAAATTGGAAAGTGTTTACGATGAAATAGAAACCATCGGTAAAGCGCAAGCTCTAATTTATCCGCTTGATCTGGAGCGCGCTGATGAAAAGGATTTTTTTGCTCTGGCACATGCAGTAGCGCAGCAACTCGGGCGTCTGGATGGAGTCTTGCATAACGCAACCTATCTGCCTGGTTTAAGCCCGCTGGAGCATCAAACAATGGAGCAATGGCGAGCTTTGTTGCAGGTTAATTTGATAGCTCCTTTTGCATTAACAAAAGCATGTTTGCCGCTACTTAAAGCTTCTCCTGATGCGAGCATTATTATTACATCAAGTACGCACGGACATAATCCATCGGCTTACTGGGGTGGTTTTGCCGTTGCAAAAGCCGGTCTGGAAGCATTAGTCAAGATACAGGCTGATGAATTGGAGCAGATGCCGAATTTGCGCATTAATACAGTTATACCTGGTTTGGTGAATTCACCGCAGCGCGTGATTACACACCCGGGTGAAATAAAACAAAAGATGCGTCAACCTGATGAGTTGATGGCAGTATATTTGTATTTGATGGGATTGGACAGCAGGGAAGTAAGTGGTCAGACAATCTGGTGTTAATTGATAAAGAATCGAATGATCAGGCTGCGGCTAGCGGGATTAGAAGGTATAATCGATAATAAATGTAATGATATGCGAAAGTGGCGGAATTGGTAGACGCACCAGATTTAGGTTCTGGCGCCGAAAGGTGTGGGGGTTCGAGTCCCCCCTTTCGCACCAAAGTAATTAAGTTAGCATTAGGCTGCTGTCCGTAAATGTTGCTCAATAAATAACACAGTTAGTATTCAAATTATGTTGAAAAAAATTAATCAATCAGGAATTTTTTAATGGGATCAAATGTAGAAAACCTCGGCGCACTGGAACGTCGCTTCGATATTTCAATTTCTCTTGAAAAATTGCAAGGTGAAATTGATACTCGCTTAAAAAAGCTAGCAAAGACAACCAAGTTTCATGGTTTCCGTCCTGGAAAAGTTCCGCTAACAATAGTTAAACAAATGTACGGTGTGCAGATACAGCAGGATGTGATCAATGATGCAATTCACAAAGAATTTACAGACACCGTTAAGGAAAATAATTTAAAAATTATTGGCTCCCCTCGTTTTGAAAACAAATTGGCGAATGAACATGACGCGCTTTATACAGTCAGTGCAACATTTGAAGTTTATCCTGAGATCACATTTGGTGATTTGAGTAATCAAAATATCGAACAACCTGATGTGCAAGTCGGCGAAGCTGATATTGATAAAACGATTGACATGATATGTAAGCAACGTGTGATATATGAACCTATTGATCGCGCAGCAATAAAAGGTGATCGAGTCATGATAGATTATCACGGTGTTATCAACGGAGATGATTTTGCAGGCGGAAAAGCCGACGATGTTCAATTAATACTTGGGGATGGGAAATTTCTAAAAGACTTTGAAAATTCCCTGATAGGCATGAAAGCTGGAAATCATAAATCATTTGATGTTGTTTTTCCTCAAGAATACCATGGTAAAGACGTTGCTGGAAAAACAGTTACATTTGAAGTGAAAATGAATGGGCTGGAAGCGCCAATATTGCCATCAGTGGATGCAGAATTTGCTAAATCACTGGGTGTCCCGGATGGAGATTTAAAGAAGTTGCGTGAAGGGATAAAAAAGGATCTCGAACGTGAAGTCTCTAAGCGCTCAAGGTCAAAACTTAAAGAACAGGTCATGAAGGCAATTTTGGAAACAACTCAAATTGAAGCGCCCGCCGTTCTGGTTAATCAAGAAATGGATAGATTATTGCAAAATGCCAAAAGTGACTTTGAAGCACGAGGGATAAAAGCAAACGAAATATCTTTGAAATCTGAGTTATTTAAAGAAAAAGCTGAATATCGCGTCAAATTGGGACTAATTTTAGCAGAGCTTGTCAAAGTACATTCTATTAAAAATAATCCAGCGCATGTTCGGAGCATAATAGAAAACGCGGCGCAAAGTTATGAGAATCCTGAACAAGTTGTTAAATGGCACTACGCTTCCCCAGAGCGTCTACAAGAAGCTGAATCGTTAGCACTAGAAGAAAATATTGTCGATTGGGCGCTTGATCAAGTTAAATTAATCAATAAAACTATTACATTTGATGAGTTGATGGGGATATCTTAAGATGACACAAATATTTGATAATATCCGTGATGTAGAGCCTAGAAATCTTGGGTTAATCCCTATGGTCATAGAGACTAGTGGTAGGGGGGAGCGTGCTTATGATATATATTCACGCTTATTAAAGGAAAGAGTCGTATTTCTTGTTGGCCCCGTCACTGAAGCAAGTGCGAATCTAGTTGTTGCTCAGTTTTTGTTTTTAGAATCAGAGAATTCAGAAAAAGATATCTTTTTTTATATTAATTCACCAGGCGGCATGGTTTCTTCCGGTTTGGCAGTTTATGATACGATGCAATATATTAAACCTGATGTTAGCACGCTGTGCATCGGTCAAGCTGCAAGCATGGGAGCGCTATTGTTGACTGCGGGTGCGAAAGGTAAACGTTATTGCTTGCCAAATTCAAGAGTTATGATTCATCAGCCACTAGGAGGCTTTCAAGGTCAGGCCTCGGATATTGAAATACATGCGCGCGAAATACTTTATCTAAAATCACGCTTAAATGAGATTATGGCTAAACATACAGAGCGATCAGTATCTGATCTTGAAAAAGATACGGATCGTGATAATTTTATGAGTGCAATAGAATCTGTAAATTATGGTTTGGTGGATGCAGTTTTATCTCGTAGGAATGATAGTACAAATTAAGTAAATATTTATACGCAAATTTTTTAATCACGGGTATTTAAACTCAATTAGTGTAGGAAAAAATATGCCAGACAAAGCTAGTGGTGAGAAACTTCTTTACTGTTCTTTTTGCGGCAAGAGTCAGCATGAAGTGAGGAAACTTATTGCTGGACCCTCGGTGTTTATTTGTGATGAATGCATTGATCTTTGCAATGACATAATTCGTGAAGAAATGCAAGGAGACGAAGCAACGAAGCTTGTTAAATCAAACTTACCTGTACCACGTGAAATCTGCCAGATATTAGATCAATATGTCATCGGACAAGAGTCTGCGAAGAAGATTCTTTCTGTGGCCGTTTATAATCACTATAAGCGTCTAAGAAATATACCGAAGTCAGATGAAGTTGAAGACATTGAGCTGTCAAAAAGTAATATCTTGTTGGTAGGCCCCACAGGTTCTGGTAAAACATTACTTGCGCAAACTTTGGCTCGACTCTTGGATGTACCTTTTATTATGGCCGATGCCACTGCTTTAACGGAAGCGGGTTATGTCGGTGAAGATGTTGAGAATATTATTCAGAAATTACTTCAGAAATGTAATTACGATGCGGAAAAAGCTCAGAGAGGCATTGTTTATATTGATGAGATTGATAAAATTTCACGCAAATCGGATAACCCATCAATCACACGCGATGTTTCTGGCGAAGGAGTTCAGCAGGCGCTCTTAAAGCTGATTGAAGGGACTATTGCCATGGTTCCTCCACAAGGTGGAAGAAAACATCCAAACCAAGAATTTATTCAAGTTGATACCACTAATATTCTGTTTATTTGTGGTGGTGCATTTGATGGACTTGATAAAGTAATTAGGACACGTACCGAGAAGGGTGGGATTGGTTTCGGCGTTGAAGTAAGGGGTCCTGCAGGAAAGGATGTAAATAAAGTATTAAAGCAAGTTGAACCAGAAGATTTGGTCAAGTTCGGGTTAATACCTGAGTTCGTTGGACGCCTGCCAGTTGTCGCAACTTTAGAAGAGTTGAATGAAGCTGCATTAATTCAGATATTGACTGAACCGAAGAATGCACTTGTTAAACAATATTGGAAAATGTTTGACATGGAAGGAGGTGTTGACCTCGAATTTCGGGAACCAGCACTTAAGGCAATTGCAAAGAAAGCTATGACACGTAAAACGGGTGCCCGCGGCTTACGTTCTATTCTAGAAGAAATATTGCTAGACATTATGTATGATCTTCCATCATTAGAGAATGTTACAAAAGTAGTTATTGATTACAACTCGACTAATGATGACATTAAGCCAATTTTGATTTATTCGGACCAACCTAAAGTTGCGAAACGTTCTAAATAATTGCTAAAAAACTTATTTAACAATTTCAGTAGAAATAAATGTAGTGTTATTTAAGCTTGAATTTTTTCTTATAGCACATATGTATACTGTTAATTGTAAACTTTATTTGTGAGTTGATATGATTTCATTACTCGAAGACTCTGAACAATTGGTATTGCCGCTATTACCATTGCGCGACGTAGTCGTTTTTCCTCATATGGTTATTCCATTATTTGTAGGAAGACAAAAATCGATTAAAGCGCTTGAGATCGCAATGGAGGCAAATAAAAATATTCTGCTTGTTGCTCAAAAAATAGCTTCCAAAGATGACCCTGCTCCTGAAGATTTATATGGAGTGTGTAGCATTGCTAGCTTATTGCAGATGCTTAAATTACCAGACGGAACTGTCAAGGTTCTAGTGGAAGGTAATCATCGAGCAAATATTTTAGAGTTTATTGATTCCGGGACTCATTTTACTGGCAGGGCATCGCCAATATTGTTGCCTGACTCTACAGATGATTCCGAAGCCGAAGCAATGCGACGGGCTATTCTGGCTCAGTTTGATCAATATGTGAAACTTAATAAGAAAATCCCGCCAGAGATCATTACTTCTCTCAGTAGTATTGATGAGGCAGGGCGATTGGCCGACACAATAGCAGCCTACTTGCCATTAAAACTCGAGCAGAAACAAGAGATATTGGAGATTTTTGAGGTAACTAAACGTCTGGAACATTTACTAGGGTTGCTGGAAACTGAGCTCGATATTTTACAAGTAGAGAAACGTATTCGCGGTAGAGTAAAGCGGCAAATGGAAAAGAGCCAACGGGATTATTATCTTAATGAGCAGGTAAAAGCCATTCAGAAGGAGTTGGGTGAAGGTGAAGATGGTGCGGATATCGAAGAGATTGAGAAAAAAATAAAATCCGCTCAAATGCCTAAAGATGCTTTGGCAAAAGCTGAATCAGAATTAAAAAAACTTCGCTTAATGTCTCCGATGTCGGCAGAAGCCACTGTAGTTCGAAATTATGTTGATGCGTTGGTTGCATTGCCATGGAAGAAAAAGAACAAAATTAATAGTGACTTAAAATCAGCAGAAGCTATTCTTGAAAAAGACCATTATGGTCTTGAAAAAGTTAAAGAACGAATTGTCGAATACTTGGCAGTACAACAGCGTGTAAGTAAAATGAAAGCGCCGATTATTTGTTTGGTAGGTCCGCCTGGTGTGGGTAAAACATCTCTTGGGCAATCAATTGCTCATGCAACCAATAGAAAATTTGTGCGGATGTCGCTGGGTGGCGTACGTGATGAGGCTGAGATTCGTGGGCATCGACGTACCTATATTGGGTCTATGCCGGGTAAGATTTTGCACAATATGAGCAAAGTAGGTGTCAAGAACCCATTATTTTTGCTTGATGAGATTGACAAGATGGGTATGGATTTTCGTGGGGATCCATCTTCAGCTTTACTGGAGGTCCTTGATCCAGAACAAAATAGTACCTTTGTGGATCATTACATTGAGGTTGAGTATGATTTGTCAGATGTCATGTTCGTGGCGACAGCAAATACACTAAATATTCCTCCGGCCCTGCTTGATCGCATGGAAGTAATTCAATTATCAGGATATACGGAAGAGGAAAAATTAAATATTGCTACGCAGTATTTATTAACTAAACAAATGCAGAACCATGGTATTAAAGAAAGCGAATTAATGGTTTCTGATTCTGCATTGCGGGATATTGCGCGTTATTACACGAGAGAGGCCGGTGTACGTGCAATGGAACGAGAAATTTCAAAAATTTGCCGAAAAGCTGTAAAAGCACTATTACTTAGGAAAACAAAAAGTAAAATTTCTGTTACGTCACGTAATCTGGATAAATTCCTTGGAATTAGGCGCTATACCTATGGCGTTGCAGAAGAAAAAAATCAAGTTGGACAAGTCACCGGATTGGCCTGGACAGAAGTCGGGGGCGAGTTATTGACCATAGAAGCTGCGGTATTACCAGGAAAAGGGAAAACTATTACAACGGGTAAATTAGGAGAAGTGATGCAGGAGTCTATTCAGGCGGCTCTTTCTGTAGTTCGGGCTCGATCTCATCTGTTAGGTATCCCCGAGGACTTTTACCAAAAAAATGATATTCACATACACCTTCCAGAAGGTGCAACGCCGAAAGATGGGCCTAGCGCAGGTATCGGTATCTGCGTTGCGATGATATCAGCTCTAACAAATATTGCGGTGCGGGCTGATATCGCAATGACAGGTGAAATTACTTTAAGAGGTGAAGTACTACCGATCGGCGGACTAAAAGAAAAATTGTTAGCAGCACATCGAGGTGGTATTAAGGCGGTGATTATTCCCGAAAAAAATGTGAAGGATTTAGTCGAGATTCGCCCAAATATTAAAAATAATTTGACTATCTATCCTGTTAAATGGATAGATCAGGTGATTGATTTAGCACTGGAACATAAACCAGAGCTGCATTCTACTCCGATTGTACAACCAGCTTTGCCATCGAGTAACGAAGAAAAATTAATAGAAACAGTTATTAAGCATTAAAATTAAAGTCTAAATTCGGCAAGAAGCGGAATATGATCTGACAGTCGGTGCCAAGGTTGACCGTGCAGGCGATTGCAGTTGATAATATCGAGCCCTCGATAATAGATGCGATCCATTGACAATACAGGCATCCACGCTGGGAATGTGCGTGCGTAAGCTCCACGGGTGATTTTAAATACCTCTTTGACGCCGAGGTCGCGATGTAAATAGCGTTCGGCTTGTTCTCGCCAATCATTAAAGTCGCCTGCAATAATTAACGGCTCATTGGATGAAACATGCGTGCTGATTCGTTTAACCAACGTCGAAAGTTGACGCTCTCTTTCGTGACCAAATAACCCGAAATGAATACAAATGATGTGGATGCGCTGATGGGTTTCGGGAATTTTAATTACTCCATGCAGCAGGCTTCTACTCGCCGATCGTAGCATTGAAACATTAATATTTTCCCATTCAATAATTGGATATTTACTTAATATTGCATTGCCATGATGCCCGGAATTATAAATGGCATTTTTACCATAAGCATAGTGGTGCCAAACTTGATCGGCAAGAAATTCAAACTGCTGGGTATTGTGCCAATTATCAAATCGCTGATTAGATATGCTGCGTTCACCATGCACTTCTTGTAAAAAAACGATATCAGCATCAATATGGCGTAGAAAATTCTTTATTTCATGAAGAATAAAACGCAAATTCGTTGCACTGAATCCTTTGTGAATATTATAGGTTAAAACTTTTAGCGATGTGCTAGCCATATGATTCCTGAATTTTGCCGTTTTCTATGAGTCAAACAAATTCGGCATCATTAATTAACTGAATCATCAATGACGATCGAATTACTTCAGCTATTATTCATAATTATAATCGCAAATGGCGCGCCAATATTGGCGCGAATGCTACTCAATAATCAGTTGAATACCGCTGTTGATTTTGGTGCCAAAATGGCAGATGGCAACCCTATATTTGGAACCTCAAAAACTTGGCGAGGTATTTTCGCTACATTGCTCATTTCGCCCATTGCTGTTTTGACATTTGATTACACTGCAGAAATTGGTATTTTAATTGCTATTGGCACAATTTCCGGGGATTTATTCTCCAGTTTTGTCAAACGTCGATTGGGAATGGCACCAAGCAGCAAAGCGCCATTGCTTGATCAAATCCCGGAATCGCTTATTCCCGCGCTGATGATGATGCAGATTTTTAACCTATCTTTGTTAGGTATTTTATTTTTGGTTTTTGCGTTTACTGTCATTGACATGATTATTACGTATTTTCTCTATCACTGGCGGTTACTCAGAAAGCCCTGCTGATTGTCAGCGGGTTATTGTTATGCGTCGTACTAAAGAACAAATAGTTAATCTACCTAACTTGGTCAGCGTGATCCGGATATTATTGGCCCCGGTGATGTTTTATTATGCATTCAAACAGCAACCCTACTGGTTTTTTGGCGTGCTGTTACTTGCGATTTTTACTGATGTGCTTGATGGATTGCTTGCTAGAATATTAGATCAAGCAACCACATTAGGGTCTCGTCTTGATAGTTGGGGGGATTTTATTATCTATTCAACAATGGCGATATGCGCTTGGATATTATGGCCAGATATCATGCTGCGCGAGAAATTCTACTTTATCATCATTGTTCTTAGCTTTACTTTGCCTGTTCTAGTCGGCCTTATTAAATTTCATACAATAATCAGCTACCATACCTGGAGTGTAAAGATCGCTGTAGCCATAACCGCCATCAGCTATGTCTTGCTGTTCGCTGAAATATTAGACTGGCCTTTTAGAATAGCCACTTTGTTTTGCGTATATGCAGCCATAGAAGAAATTGCGATCACACTACTGATTCGCCGTCAGCGCGTGAATGTCAGAACAGTTTGGCAGGTGTTAAGAAATAACAAGAGCACGCATAACAGTATGTGATTATATCCTCGCACTAATTTGTTTTTGTAATGGTTTTTCTGATTGTTATTAGCCCTGGTGGAAGTGTTTCTTATTCGTAAAATAGATATCCAGAAGAGGATTTGCGTGATAAGAGATACTAGAAAATATTCTGTTTTCTAAGTCTTTGTCGGATTTAAGTGCTTTCCCTAATGCAATTATCAGTGTCAGCACAATAAAAAGAACTGCTACCTTTAGTAGCCATTGAATCATGTGGTTATTTTTCATTAAATTACAATTAAAAAAATAATATCATTCGACGCATCTTACAAAACTATCTTTTTATCTTTGTAAGTTATTGATCTTTTGGGGTGACTGATGGGACTCGAACCCACGACGACCGGAATCACAATCCGGGACTCTACCAGCTGAGCTACAGCCACCATAGAAACACGTACTGTGGTTATTCTACACAAACTGAATAGGCAATTAACCACATATTGAAGAAATATTTATGGCGTGCCCGACAGGGATCGAACCTGTAACCCCCAGCTTAGAAGGCTGGTGCTCTATCCGATTGAGCTACGGGCACCGAGTCGGGTTTGCTCTAAATATTAGGGCTAAAAATTGGTCGGGGTGGAGAGATTTGAACTCCCGACATCCTGGTCCCAAACCAGGCGCGCTACCAGGCTACGCTACACCCCGGAAAAGGCGACACTATACCTTCTTAGGCTGGAAACGTCAATTTCTCGTCA
>NZ_JALHQJ010000034.1 GCF_022842015.1 Nitrosomonas sp. | reverse complement strand
AGCCGATTGGAAATATTCCACCAGCAGAATTTGAAATGGCATATTATCGCCAATTAAAGGAGTCAGCTGATGCAGCTTGACTCAAACCAAACAGTCTCCGGTAAATCCGGGGCGATTCATTGATTTGGTAGCCGGTGAAATTCAACTACGCAGCAAACGCGCATTGATTGAATTATTCATTGAAGAAAACCTGCCCAAACTCAAACCCAATGAAAATGTAATTAAAGCATTTGAGAATTATTGGACGGCCAACAAGAAAGAAGCTTTCAGCAAATTATGCGCAGAAGAAAACCTGTCACCGCAAGAACTGGAAAAGATACTTAACCACTATACCTTTGCCAATCGTATGCCACGTGATCAGGAAATTGTCGACACGCTCAACTTTAAACCCAGGATATTGGAACGCAAACCAATCATCGAACGGGTAGCCGATAAGATTGAATCGTTTATTGATACATTTGTTGAGGGGATGGGTGGGAGTGTTTGAGTGAGTGATTTTTTTGCTATCGCATCGCGGTTTTGTCGGTTTTATTTCGTAGGGCTATTCAATCCTGGTAAAAATCCTAGTAATCCAAATAACACCCGCAGAAGGTAAGCGAAAGTGCGGTTGATATAGATAGTATTTACAGCGCTGTTGAGTCAGATTTTAACCAGAGAGCCAGCGCAATGGTGTGAAATTGAACAGGGATTAATAACGGATTAGAAGGGTCGCAGGCTGAAGGAATGGGTATGCCACAGTAAAGCAGTTTATAGAGACACTCGGCAATCTATAGTATAGAAGCAATTAATTATCCGGCATATTGACGTAATTTATTATTTTTATAATCTTGTAAGCATATTACCGAACCTTTATTGCCACCAATCTTTGCAGTTTCTGTAGTGCTCATAATTCCATAAGACTCATAACTAACTGTTTGATTTCTTTTGTTAAAAAGATGAATGAGATAATCTTTTCGGTTGCCCACCATTCCATTTGCTACTGCATATTTCCAAATATAGTTAAAAATACCACCTGGAGAAAGTTCTGATTCTTTTATATTCGATAGATCAATTATGGCGTTACAGACTTGCAAATTTGTTTTGCGATCAATAAATGAAACGATAGTCTGCATTTTTAATGCACTCCAAGATAAATAAGCGGTAATTATTATTTCGTTGCCGATCAAATTATCATGGTATGTGTATATTGAAATCGAATAACAAACGTCACTCTACCTTTCTATTTTTAAATCATTTCTGGTGCCCTACCTTATTTGCTTTTTGGCTGCGATAAAAATTCTTACGAATTACATTGACCCACTAAAATTCACTAGAATCAATCACAAGTGATTTTCTTTCAATATCCTGACTTTTGGTTATGTATTGCGTTATTTAAGCACTGTATCGGAGCGTGTTGTAATTGCCCAGGCGGTTAAGAATGAACTGGGTGAAAGGCGTGGTGGATACCAAAAATAAAACCACAAAATTTTGTGAAATAATCCCAATGAAGGAAAAGCGACTGGGGAAATAGCTGCTGAGAAATCCGGTTTCGGAAACAAGGAAACGTATCAATAAGCAAAAAAGTGGTTGAAATTGGGACACCTGAATTAGTTGAAGCTATGGATAGCGGAAGGGTCAAGCAAAGTGTTGGTGCTAAGTTAACCAACATAGCCAAGTGACAAATTTGCCAGAAACAAATAATTTGATAGATACTCGTGACGAGCTATCCTCAATGTCCGAGGTAGTTGGAAACACGATTTTTGGCGAAAAAGGAACTAGGTTCCAAAATCGGACAAAGTGCCAATTTTCATGATGAGCTTGAATTGCTGATTTATAACCGATTGATAGTCCAGGACTGATCTGGCTGGTTTAATGGTTGATTTCTACCTTCTACTGCGAACCTAGGAACAGCCACAGCCGGTCGTCCAGATGCATTCACATAAATATTTCTGATCAAAACTCTGGCTCCACTGGTAATTCCTCTCCTGGTATTTCGATAGTAGGCTTGGGTTTACATTCAAACGACCAACCCATGTTCTGCCTAGCGTAAACTTTACCAAGAGACTCGCAAGATTCTTTTTCTTTATTAGAATATATAGACCAAGATATAAATATTGCCAGTAATAGGATTGTATATAAAACAACTTTTGTTTTTTCGCTCATTTCCTCTCCTTATAAGCGCAGTTATCTAGATTAGTGCTGCTGGTGTCTTAGTATACTTCCCCCACTACCTGCAATTTGATATGTACTCCAGGTATTCTTGGTAGATATCTATGCAAGCTCATTGAGGTATGCTGATTTTCATGGAGTCCGAAGTTTCATAAAATGAGAACATGAAATGGAGGATGGAGATGGAATTACCCCGCGCTCAATATAGCCAGGAATTTAGGGAGCAGTCAGTTAAGTTTTTTAAAGAAAGTGGATTAACTTTGGTTGAGGCAGAAATACTATGCAAATTTGCGTGTTGCTTAAACCGATGGACTCCATTTTGACAGCACATATCAAACATCTGTGCACTATCAAAGTTCACGACAAAGTCATTGGCGGCGCTTATGTCCAGACACATTGAACCGGTCAGCGTGATATTGCAGAGGCCTTTTGATTGGATAAAACATATAATTCCAATGCGTATTGATCGCCCTTATTTGCCGAACAATACATTCTGTTTCCCAGCAAAGTAACCCCAGTGTTACCCCAGCTTTTTTCTTCACTTTCCTTTGCTTCTATAACTGCTTGAATTTAATGGTGGCCAAGGGCGGAATCGAACCACCGACACAAGGATTTTCAGTCCTCTGCTCTACCGACTGAGCTACTTGGCCATTTGAGAAATAACTAGAAAAAAGACAAGTCTGTTTATTGAATTGCAATAAGAGCTTCGATGAGTTGGCGCGCCCGGCAGGATTCGAACCCACGACCCCTTGGTTCGTAGCCAAGTACTCTATCCAACTGAGCTACGGGCGCTTAAGTACAATCGAATTACTTCCAGCTTGTTAAGCAACCGGGGGATTATATCAGATTGAATCAATCACCGGATTCGAAGTTGCATTTTGCTACCGTTCCGATGTTTTCAAACTGTAATCAACTCAGCCGATTGTTTCTCTGCAAATCATCACAATTTCATTTTCGGGGGCGATGATGGTGTATTTGGCTGATCTTGTCAAGATTAAACTCCATTTGCACCGATTCTTGACAGGTCCTTGAGAAACTGTCTGCGTCGTTGTTGCGGTGTTGGAAAAGGGCTTGGAGTGCGCATTGCTACGCGTTTTCACTCGTTTTTCCTAATATCGACATTGATCGAGAATATTTCTCGCAGCTTGATGTGCCATCGACTGTTAACTCAATTGCTTTGAGCCTGAAATATGTTGTTACTTTTCGCTATTAAGGTCATGCAGAAACGCTTTAATGCGCGCCGCGTTGGTGCCCATGTCGCTAATGCCAATGCGGGAGGCGGAGCGCATATCAACGATTGTTTTATCCGCTTTAGCAGATACGCGAATCACAACATCATCCTTAAAACCCATGAATTGGGTTGTATCTGTCGCCTCGATGATGCCATCCTCTGCAGAGACAGCAATAATTTCCCAGCCACGCGCCTTAGCGAGCGCGACGGCTTCCGAAAACACTTGACTCGGATCTTTATCAATCAGCAGAGGACCGAGGTCGGGATAACCTACTTGCTGAAGCAGGGTAAGATTAGCTGGAGTTTGTCGGTCTAGCGCGTTGTGTTCGGCTGTGCGCAGAGCAAGAATGGTCTCGAAGCTTGGTGGATTTTGCAGGTCGGTGCTGATGTCATGAATACGCGGTACTTTGTATCCTGCCTGAATAGTGAGGAAAACAGGCGCTACAACAGTAAGGCCAAGTGCCAGTCCAGCGAACGCTAAAAGCGCTCCCGTCACTTTAGTGTCGACCGGTGTAATGATGGCGAGAATGCTGACGATGGCGGAAAGTATGGCCATCATACCCAGTGCTGCTCCGCCGATAAGAATGACCAATGCCACTTGGTAATTCATGATGCCAAAACGATATCCCAGAACAGCTAGAGCCGCGATAGCTGCGGATAGGCACGCATGTTTGAAACTCCAACGCGCAAACTCCGAGCGCTCTTTTGTTTTTGCTTTCATTTTCTTCAGTTACCTTGAATTAATTTGGATACGAAATTATAGCAGTCGTAATCCAACGGCTTATCGCATTTCAGATACAGGTGAAATATTTGCAGTACGTGATTCTGAATAAATGAATGTATTGCTAGAAGCGTGCAGCAACCCATTGCAGAGAAGTGATTGAATACACACCAAGGTTGAGATAAATCAACGTGTATTGCTAAATATTTCTATACATTAAAAATACAATACGCAATACGACAGAATTGGATTAAGCTAACGTTCTATGCAGAGGAGAAAAACGACATGACGACAAAATATATACTCTTAACCGCGTTATTTTCAGCTTGGGTGCTTGCTGCTTGTAATGAGCCTAAAAGAACGCCTGATGGGCATCTGATGGATAGACCGAAAATGTCGGCCTATGGTCCAGATGATGTCACAAGGCATGATACGGGCGCTACTGATGCTGACGGTACAGCTGCTGAGGACAAAAAGTAATCTTTATACGATCAACTCGCAGGAAGGCTGAGCCAGATCCAATTGTGTAAGCGGGTAGGTCGGCGCTATGGGTGATGAGCTTTGGGGATGTTTTTCTAGTGTACAAAAGCTCAAGTGAAAAGTATCCCTTAAGTTTATTTTTTCCCCAGTGCATTCACTGCATCCAATTTAGCTGCTTTACTGGCGGGCAGCATACTGGCTAGAATTCCGGTGATTAAAGCGACTGTAATTCCTGCCATAGAAGCCCATGCCGGTGGCCAGGCGGGAAGCTGCGGGAAGGTTAAACGTAGAATAAAGCTGCCAAATTGTCCTAACAAGAATCCTAAAATAGCCCCTGCTAACGACAACAAGACCGCTTCAGCAAAGAACAGGCGACGGATATCGGCGGATGATGCGCCGATGGCTTTCAGCAGGCCGATCTCTGCAGTGCGTTGACTGACCGCAACCAGCATCACATTCATTACCAAAATACCGGCAACAATCAGACTGATCGCGGCAATCCCGGCGACTGCCAGAGTCAATGCCTGCAGAATGCGGTCAAAGGTCGAGAGAATGGCATCTTGCGTAATCACGGTAATATCTTCTTCTCCGTCGTGATTCTGTTTTACTGTCGCTAATATGGCCTGCTTTGCCGGTTCGATTTCACTGTGGCTCTTGGCTTCAATCAGAATACGGAATAGTGAAGTCGTATTAAACATGGCTTGTGCATAACCAATCGGAATAATGACAATTTCATCAGTATTGTATCCCATGGTTTCACCTTGCGACATCAGAACACCGGAGACCAGAAATCGACTATCGCCCAATCGAACGCGCTGCCCGATGGCTTGAACGCGGGGAAAGAATTCATTGGCTATTTTTGCGCCCAGAACGATTTGAGCATTATTCTCAGTGCCATGTGCCAAGAAGCTCCCTTGCGCCAGCACCATGTGCCGGATCGGTATCAGATGGGCGTTGCTGCCAAGCACGGTCACCGCGCGCAAGCGATTGGCAGCGGATAGCTCCGCTTCGCCGACATTGAGCGGTGCATAACGGCGCACTTGCGGTAAGCGGCCGATCAATTGTGCATCCTTTAGCGTCAGGTCACGTGGCGTCTGGCCCAACACTGCACCCAAGAATGCCCCCGAAGTTTCTGCACGTCCGGGCAGCACTACGAGCAAATTGGTGCCGATGGAAGAAAATTGATTGATTACATAGTTTCTTGCGCCATCGCCCAAAGCTGTCAACACTACCACGGCAGCTACCCCCAGTGCCATCGCGAGTATGATCAGCAATGAGCGAATGCGATAGCTCAGCACCGCTTTAAATGATGTTTGTACTGTATCAATCAGTTTCATTTGCTTGGTCGGTTAAAATTTCCCCATCGCGCATGCCGATCTGGCGATGTGCACGCGCACCCAATTCCCGATCGTGCGTGACAACAATTAACGTAGTTCCACGGTGATGGAGATCTTCCAACAGCGTCATCACTTCTGCACCGATTTGATGATCCAGGTTTCCGGTGGGTTCATCCGCCAGAATGACACTGGGTTGCATGATGGTTGCGCGCGCAATCGCAACGCGCTGACGCTGTCCGCCGGAAAGCTCCGCCGGACGATGCTGTGCGCGTTCTTTTAGTTCGAAAGCCTGTAACGCTTGATCGACGCGGACCTGTCGTTGTTCAGACGGTACGCCACTGAGTGTTAATGGCAATTCGATATTTTCTGCGGCGGTCAAGCGTGGAACAAGATGGAATGATTGAAAGACGAAGCCGATTCTTTCGCGGCGGATTTGCGCTTGCTCGGTTTCCGATAAATCGGTAACTAATTTTTCATCCAGCTCATAACGTCCGCTATCGGGTTTGTCGAGTAAGCCGAGAATATTCAGCAAAGTGGATTTCCCCGAACCGGAAGGCCCCATGATCGAAACATACTCTCCTGAGGTGATCTGCAGATTGATGTTATTCAGCGCATAAACCGCTTGATCACCCATATGAAATGTGCGCGTTATAGCAGTCAAGCGAATCATGATTATTGAGGTTTAGACTGCACGACAACACCTGTTTTGATATCGTCTTGATCAAAAGACATCAGCACTTGATCGCCTGCTTTTAAGCCACTGCGCACCTCGGTAAAACTCCAATTGCTCAAACCGGTTTCCAAAGTTTGTTCAGCTAATCGATTATTTTTATCCATAGCCCAGACTTTATTGTTTTGCCGGATGGCTTGCGTCGGAATACGCACTACGGCTTCCTTGCGCTCAAGGATTACTTCCACATCGGCACTGTAACCCACTAGCAGGGTATCTGTTGGAATATGCAGAAAATCCACTTCGATATCCACTGTGCGAGCTTGCTTCTCGATTTCAGTCACGTAGGGTGCAATACGCCGGACTTTCCCAGGAAAAGTTTTTTTCGGCATGGCATCGAGCGTGATGCGCGCTTCCTGTCCCACCTTGATTTTGGGCGCATCGACTTCATCCATTGGTGCGGTGATATACAAACAACGGTCGTCGATCAGATCAATCGTCGGCGGAGTAGGGATACCGGGTGGCGAAGGGGTGGTGAATTCGCCTAATTCACCGGAAATTTTTCCAATCACGCCGGAAAACGGCGCGGTAATGATGGTGCGGTCGATCCCGGCCTGAGATACGTGGATCTGCGCTTCGGCGCGCTTGATGTCGGAAATGGCCGCTTCGCAACTGGCCTGGCGGGAGCGTGCGTTGGCGTGGGCATCGTCGTAGCGTTGTGAGCTGACAAAGCCCTGTTCGACCAATTGTTGCGTACGGATCGATTCACGTTGGGCGTTTTCCGCCAGAATGCAGGTTTCGCGACGCCGCTCTTGCGCCATTGTTAGCTGGCGTTGTGACAGCTCGCGCTGTGCTTGTAAATCGTGATTCCATAACTCCAACAGAACCTGATCCTTCTGCACATGGTCGCCTTCTTTAACCCATATTTTGGCAATCTTTCCACCGGTTATCGGTGCAAGATTGGATCGCTGGCAGGATTTGACCGTGCCCGCGCGCGTGTTGACGATCGTGGCTTCTACGTCACCTGTGGCGATGACGGCTAAATCCACTTCCAATGGTTCTGGCCGGGTGTAATACCAGCTTGTGAGCGCAATCGCAATTGCTATGGCACTATAACCGATTAATCGAAGCGGTTTGCTAATAGATGGCATCGTTAGAAACAATCTGCAGGTGAACAGGAAATATCATGGTGTTGTGTTTCAGTGCAAATATGCGTATTTTACACGCTCAGTCGGCATTGCTTGCTGACAACTCACAAAAACCGAAAAAACCTTAAACAGACTTTCCGTATGATTGATATTTGGCGCACAAAATTCATTTTATCCGACTCCGACCAACCCACGACGGCGATAGCTATCCGCCCCACCGAAAGCGATTACGAAACACTGGATGCGAAAACCTTTGAAGCGATTGAGGCAGAAGCCCTGTTTCATGCGATCAATCAAACTCAGACTGAAACCGGTCGGCTGACGCTGTATCGCTCCATCGCCCGTCCGGCTCAGGATGCAGGAATGTTGCAGCAAAAACAGATAGCGTTGCGTGAAATAGAATCTGATCCGCAACTACATGATGCGATTGAAAAATTTGTGAGAAGAACGGTTTCCGGGGAAAAATCATTGAAATATCTGTTGTATGGTGAGTTTGATGGCGGCCTGACAACCGAAGAGCCGAGCAGCCGCACGGATAAACTGGAATTTGGCGGCTATGGTTATCGGCAATATGTCGACGGCACCGAATTTGTCATGGATCTGGTCGAGGGCGCTGCACAAATTCCACAGCCACAGTCTACCTATTTGCGCACACTGCTGGATGCCTTTCGTGATTTCGGTCAATCGCGCATCTATGCATTGATGCAAGGCCCGGCTTACGTCTCCGGCAGCAAGTTCAAAAGCAAGAAAGAAAAATCGGCCTTCGATCTATATTCACGTTTCCGGCCTACCTTGTTTAAACTCATACCGATGGTGACTTTCTTTGCCGCGTCGTACGGGATTTTATTTTTCTTGCAAAATTTCATGCCGCAGTTCAATGCGTCTTACATTGGCTACGGCATCCTGGCACTCACGGTACCGGTGTTTCCGATTGTGTTGCTGGCGATGGGCGTATCCGACCGTGACTCGATCATTTATCCGTTGCGCAGGCAATTCCGTGAAAGCCCGGAACTGGCCAAGACTATTGAAGCATATGGCATGCTGGATGAATTGTTGTCATTCTACCGCTACGGTCAATCGATTGCTGGCGACAAGGTATTGCCGCAAATCCTTGATGAAAAGCAGCACCGCCTGACCGTCAGTCAAGCGCGAAACCCTTTGCTGATAAGGACCATTCCTGATTACGTGCCGAATGATATTCACCTCGATCAGGCAGGGCGCGTACTGATCATCACCGGCCCGAACAGCGGCGGCAAGACGGCGTATTGCAAAACCGTGGTGCAAATTCAATTACTCGGGCAGATCGGTTGCTACATCCCCGCCATGCAAGGGCAACTGGTTCCAGCGGAACATCTCTATTATCAAGTGCCCGACCCCGGTCAGCTCAGCGCCGCAATGGGTCGTTTCGGCCATGAACTCCAGCGTACCAAGGAGATTTTCTTTAATGCCACTCCGCTCAGTCTGGTGGTGCTGGATGAATTATCCGAAGGCACCACGTTTGAAGAAAAAATGACCATTTCGGAATATATCCTGAAAGGATTCCATAAACTCGGCGCGAGCACTTTGCTGGTCACGCATAATCACGAACTGTGCGAACTGTTACAAAAAGACAGCATTGGCCGCTACCTGCAAGTTGAATTCCAACCGCAAGGCCCGACGCACCGAATGATTGAAGGTATCTCCAAAGTCAGTCATGCGGATCGTGTCGCCAGTGCGATAGGGTTTAGTCAGAGGGACGTGGAAGCGCATTTGGAGCGGCAGGGTGACAATCATGAAAGCAGAATATGATTTGTCAAAGATGAAGTCGCGTAAGAATCCCTATGCTGTCAGATTCAAAAATTTGTCGTCTGAGGTTGAATGAGGCGTGTCATCCTGACCTGAGCGGGCTTTTCGATCCAAAGAAATCTGCGGCAATGGCTTGTTAAAGAGAGAGTGACAACACGTTAAGCGTAAGCGTTTATTTTTAACCAAAAATCATTAAAAACTCTCCTGCAAGAATACCCACAAAACCCAGAATCAGTAATAGTGTTCTCATGACAGGTTGCTCTAACATGGGCTGGAAAACGCCGCTTCTGATATTGCCTATTTTTTCAATGGTTGCATCAATATCTGCTACTTGATGCTTGAATTCCTTTTTCAAGCTTTCTGCGCTTTTAATGACTGCAAACTTAAGTTTCTCTGCTTCGGAGCGGATCATAAAACCGGCAAATATGAGCAGTGATATGCATGCGCCGAAACTGACCGCTTTGCTATACGGGAAATCCTGATTATCAAAATAGGATATTCTGGCAAATAGCATTAATATAATACAAATCAAGGGATAGTAAATCAGGCCGTCCACTACCTGCGTTCTTTCGGCTACTAGGTTAACGATTTCTTCAAGTTTTTTATGAGATTCGTTTTTTTTATAACTGGTGTGGGCATATTTGATTTCTGCTAGATCTTTTTGAGTTGGATAAACATCAGATTCCTTTATACGCGTTAAATAGACATCATCAACGATCAGAGGATGTTGTATACGCAGCTTTCTAATAAAATAATAGTTCAGTCTATAGGTGTCCAACACAAAGAATGACAAAAACATAATTACAATAAAACTGGCTATACCTATAAACCAATCTATATAAAAAGCAGAGCTTAAAGCAAAATCGCCTCGAACGGGTTGGGGCCAGGAAGGCACTAAATAAAAAAGTATGGTTTCAATTAACGCAAATACTAACCACATCATAGTGATGCGAATAAGGCACGGTTGCAATTGACTAAGGCTGCTGTATTCGATCCATAAACCCTTCTCTAGCGTGAGTTTGGGGCATAATTTATGGTCCGCTTCTAATTTCTTAATATGTTTAGAGAGTAACTCATGATCTGCATTTAATTTCGTAATGAATTCAACGTCTAACTGATGATCTGTTACTAATTTCGCAATATGGTCAGGAAGTGACTTGTGATGCTCATCTAATGTATCAATGAGCTTAGGGAGTAACTTCTGATCTTTTTCTAATTCTGCAATGTGTTTAATGTTTAAGTTACGATTTGTTTCTAATCTCTTAAGGAGTTCAGGTAGTAACTTCTGATCAGTTTTTAATTTCTTAATGAGTTTAGCAAGTAGGTTCTGATCTTTTCTTAAATTCTTAATGAGTTCATTGCGTAACTTACGAACCATTTCTGATTTCGTAATAGATTCAGAGAGTAAATCATAACCTGTACCTAAATTCGTAATGAGTTCAGAGAGGTAGCCATTGTTAACTTTCGAATAGCACTCATCATCATGAGTCCAATGTGTGACTGCTATGAAATAAGGTTTGAAACATAAATGCTCCACAGCAAAGTATGCGACTATACATAGTCCTAAGAATATTACACAAAAATAAAAATTGACATCCCCATCCGGCTCAAGATCGTTTAATGCATAAAAAAACATGCTCACAATGATGAAGAAAACAAGACCAACTTTTTTCCATAAAGCATTCTGAGCTTGCTCCCCATTGTTAATATTATCTTTTTCAAAAAATTTAATTTGCAGATACTTAAAGTTTCTTTGAAGTATGCTTTCTGATCCAAAGTAGGCGTCGTAGAAAAAATACCCAGCCAATGCGATTGCAATGATTTGAATAAATATAGCCGGCCATAAGCTAATGCCATTCGTGAAGCTCAGAGGTTCTTCATTTTTCTCAATTGCTTGATAATGAAAATAAAAGATTACGATAGCAACAAGTCCTATATAAAAGCATAACTTAATGGAGTTAGGACGGAATCCGTAAAGTAAGGCAATCAAAGCGATGGTTATACCAACCAATAACTTAAGCTGTTGGTAATTTTGCTCTTGATTAAACATTTCCTCAGGAAGTATTTTCTCAAGGTTTTCATTATGATCAGACGATGGTGGCAAAAAAACGTGGCCATTCCGGCCGATTTCAAAAAGTACAGGTGAGAAGCTTGTATTGCTTAAATTATTGCCAGCTAATAATCGTTTCGTGTTGTAAAAAATTTCTGCTTGTTGACTATCACGAAAAGCAGGAAACGAAGTTTGTAGAGTTTGTTGATTATCACCAGCATCAGAAGAATTTTTTTTGATTGAGGGAGGGAGTCGCAAGCCGAAAGATGAGGCAACCACCAAATTTCTGGTCCAACGGAAATATTGCGGATGAAGCATCCTGGCATCCAGATCGGTGGTTAATATTAAAATATTTGGCATCTCTGACCGCAAAGCCTGAAGAATGAGCAGTTTGTCATCAAAATCGCTGCCAAAAATAACCACTGCTCTTATTCCACCAATACGCTTTTCAAAATTGATAGATTTATGACTATTTTTAATTTGTGTGGCCATGCGATGAAGGTAGTCATATTGTGCCGCACCCAAAGGCGGGTTGCGAAGATCCACAGAGGATAAGTATCCATCTTCATTCCATTTCTTGGGCTTGCGATTTTCTTCTTTTTCTAATCGATGCTGATAGGCATCCAACCCTTTATAATAAGAAAATCTATTAATATCACCTTTTATCGATTCTTTTTTTAGATTGGCTTGTAGTTTGTCTGATAACTTGCGTATATATTGTGTGTCCTGCTCAACGATAATAGCTATTTCAGAAGAATCTTTAATTCTTCGATACTTAATGAGTTCCTCGGCTAGTTTTTCAACTAAATCTTTTGAATGTTGTGGAAGAAATTTTAAAGGCCGTATAATTTTTTCCGGATAGCTATCTGACGTTGTGTTAGTGGCTTTTTCATCCGATTCATTAGATTCTTTATTACCACCGGAACCGTTCCAGCAATAGTCTGAGTAGCTCCAATCAAAAAGATATAAATTTTTCTTAGCATGGGTAGAGTTTTTATTCTCATGGGTTAGAGACATTAAAAATTCGTGAGCATTATCAGGATCATCTTTATGATTAGTAGCAGCGTCTTCGCTAGTTTCATTTTTTTGGGAAAGAAGAGTTTTACCGTTGAAAACACTATCATCTAACCATAATAGAATTACATCGTTGGGTTTCTCCTTCCCCTTTTCCACGTTTTGCGTGAAAGTGAAATGTTCCCAGCCTACATTATATTTTTTATCAGGATCGTTTTCAGCGCCAAACCTACAATAATGTAATTGATGAGGTTCTTCTGATGGGCTATAGCCAGCTTCGATGAGTCCTGCAATTTTTGCGTAACGGTGCCGGATGCGAGTTTCTTTGTTTTCCGCGGGGTTAAGGCCAATATCCAATAAAGCAGCAAATATCTCAACAGACTTATCGTTAATTTTTTTTCCTAGTGACTCGCACTTTTGATCATAAAGGCTTGTCGTGACTCTTTCCTTGTTCAGTTTAAAAGTTTTTCCAAAAGGATCCTCCCATAACCAGCTCTTGTAGGCATGATTCACGTTTAGATCTAAAAGTTCGCTTGAGGTAGTGTCAGCGGGGCGGGAACTCTTGATAGGATTATCATGCAATATCAAGAATCCAAATAGAATAAGTATAGCCAGTCCGGCAAACGCCAAATCCGGTTCTTTATCTCTCTGCGGAAGTATCATGTGGTTACTCCCTTTTTAAGTGGGTAATACCAAATCACTAAACTTCAGACTTGCTTTGAGTTTTAAGTAACATTGTCTTAAAATCAGCTTACTTTATATTCGACTCCAGAGTCAATAATCCGATCTTCTCAGTTAAGCCTACTGAGAAGATCGCAATCGCAGTCAAGTAAATGTTTTTCTATCAAAATCAAGTCATTTTAATCTCTCACTGCGTAATATGTTTATGAAGTGATTGAACAGTTATTTTCCTGGTCAATCCAGTACTATCAATTATCCCAATTCCTAAAAAGGCAGCAGAAAGTCGAGTGAAAACAGGATCTGGTCTTTGTTGCCGCCGAACGGCCGGTATGCGGTCGTATGATACGCATCGACCCGGTCATAGCGAATGTTTGGGCGGATCGTAAGTTTCTTCAGTGCATTCCAGGTCAGTTTAAGCGTTTTGGCGGCTTTCCAGTTTAAACCGAGCGTCACGTTATAATAATCGGCCGGGGTAGCGGTGACAATGCTGGGATTGCCGGCATAACTGACGGTGGCGCCATTCACGACATTGGTGGCAGCGGCGATGCGAAACGGGGAGGGGTTACGAAAACCGTCTTCGTCACGATACCATTCGCCCCGCGCGCCAATCGATACATTGTCGGTCAGATCATAGTATAGATGCGCGAGTGCGCTGAACCATTCGGCATCTTTGATGGCATTGGTGTATTTCAGATTGTTCAGCAACACGCCGCCAGCATGACCATAGACATGGTGTAAAACTAGCAAAGTCTTGGGGGTGATTCTGTGCTTGAACACGATATTGTAGAACCCCCAGATTTCACTGCTGCGCGCGGAAGTTTCGCCATAGGTGCCGGAAAGATGAAATGAAGTGGCCTGATTGTCGCTGGTCCAGGTGAAGCCTCCCAATCCACTCCAGTTGCTTAGCTGCCTATCCCAGCCTGCGTCCCAGCCACCCGTTGCGCTGCCTGTCAATGGGCCTCCGAGAATTTGCCAGTTTGCGTTAGCTTGATAAGTGGCCAGCATGCCGGTATGGGTGAAGGGTTCGCCGACGTTCAAAGTATAAGCTCGGGTATAGAAAAAGTTGTCGGGTGCTGGAACGGTCTCGAAGCCAGTGGGCGTATAGAAATGACCTAGCTTTACGTTGAGGCCGTTGCCGACAGGCACATACGCTTCCATGAATGCTTGTGGCAGCGCGATACCGTAGGTGCGGGTTGAGGCGCAGCACAGGTTGAGGTCCCACTCACTTCTTTTGAGTGTCGTTCCATCGTTGACATCAAACGTTGGCACGCCAAACGCCTGGGTGAAAATAGCATCGGTTCCGAACATAAAATCGAAACGCCCGCCAAAATCCCACGTTTTGCCTTCGGAAACGACCGAACGCCGCATGAACAGGTTGAATTGATTCAACTGAAACTTGTTGGCCTGATCGGCAAAAATGACAGGGCCATTAAACCCTCCGGATTGGCTGGGATTTAACGTTGCGCCCCCGTGAATCCAGCCGCCGAAGTCCAGTTTGTGATGGTTAAGAAATTTTTTAAAGGTGTTGGCGCAAAGATTATCAGAATATATCGAGCAAAAAAAGATGCCGCTTGTCAGGGCGCATATCAGCCATCCTGAGTATTTCGAGTTACGTTTCATTTGGGCAGTATTATTAAGTTAACATCATGATAAATATTGTTATTATTTTTGTGAGTTTTTTGCAAAATATTGTGACTACAAAGATGAGGGTTAATGGTTTCCATTAATGAAAAACAAGGGTTATCCCAATATACATGCGGTGTTGATCAAATTAAGATGTTGCCATACGGTAGAGGAGATATTCATTATGAAAACATTGAAATTGTCAGTCGGCGTGTTGGCATTAATCGTTCTGAGCGCTTGTGCACAGATGAATGCATCGCTAATTGCACCGACCGGGATCGCGAACAATGATCATGAGGCTTTGGTCAACTATTATGAAACCGTAGCCGATGAAGCAAGATCGAATCTGCAGAAGAATAAAAGAATCCTTGAGGCTTATGAAGCACGTCCCTATTATTATGGGCGAAGAGGTTTGGATTTGCAGTCGCATACCTCCGCAAATATTCGTGCACATGAAAAGACCTTGCAAGAAAGCCTGAGATTTGCTGAGATTCATAGAAGGATGGCGACAAAACAAAGCAGCGATCCAATCAGTAAAGCGAAGGTCAAGCCGGATTTATGACTTGCTTTGGACGGGTTGGCGTAATTAGTGGGTATTGTGGGTGAGATTTGCATTTTGTCGCTTGTATGATTTTTTTCCTAGAAAGGAATGACGAAATCGAGCGAAAACAGAATTTGATCTTTGTTGCCGGCAAAGGGTCGATAAGCGTTTGTATGCAAAGCATCGACCCTGTCATAACGAATGTTCGGGCGGATGTTTAGCTTTTTTATCGCATCCCATTGGAGCTTTAACGTTTTAGCGGCCTTCCAGTTTAAACCGATGGTCGCAGCATAGTAGTCGGCTGGGGTAATGGTGACGCTGCTGAGATTGCCGGCGTAACTCGTGGCTACGCCGTTCACGATGTTGGTTGCGGCAGCAACTCGAAATGGAGAAGGATTGCGAAATCCATCGCGATCACGAAACCATTCACCGCGCGCACCGATTGATAAATTCTCGGTAATATCATGGTATAGATGGGTAACGAAACCAATCCATTCGGCGTCCTTTACTGCATTGGTATATTTCAAATTATTCAATAATACGCCACCGGCATAACCATGAACATGATGTAATACCAGCAGAGTTTTAGGATCTATTTTGTGCTGAAATACAATGTTGTACATCCCCCATGACTCGTCGCTTCGTGTTGAAATTTTGCCATAAGTGCCGGTAACGTTGAGTGAAGTGGCTTGACTATCGCTGGTCCAGGTAATGCCCGCAACGCCACCCCAATTACCTAATTGCTTGTCCCACCCGCTATCCCAGCCGCCCGTAGCACTGCCAGTAACGGCACTCCCAGAGACGGACCAATTGTTGTTGACGATATAGTTAGCTTGCAACCCAGTGTGTGTGAAGGGTTCTCCGGCATTAAAGGAGTAGGCACGGGTATAGAAAAAATTATCCGGTGCTGGAACGGTTTCAAAACCTGTGGGAGAATAAAAATGCCCTATTTTTAGGTTGATACCGTTTTTCCCTATCGGTACATGAGCCTCCAAGTAGGCTTGCGGGAGTGCGATTCCATAAGTGCGCGTTGAGGAGCAGCACAGATGGAGATCCCAGTTATTGCGATTGAGAGCTGCGCCGGAATTGACATCAAAGGTCGGTACACCAAAGGCCTGTGTAAAAATTGCATCAGTTCCAAACAAGAAATCGAAACGTCCGCCGAAATCCCATCTTCTGGTTTCCGATATTACTGGGCGTTGCAAAAAAAGATTGAATTGATTTAACTGGAATCGATTGGCTTGATCAGCAAAAGCAACAGGGCCATTGTAACCACCTGATTGGCTGGGGTTTAAAGTTGCGCCACCGTGAATCCATCCGCCGAGTTCTATTCTGCTATCTTTAAAATATTTTTTTAAATTATTTGCGTAAGGAGTGGTTGCATATAAAAAGAAAAAAAACGTACCTCCTATTATGAATATGTTTAACAGCCATTTCATAAATCTTTTTTCAGAGTGGTGGTGCGATTCATTCATACATACGAATATAAACAGCCAAAGGCACGGGGAGTATTAACATTCCCCGTGCCTTTGGCATTCTTAAAAGCGATACTTAGTTCATCACTCTATCTGTCAATGCATCTCTGATGCAAAGATGTCTAATTCCTTGTTGGCTCAGAGCTAAGTCTAGCTTTGATTTTGTGGGTCTGTGCTGGATTCGAACTATCGCCAGATTGCGCATATTCATTTTTTTGAAGATCGGCAGCGATTTTGCGATGATAACCAGCTTGCTGAATGGCTGCTGTCGTTTCTTGTTCGTAGTGGCGGATATTTGCCAGTGTGTGTGATTTATAATCTTGTCCTCGTCTGCCATAGTAATGACTATGATCTTCATATTCCTCTAGCAATGCCATTTTTTCTTCAACTTTTGCGGCCATTTCTTTTGCCAGGTTGTCGTAGTGATTGGCTAAATTTTCGTGATCATTGGAGGTTTTGGCTTCTGATACAGATACAATCTTGTTGCTATCCATATTCCGTGCTTCCATTGGGCTCAACTGCGCACAAGCGACTAAGATAGAAAGCATCGGTAAAACTGCAAGATATTTTACAAACTTAATATTCATGATGGTAAGTCTCCAAGTGGATTGACACAGGTGTGTATCCTACGAGAATCAATACTGAAATGATATTGGGGAATCCATTGTTTTTAAATAAGGGAAACCCTTAGATTGAATTAAACTGTGCGTGTATTTAGTGCTCTTCAGAAATCCAACGTGTGGCGTAACGGATTAAGTCGGCGCCATCTTTTAAATGTAGTTTGACCCGGATATTGAAACGATGCGTTTCGATTGTTTTGATGCTGCGACAAAGTAATTTGGCAATTTCTTGACTGCTATGTCCTTGTCCGATCAAGTGGAGTACTTCGAATTCACTGGGCGTCAGTGTGTTGATGAGCTGCTCGGGCTCGGTTTGACCCGATGCAATGCGCTTTAACAGTTTGTCATGCATTTGCTTGCTTAAATAAACGTTACCATTGAGTACTTCATGAATTGCCGCCAGCAGTATCTCGCCTGGTTCTTGTTTCATCACATAGCCACGAGCACCGGCGCGTAAAGCGCGTTCTGCATACACGGACTCATCATGCATGGAAACGAACAGAACGGGAAGTGAGGGTTTCAGCGCATGCATGCTTTTAATCACTTCAAAACCGGACACAGTTTTAAGCGTGACATCCAATAAAACAATATCAACAGGTTCGCTTTTCTTCAGTATTGCCAATGCCTCGTTGCCGTCACCGGCTTCGGCAATTACTTCCATATCGGATTCCATGTTGATCATCATCGCCATACCATGCCTTAACATGGCATGATCATCCACTAACATTACTTTGATTTTATTTGTAGACATTTTATTAGGCCATCCGCATTTCTAAACGAACTTCTGTGCCGCCTTCGGCACGAGAGAGGAAATCTAATTTTGCACCCAACTGTCTGGCGCGATATTGCATTATTTTTATGCCCATTCCGGAAGTTGTTTGCGATGCTCCATTTGCTTCAATAAATCCACTGCCGTCATCGGCAATTGACAAACATAGTATTCCTTCATTCGAGGACAAAGATAGGGTGATATGTTGGGCTTTACCGTGGCGAATTGCATTGTTGGTGGCTTCCTGCGCGATTCTATACAAGTTAAGCGCCAGAGTATTATCTTGAATGATGATGCTGTTTTTACAAGAAAAAAGACAAGATATGCTATAAGTCGTCGAGACCCTATTTGCTAGCGCTTGTAAAGCGGCAATCAAACCATTGGCTTCTATTTCAAATGGAAGCAGTCCTTGCGCCAGTTGTTTGATGTGTATTACTGAGATTTGTGCTTGTGAAGCAATGGAGGCGGCAACTGTCGCCATACTGGTGTTTCCAGCGGCGATGATTTGCTTCTCCAGCGCCCTGGCTTGATAGCCGATAGCCGCTATTTCCTGTCCTAGATTGTCATGTAATTCCTGTCCGATCGTGTGAGCTTGCTCTTCAGCTACCAGTACCAGAGCTTGTTCTAATCGCTTGCGTTCAAGCCAGCTTTCCAAGTCGCTGGCGATCGCGTTAATGAGATTTTGCTCTTCCACCATCAGATAAGGGTGATCTGCCGGGTAATAAACTCGTATTTGGCCGCACACTTTACCATTGACATAAATCAAGGAGCAGCAGGTGCAAGCAGGATCTCGTTCCGCACGCCAGTAATCGGTTTTTCTGTGAGTGATTTTGACTTTTGACTGTAATCGATGCCGAGTTTCCGGGTCAAGTTTTCCTATGGTGAATCTCCAGCCATTGAGTTCGATTACGGCGCTTGCCATATCAGGAAATTGCATGGCCGGTATTAGGCGTTCAAAAATGTTCTGGCAAACGTTATCTATCGATGATTCCATGCCAATGCCGCGGCGAATTTCATAGAGACAAGTGATTTCTTTCAGGCGCTCATGCAATAACTCTTCGACTTGCTTGCGCTCCAGCCATCGCGCCAGATCACTGGTAATCGCATCGATAAGCTTTTGTTCTTCCATAGCTAAGAACGGTTTGTCTTGGGGATAAAATACGCTTAGTTGGCCACATATCGTGCCATTGACAGTGATCTTTGAGCTTAATTCATGCGTCATATTTTCAGTCGAAGTCGCAGAACCAATGCGTTTTCCGTCGAGCTCGATTATTACCGAAGCATGTTCTGGATATTGCATGGCAGGTATCAGGTGTGTAATTATCTGTTGACAGGCTTTGTCGACGGATAAATCCAATCCAATGCTGCGGCGAATCTCATACAGGCAGGTAATTTCTTTCAGCCGCTCGCGTAGCTCAATCTCCTTATGACTCAGTTCGATAGAAATCTGTTCTGCGGTTTCTTTAGCATTGCGTGATTCTCTTTCGGATTTGATCAGTTTTCGAACAAACCAATTCAATAACAATATTTCAGCAATAATCAATCCGGCAAGATAAAAGACAATAGTCATCAATTGATCATTAATCGGACTGAATAATTCCTCCTGATCCAACTTCAGAACCATGCCTAAATCAATACCGTGGAGCGGCGCATAGGCTTCAATTACCGGTATGTGGCGATAATCCTTGACCGCTATAACACCGCTTGTACCATTGAGTGCTAGGCTTATTGGTAGTAACCCGCCTTCTGTTGCATATCTCAGGTGCGTAAATTTTACACCGTCAATTTGGCTGATAAAACAAGCCATTGCTTGTGTGTCCGCGGTAGGAGGGGCACACAATATGAACTCGCCTGTTTTGCCAATGGATCTTATTTCGCTAAATCTGCGTGTCATTTGTGGTAGTTTGATTTCTGTCACAATTCTGCCGATATGGCGCTTTTCTTGGTCTGTAATATCGACCTGACTGTGCAGAATAAATTGATTGTCCCAGATAAGGAACGTGTCATTGTATTTCGGAAGCGGTATTGATTTAGCTACATTTTTAGAAAAATGACCAATTTGAGATAATGTATTGCCCTTGGCATCATAAACAACTGCGGCAGAAAAACCTGACTCAGGGAGTGAGTTAACATTTCGCTCAAGATCACGCAATGCATTTTTATTTTCTGGCTGAGCGTTGAGTTCTTGCATTGATTGAATTAAGAACGGACGGAGAGATAACGTGTGTGTATCTCCCATGGCTTTTTGAATCTGGTTTTCTACAAGGAGTGCTTTGCCCTGTAGTGCAACACGTAAGCCTATACCAAGTACGGATTCAATCTGTTGTCGCATTGCACTGTAAACAGCAATACCTGTTGATAAAGTTAATCCTAGCAGGAGTAGGCCGCCGATAATATTAATCTTGTGATCATCGCGTGTAAAAAACAATCTATCCTCCTCAACTGGGTTATCGGTAAATGGCTTATACAGAATACTTCGGCAACCGAATTGAAGTCAGTATGCCACACTTGATTAAGGCGGATAAAAGTACAGTTCCTGAATTAACAGGGATAAATAATTTTTGGTAGGAGGCTGCCATAGTTTATGAGCATGTTCGTGAGTTGTTTTTAGTGTCAGCCAAATTTCTTAGATGCATCGTGCAGTTTACTGAAATACTATTAAACTTCGCAAGTCATGTGTTTTGTGAAACTATAAAATGATTGTCGTCATTAAAATGGCACTATTCCCCGTGCAATTTTCTTTTTTGTAGCATATTACTAAGTACTAAGGCAGAAATGACCACTAAGATATTTGATCGGGCTAATTGCTGAGGATAGAGATGGTTATAAATCAAAATTCAATTGGATCAACATCCAGTGTCCAGCGTATTTTGCGGGCGGATAATGTATTAATTTGCATATACCATTCGGCCAGAAATGTTTGCAACTGTTTGCGTGAAGTTGACTGTATGAGTAAGTATGCGCGCTCCATTCCTTTTAAACGTAACAGCTGAGCAGGCACTGGATCAAAAAGTTGTATCGCTTGGGTGGGTTTGGCCAGATGTGCAGCTTGCTTTAGAAAATTAAGTACGACTTTGATGTTGTGGGCTTCTGCGCGCAAAAGTGCCTGATATACATAGGGCGGGAATCCGGCTACTTCTCTTTCTGTTAGCAGAGTTTGCGCCAGGGCGTCATAATCGTGTTGTTGCAACGCATAGTACAGGGGATGATCAGGAAATTCAGTTTGAATTAGCACATGTCCCGCAACATTGGCTCGGCCTGCACGGCCGGAAACTTGCATGAGTTGCGCAAATAACCGTTCACTGGCGCGAAAATCCGTACTGTAGAGCGAGGTATCGGCATTCAGAATACCCACCAGTGATAAATTGGGGAAGTCATGCCCTTTGGCCAGCAGTTGCGTGCCGATCAGAATGTCTACTTGGTGGGTATGGATGGCATGCAAAATTTCTTTCCAGGCATTTTTGCGGCGCGTGCTGTCGCGATCGATGCGCAAAATTCGTGCTGATGGAAAATGCGCAATCAGCGCTTCTTCCACACGCTGCGTGCCTTGACCAAATGGTGCGATATCCTGATTGCCGCATTGCGGACAAGCTCGTGGGAATTTTTCTTCATGACCGCAATGGTGACAGCATAATTTTTTATCGCGTAAATGAACCACTAGACGGCTGGAACAACGCTGACAGAGTGCACTCCAACCACAGGATTTGCATAGTAGTACTGGCGCATAGCCGCGCCGGTTGATGAAAATCAGGCTTTGGTGTTTTTCAGATAAACATTTTTCTAGCGCTTTGAGCAGTGGTTCGGATAATCCATCCTGTGATTTATGAATACGCGTGTCAATATACTGAATCGAAGGCAGCTTGGCGCTTTGCACCGCGCGGGAATTGAGGCGAATATACTGGTAGCGGCCATTGATTGCATTGAAATAACTTTCCAAGGATGGTGTGGCGGTGCCTAGCACCACAGGAATATTTGTTTTCCGTGCGCGAAAAATCGCTAAGTCACGTGCGGAATAACGCAATCCATCTTGTTGTTTGAATGAGCTGTCGTGTTCTTCGTCGACGATGATCAAGCCCAGTTTGGGTAGAGGTGTGAAAACTGCCAGGCGCGTGCCTAGAATAATTTTAGCTTCGCCACGCTGTGCTTGCAGCCAACCGGTTAGCCGTTCTGTGTCGTTGAGCCCGCTGTGCAGATTAACCAATGGAGTGGTGCAAAAGCGCGCACGAAAAACTGCTTCCAGTTGAGGTGTTAAATTGATTTCCGGAATCAGCACCAGTGTTTGCTTATCGTGTGACAGAGCCGACTCGATGATACGCAAATACACCTCGGTTTTTCCGCTGCCGGTAATTCCATGCAGCAACCAGGTGTTAAATCGTTCAAGCCCAGCAGTCACGGTGGTTACTGCATTGACTTGCTCGGCTGTCAAGGTAGGAATGATTGTGGCTTTTGGCGTGGTGTTGATTATGGGTTGTTCGGCTATCCAGCCGAGTTGCTTCCATTTATCTAGCAATTTACTGGCGCGTGGTGAAATTTGTTTGATTTGTTGGAAAGTCAGTTGTGCCGCATTTTGGAATGCAATCAGTAAACGGCGCGCCACGCGATTGCGTGCAGGAATACTAGTGATATCGATCTGCCTGCCTAAATTTGTGAGACCCAGTGGATGTTGTGTGGAATCTTTCAGTTTAATCGGCTTATTGTTGCGCAGTAGTGCGGGTAGGCTGTTTATGATTACCCCGCCGAGCGGGTGATGGTAATACTGACTACAGAATTGGAACAAATCCAGCAATGCTGGCGGGATCGGGTTTATTTCCCGGAAAATGCAGTAAACGGATTTGAGTTTCTCGATCGGGACCTGAGTTTTCGTACTGATCGCCATAATAATGCCCGTAATCTTTTTTTTACCAAATGGTACGCAGACACGAAGACCAATATCGTGCATGCTGGCATCTTCGGCTTGATAATCAAATAGAGTGTCGACGGGAATATTGAGGGCGACGCGAATGATGAGCATAAGCAGTCGGGATTATTGCGGCTGAGAGACGTTACCCACCGGGTTTTGAATTCATTCCAGTGAGTAACGTGTCAAGATTGGAGTGATAAGTTATTTCGAAACGCGGTATAGCGTAATGGATGGTTCTCGGGATTTTTCTAATTGGGCTGTAGTTCCGTCAGAACTGATCGAGAAGTTTGCGTTGCCTTCCTGATGGGAGAAGCCGACACAGCCATTCGTATTATAGGTAAACCTCGATAAATTGAGCTTGCTGCTTCCCTTGTCGTAGGAATACGATGCAAACTCTACACCGGGTTTTCCGCATTCTGCTTGATCTTCGCGTTGTGCTTCGCCCGTTGGGTCGAGCATCAGGAATTTGCCATTTGGAAAGAATACTAGCGTTTGTGTTTTGATGGCATTTTCGTCATAAGCCCAAGCCCCAACAATACCGGTCGCATCGTTATCAATTTTTGCGAAGCGTGTTTCCTTGACTTCTTTTTCTGCCACTTCATTTTCGTTACTGAGTTCGATTGGTTTGGCGATATGAAAGAGTTCACCAAATACGCTGGTTTTTTCTCGTTCTCTTTGTACCGTCACGATATCAGAATATATCAATTCAAGACCGTCGGTACGCACCCTGCGGGTTGGCCCCGGATCGGATAAACCGCCTTTGAGATTAGTGTCAATGGTGGGTTTTCCAATCAATTTGAATCCCCTATTATCAAAATCAATCGCATTGGCAACACCTGCTTCGATGCCTGCTTGAAATATGGTACGCCCGCCACATACACGATTTTCGTCACAGGAATCATCAGGTCTGGCTTCGGCGTGCAAATATTCTCCGCTGTTATCGGCTGCCACTCGCAGTACAGTGGCGGTTTGATCGGTATAGCTTACCCAGATTTGTGCGCTGAGCAGTGCGACGCCTTGTGACATGAAATGGTCGCGGGTCTCTTCAGGGGTTCTGGCTTCTCCTTCTATGCCTCCAGCTTCCATGATATTTTTTAAATTAGCAGATTCAGCAAATGTTTCCGGATTGCTGTCGAGATTAATGGATCCATTGACGGCAGCAGCCGTTTCCTGCGAAATAGAAATGCCATTGGATAAATCGCTATCGGAATCAAGGGACTGTAATAGAATCAATAAATTTTGTAATTTGTTGTTGTTATCTCCTGCCAGCTCAATCGGCGTTACAATTTGTGAACCCGGAATATTTCCCAGTGTCAAACCGCCCAATTTGAATTCTATTTTGTCGCTATGGTTGAAGTTAAAATTACCTTGCTCATCAGTTGTACCCGATTTGCCGGAAGAAGCTTTATAGCTAACACCAGAGACGGGAGAATCAACTAAAATACCCACGGCTGGACCGGTTGGCATATTTCTTTTGGTCGCTGATGTGGAGGAGGATGACGATGTTGTGGCAGTATTCTCACTACTATCACAAGCGACAAGTCCCACAATAAATACTGTGGATAATAAGGCTATCCATGAATTCTTTTTAAATGAGTGTGTGGATTTCATTAAGATGCTCTCTTTTTTGATTAATTAAAAATTCAAACTTGTACAATTTATACTTTGCGGTTGTCACAATGATAAGCGGATGCTGATATTTTACTATTAAGATTGCTATTATAGCCAAGCAATCGTTTTTTCGTTTTTTACTTGCATAATTTGGTTTTAAATTTTTGTCTTTTCGTGTATTTTTTCCGCTAATTTTTTACTAGGGAGAATATAAGGTATTTATATGTCAAATATGGCTGAGATCTCACAACTGACAGAACTGTCAGCGCAACTCCCCATTGACTGGTACCTGGATCCAAAAATCCTTGAAATTGAAAAACGTATACTGTTCGACCAAGGGCCAGGATACGTGGGTCATGAAGCAATGGTACCAAATATTGGAGATTATTACGTACCGGAATGGATGGGTAAAGCCAAAGTGCTGGTGCGTAATGGGCAAGGGATTGAATTGCTTTCCAATGTTTGTCGACATCGGCAAGCCCTGCTATTGAATGGTAGAAGTAATACCAAAAACATTGTGTGCCCGATTCATCGTTGGACGTATGCGCTGGATGGAAAATTGCTGGGCGCACCGCATTTTGACCAGAATCCTTGCCTCAATCTTGCGAAAACGCCGCTGCAAACTTGGAATGGTTTGCTGTTTTCTGGTAAGCGTAACGTGTCACAGGATTTGGCAAATTTGAGTTCCGATGTTCTTGAGTGTTTTGATTTCTCCGGTTACTTGATGGATCGTGTGCAGATCGAGCATTACGATTGCAACTGGAAGACATTTATAGAAGTTTATCTGGAGGATTACCATGTCGATTCGTTTCATCCGGGCCTGGGTCATTTCGTCAATACCGAAAAACTCAATTGGGAGTTTGACAGTTGGTACAGCGCGCAAACAATAGCCATCGATTGCGCACATCTGCAGAAACCAGGTAGTCCAGTGTATGCTAAATGGCATGAGCAAGTGCTGCAGCAAACTGAAGGAAAAATGCCACCACATGGTGCCATATGGTTGCTGTATTTTCCTAATATCATGCTGGAGTGGTATCCCAATACGCTGGTAGTTAGCACGATATTACCGACCGGCATTGAAAGTTGCATGAATGTGGTTGAATTCTATTATCCAGAAGAGATTGCATTATTCGAGCGTGATTTTGTGGAAGCTGAACAGGCTGCTTATAAAGAAACCGCACGTGAAGATGAAGAAATCTGTCAATCGATGACTGCAGGTCGGCGCGCATTATATGCGCAGAATCTGAGCGAAGTAGGACCTTATCAAGTGCCAATGGAGACCGGAATGGAGCATTTTCATCAATTCCTGCGACGCGAGATCGGACCACGCCTTTGATGGTTGTTCAGTCGTAATTTCAATATTCAAGGAAAACAGATTAATGCGTTCGATGTGGATGCTTGTTGCTGCATTTATGTTTGCTAGCATGGGGGTGCTGGTAAAACTCGGGGCTGCTTATTTTTCCAGCACCGAGCTGGTATTTTATCGTTCGCTGTTTGGTGTTTGGATGACCTATCTGATTCTTCGTTTTTATCGCTTACCGGTGCGCACGTCACATTGGCGGATTCACTGTTGGCGCGGAGTCGCCGGCTTGGTCAGCCTGTTGATGTTCTTTTATTGCTTAACACAATTGCCTTTAGCTACCGCCGTTTCGCTGAATTATACCTGGCCTCTTTTTGCTGCATTATTTTCCACTCTGATTCTGAAAGAGCATATTCATTGGCCGCTGGTCGTGACTGTGATACTGGGCTTTATGGGTATGATGTTGTTGTTGCGTCCTACCTTGCCAGATGAGCAATGGTTTGCGGGTGTAATGGGCATTGCTTCAGGTTTTTTTGCAGCGATCGCCTATATCAATGTCAAGCAATTAGGTAATCTGGGTGAAACGGAATGGCTCGTAGTATTTTATTTTACTTTGATCAGTACTGTGTTAACCGGTGTGTGGCTGCTATTTACCACATTTAGCCCGATTACCGGTCATGGATTGCTGTTGTTGCTCGGAATCGGCCTGGTTGCAACCCTGGCACAATTAGCGATGACGCGTGCTTACCATCAAGGTGTTACTCTGGTCGTATCTTCATTGGGCTATAGCACGATATTATTCTCCAGTCTTTGGGGAATCTGGTTTTGGAATGAAATTTTATCGCCGATTGCTTGGTTGGGTATGGGGTTGATCGTTGCGGGTGGATTACTCAGTGGCATTTTAGGTTTTAAATTGCCCCCGGCCGTTATCCAAAAGTGATGCTGCCGCCAGTTGCCAGCAGGCAAAATTTGCACGAATCCGTTTAATTGCCTATGATGAACTTGTTATTATTTGGGATGGAATCATGATTACAATTCAAAAAAAGGGTAACTTGGTAATTGTTGCAGTCATTGGCGAATTTACCTTGACCGATTATCATGAATTTGAGCAGCAGGTATTATACAAGCAGCATTTTGATGGCAAGGCGAATCTTTTGTTTGATTGGCGTGACATGCTGAATTACACCGTCGATGTCGCCTGGGAAGAAGTCAAGTTCATGCGTGATCATGGCAGCGAGTTTAACCGAGTGGCAGTTGTCACGGATGACGAATGGCAAACTTGGGGTACTTGGGTTTTTAATCTGTTTGTCAACGCCAACGTAACGGTGTTTCATAATTATGAAGAAGCCGAAGTATGGGTTTCGGAGAATGAGTGATCGACGACTCATTTCATTATAAATGGCGTTGTTTTGTGCAGAGAGGGGCTGTGTTGCTTAACATCCAGATGCAACTCGATCTTGAAGTGGTTTTTAATGTTTTCTAAGTTTGCTACTAAACCGGTAATAAATGCATGGACGAATTGATACTTGCCCGAGTGTTGCATGTGTTGGGTGTTGTTTTGTGGATTGGTGGTGTGGCGATGGTAACCCTGGTGCTGTTACCGATGCTCGCGCGTATGTCATCAGCAGCGGAAGCGATGGAAACTTTTACTCGTTTCCGGCAAGGGTTTGCCGCACAGGCGCGGATTACTACATTGGTTGTCGGTTTAAGTGGTTTTTACATGGTGTACGCGTTGGATGTCTGGCATCGTTTTGTGCAATGGCAATATTGGTGGATGCATACCATGGTGTTAATTTGGTTGTTGTTTAGTGTGATGCTGTTTGTCATGGAACCGCGTGCACGCCGCCAAGCTGCAGCACCGACGCAGGAAAATATCACAGCGGAAATGTTTATTAAAATTCAGCGTAAGCATATGACCTTATTGATACTTAGCTTGATTACCATTGCCGGTGCCGTGGCTGGTAGTCACGGTTGGCTAATTCCTGGCAACTGATAATGGATTACGCGCTATTGAAAATGGTTCATGTCGGTAGCGTGATTTTAAGTTTCTCATTATTTTTTTTACGCGGTATTTGGCTAATTCAGGATTCTGAAAACCTACGCCAACGCTGGGTTAAGATCCTGCCGCATATCAACGATACGGTGTTACTTGTCAGTGCCATTCTACTGGCAATCGCGATCCAGCAAAATCCGCTGGAACACGCTTGGCTGACTGCGAAGATATCCGGTTTGCTGGTGTATATTGGTCTAGGCATGGTGGCGATGCGGTTTGGCAAAACCCGAAAAACAAGGATTACCGCTTGGGTTGCAGCTCTTTTTGTGTTTGCTTATATTGTATTGGTTGCTTTGACCAAAAGTCCGGTCTTGGGTGTTGGCTAGATTTCCTCGGTGCTACATGCCAAAGAATTCAATATTGTCGGATGGATTTCTCTACTTGTCGTCTTGAAAAGGCCGGTTATCACCAAGCGCAAGCGATTAGTGATCTGATCAATCAGACCTATCGCGGGGAGATTGGCTGGACAACAGAAGCTGCAATTATTCAAGGCGACAGAGCCGATCGGCTGGAAATAGAAGCCGCTATGGCGCACCCTGATGCTTGTTTTTTTGTTGCCAATCAACCTTTCATGCTGGCGTCGTGTATTTATATCGCGAAAGAAAACGAGCATGCCTACATCGGTTTTTTCTCGGTTCACCCAAGTCTGCAACAGCAAGGATTTGGTAAATATATACTTGAACAAGCGGAAGCTTTTGCTTGTCACACAATGCAAGTGCGCAAATTTATTATGTTTGTGGTATCGCAGCGACCGGAATTGATCGCATTTTACCAACGTAGAGGCTACCGCTTGACCGGCCAGGTTGAGGCATACCCGTTGCACTTGGGAGCACCGAAAGCCTCTGGCTTGACAATTGATTATCTGGAAAAGGTTGTGTAAGGTGGAATCGGGTGTGTTGCAGTTATCATTCAGCCAAATCAAAAGGAGGAATGGCATGTCAAATTTAAAATTTCTGATTATTCTGTTGGCTCTTTCTAAAACGGCGTTATTACAGGCGGAATCTGTAGAACTTGGTGTTTGGCATAATGCAACTCCGACACTGGAGAAGCGCACTGAAATTGCGGCAGCCGCGTTGGACGGAAAAATCTATGCGGTCGGCGGATTCAGTCAGCCAAGTCTTAGCAATGTGCTGGATTTCGCCATCAGTCGCACGGTGGAAATCTATGATCCGGCTACCGATGCCTGGACAGAAACAGCGCCATTGCCGGAAGGCCGTCATCATGCCGGAATTGCCGCTCTCAATGGTTATTTGTATGTGATTGGCGGTTTCACTAAAGGCGGCTTATCGGTATGGCGTGCAGTTGCAACGCTGTATCAATTTAATCCAGTTAATCAGACCTGGCATGAACTGGCACCCATGCCGACCGCGCGTGGTGCGCTAGGCGTGGCGGCATACCAAGGTCATCTCTATGCTATTGGTGGATATGACGGAGATAACAATTCCGCCGCCGTGGAAGTGTACGACCCGCAAACCAACGTATGGACTCCCGCAGCCGCTATGCCGACAGCACGTGATCATTTGGCGGTTGTGACCGCAGGCGATAAAATTTATGCCATTGGTGGGCGCCCAAGCTTGAATTACCGCAAAAATATGGACGTAGTCGAAGCCTATGACCTCGCCACGAATCAATGGCACACACGTGCTAAATTACCGACCGCACGTAGCGGCATTGCTGCTGGCGTTATCGACGGACGCATTTACGTGGTGGGTGGTGAATCCGGTGAAGGCACATTCGATACGCATGAAATGTACCTGCCGGATGAAGATCGCTGGGTGACTATGGCGCCGATGCCGACGGCACGGCATGGTTTGGGCGCGGCGGTAGTCAATGGCCGGTTGCATGTCATCAGCGGCGGTCTGACGCCGGGTGCATCATTTAGCCAGGTGCATGAAGTGTTTTCACCCGCTCGTTAACAATCGGTTAAGCTACTCCGGCGCGACGATTAATTCGGTGCGGACTTTGTTTTGCCATTCTTCCATCCAGCCGGGAAAATCATCAGGCAGTAACGGCCTGGAAATAAAATTGCCTTGAGCCATATCGCACCCTGTTTGTCGCAAAAATTCCCAATCGTTACGATCCTCGACGCCTTCCGCTACGATATCCATGCCCAGTTGTTTGCCCATCGATAAACTGGCGTCGTAAATGGCGCGCAATGTGTCATCTTCACACGCGCGATGCACGAAGCCTTGGTCGATTTTAAGCTCATTGAAAGGAATATCGCGTAACTGAGCCATTGATGAATGTCCGGTGCCAAAATCGTCAATCGACAAATGAAATCTTTTGAGGCGCAAGCGTGTTAGGATTTCCAATGGTATTCGTGTATCGGATCCCATTAATTGGCTTTCTGTGACTTCGAGTACGATCTTTTGTGGCGGCAAGCCGTTTTCGGTCACCAGATTAACGACGAAGTCTTGGAAATCCAGTGATGCCAGATTATCCATTGAAACATTAATTCCAATCCGCAATGTCAGTCCCTTCTCATGCCATTGCTTGGCCTGGGCTATGGCCTGTTGCAAAACTTGGTGTGTCAAGTCGTCAATCAGATTATTTTCTTCTGCTATGCTAATGAACCGATCGGGTAATATGATTCCATCTTTGGGATGATGCCAGCGTACCAATGTTTCTGCGCCGATAACATCTCCTGTTGCTACCGATACTTTAGGTTGGTAGTAATTGACTAATTCATGCTGAGCAAGAGCGGATTGAATATCCGTCGCGACATAAATTTTTTTGTTAGGTTGCTGCTCAGTTGAAGAATCAGGTTCCCACTGTTGCAATATTTCGGATAGCTTTTCAGGGTCTACGGGTTTGAGCAGGTAGCCAAGCATGGATATTTTGTGTGCATGAACCAGTCGCTCAGCGGTTTTAAGCATGCGCTCGTCTTCACCACTGACTAGAATTAGTTTGCCGTGATATTGCCGATCAACCAGATAACGCACAAACTCAATGCCATCCATATCGGGCATATTCAAGTCGAGTAGAATTAAATCCGGGCAGGTGTCGATGTGATCGATTTTTTTCAGTGCATCCGAGCCATTGTCGCAAGTAACAACAGAAGTATAGCCCAGTTTGGCAAGCATGCGTGTCAGTAGTTTGAGCATGAAGCTATCGTCATCGAGGACTAATATCTTGACGTTGGGTGCGCTAACCATGACTTGCCTTTATTATTTTATAAGTTAAAAAGAGCTGCAGAATTACTTTAAACATTTGCGCACGATCATACACTGTGTCATGAGAGAAATGATAGTAATCACTTTTTTCGGTATGCCTTGAATTGGAAAAATGTTTGCATAATCTGAATCCTGTTGATTAGTCAGGGTACTTGATATCCCATGACTTTGATGACCTGCCACTTGAAGTCATGCACATGGACATCATCACCCGTAAGCGCCATGGAGAGAGCGCTTTTCGTTACTGGCGGTAACTCCATATTGATTTGATGTTGCTTCGTTTCATGCGACATATTTTCATGCATGTGCATCTGGTGATGATCATGGATCGGTGTCATGCTGACAATGAGCTGTGTTACATGATAGTGGTCATTGCCATTGTAAACGGTGCCACTAAAGATTCCCCAGCCGAATCCTGCATCGATTTTAAGTTGTTGAATTGCCTCCGCAGGTAATTCGATCAAGTCTGGCTGTTGTGCGTCAGATTGTTGGCAACAACCTATCTCGGTAGGAGGTTCGCTAGTCAAGGCAGGGAACGAAATAGTCAGTAATATTATAACGAATAGAGAGAATCTAATTGGCTTCGGTAGATGAACCATTCAATATCCTTAGAAAGATAACAGTTTAAATAGTATTTGAGAGAGATTATAAATCAATAGGCCTAATTTTATTGACTCAGATACGATAACAGCTGACCGGATTTGCATACAATTAGTGTCTACGGATCTGAAGGAATAAAAGTTTCTTGCAGTAAGGTAATATTTTGTTTCAAAATGTTAACCGAGGTTTAAATCCCTTTCATCTTTGAGGTGTTCATGAAACAGAAAATATTTTCGATAATTTTTGTAGTGATGTCATTCACGGGATGTGCATCAATACCACCTGAGGCTCCGGAGCTTTCAGCGCAGCTGGGTACACGAATTTCCTCTCTGGAGACAGCGCATGTTAGGCTTCTGCAGGAGTTTTTTCGTGACAAAAGATTGCGCGTAGATGATTTTTTACAAGAAGTATGGATACCGATATTTGCCCAAGAGTTTTTCAGTGACCCCAAAGTCGATGCAATGTGGAAGCAGGTCGTCCAATCACAAGATGCAAAAGATCGTTTAAACTTTATTGCGCTGGCTGGACCTAAACTCCAAGTGAAGATTAATCAGAAGCGTGTCGAGCTGATTCAACCGCTGGATGAACTTGAAGCGGAGATAAGAAGCAAGCTTAAAGCGGAGTATGACCAGGCAAGAGCAATTAATAATTCATTAACTGCTTTCTTGCAATCCGCATCAAAAATAGAAGAGAACAGAAAGCGTTATCTCGATATGATCGGAATGACAAATACGGATATCGATAAATTTGTCAACCAAACTGATCAAGCGGTATCCGAACTGGTTGTTGCTGCGCGTAGTATCGAAGATCGTGTGCAAGATACGGAGAGATACCGTGAAAAGATCAAGAGCATTCTTGATAAGCTACGTAAATGAGGGGTGATAATGACAATCGACTGGGGCAAATTTCAGCAAGAATTGGATCAAGCTATTGATGGAGCAGGGGATAGAACGGATAGTAAGCTTGCTGGAAAGATTTCAGCAATTACTCGATTGTCGGATGAGGAAATTGAGAGTCTTTTCCCAGATCCGGCTGAAGTCAAGAAGCTTGCGGAGCTGATGGAAATTGTTAGGCGTTCGGGTGATCAAAACGAGAAAATTAATAAAATTGTTGGCAATGCCGAGGAATTTGGGGGGGTTATTCTCAAGTTGCTTACCAAGTTTGTTTAATTGTATATGATTTTACATCAAATATTCATCCTTTTGCATCAGCAAAATTCCGCTAAGAAGCTATCGGGCGTGTCTTAGTTAATTGACATTTAAGACAACCGGTCGTATTATTGGATGATGTCAAAATCAAATAAAAAAGAATTTAATCGAGAGAGCTTGCTAAATGAGGGTGTTGCATTGTTTATGGGGCAAGGTTATCACGGTACGGGATTGCAGGAAATTCTCGATGCAGTGAACGTTCCCAAGGGTTCTTTTTATAATTATTTTGACAGTAAAGAAGATTTTGGGGCAAATGTTATCCAGCACTATATCGGTCCATTTATTGCACAATTAGCCGGACATTTGGATAGCTCTGGTACGGATGCACTCGGTGCAATTCGGTGTTATTTTGATGAGCTTATTGCAGAACTTGAGAGAAACGAGTTTAAGGGGGGATGTCTTTTAGGCAATTTGATGGGCGAACTGGGCGATACCAGTGAGGTTTGCCAGAAATCTCTTCAAGTGGCAGTCAAACGCTATCGGGATTTATTGCAGTATGGGTTAGCGAAAGCGCAACGGCAAGGGGCGGTAAGATCGGATAAATCGGCTGAAGAAATGGCTGACTTGCTGATAAATGCCTGGCAGGGTGCTTTATTGCGAATGAAAATAGAAAAATCATCTGCCCCGGTTAAGCAATGTTGTCATAATTTACTAGGAGATTATTTTATGCCTTAATTTTTTTATCAATATTAAATACGACTGGTCATATTTTTTAACCGATTTTATTGGAGGCGTTATGCCAAAATATATAATAGAACGTGAAATTCCTGGAGCAGATGCATTAACACCCCAGGATTTGCAAGCTATTTCTCAGAAATCATGTGGTGTATTGAGTAATATGGGGCCGCGGGTTCAATGGCTGGAAAGCTATGTGACGGATGATAAGGTCTATTGCATCTACATTGCGCCTGACGAAGCTGCCGTCAGAGCACATGCTGAGCAAGGCGAGTTCCCAGCCAATCGTATTTCTCGAATCAAAACTGTGATCGATCCTACTACTGCCGAGTAGAATAAGTAAATGAGGATGGTTTGTAAGATCGAGTGTTTCCATGGCATTGTTAATGCCGTATAGAAATTAACTCTATAAATTCTATATTTCGGTACGTGAAAAGTAAGTGACCATAGTCATTTAACAATGCCAATTTATTTTAGGAGGAATATCCCATGCAATTTTATGCTGCTGCTCGTTCCACGTTGCTCATTTCGATGCTGGTTTTAGCAAGCGTCTGTGAGTTATCTGCTGAAACTGGAGCGTCAAGGATAACGCCAAAACATATAGCTGCCGCAGAATCGGAAGGCAGGCATCAGCATTATGTGGCATCCGAGTTGGCGCATAAGCCAGGTCCGGATGGTCAGCTTGCCCCCAGGTTGCTTAATCTGGGTTCGCATACTTTTCCGGTCAGCACACGCAACCCGCTAGCACAGCAATATATCAACCAGGGGCTTAATCTTGCCTATGCATTCAATCATGCCGAGGCACGCCGGGCATTTCGCGAGGCGGCACGACTCGAGCCAGATCTTGCAATGGCTTACTGGGGCCAAGCGCTGGTGCTTGGCCCTAACATCAACGCAATGATGGAGCCGAATGAAGAGCCTCAAGCATTAGAGATTGTGCAAAAGGCTAAATCGCTGATGGCGAATGCATCGCCGAAGGAACAAGCGCTTATCAATGCCCTTGAAAAACGTTATTCGGGGCAAACCGAGCATCGAGAGGCAAATGATAGGGCTTACGCGCAGGCCATGAGGGAAGTGCTTCAGCGTTTTTCACATGATGAGGATGTTGCGATGCTTTATGTGGAATCCATGATGGACTTGCGGCCTTGGGGCTATTGGATGCTTGATGGCCAGCCGTATGAAGGAACAGCCGAGATCGTTGCGTTGACCGAAGAAGTGTTGCGGCGCAATCCGAAACATCCTGGTGCGCTGCATATGTATATTCACCTGATAGAACCGACCAGCACTCCCGAGCGCGCAGAGCAAGCAGCCGACACATTGCTGACGCTGATGCCCGCAGCGGGACATCTGATACACATGTCATCGCATATTTATCAGCGCGTTGGCCGTTACGCCGACTCAATAAAGAGCAACCAACTTGCAAT
>NZ_JALHQJ010000033.1 GCF_022842015.1 Nitrosomonas sp. | reverse complement strand
TTAAAGAGAACCCAGGATAATTGAATTTGAAAAGCATCATTTGCGACTTTATCACTCATGGCTCCAATCTTAATATTCTGTTGGGAAATTGTATATTCCCCCATGATCCCAAACGGGCCGGAGTGATAAAAAAGCTGCGGGCCGATTCGTTCGCGGCTGCCATCGGCAAAAGCATTTTGTGCGTATGATGCAATCGACTGTTGACCCGGTGATATAAAGATTGGCAAATGCGCATTACCTGGTTGCGCGCTGCCATATTGTGTTCCATAACTATAGGCAACGCCAAATCCCAATCCCCGGAGAAATTCGGTGTGAATATGTTTCAGCGGGTGGGAAAAAATGCGCGTAACAAAATCGATACCGCTGCTGTTTGAATTAATAACGCTATCACCAATGCCTGAACCGTTATCAACATTACCGTGAAATATACCAATCTGATATTCGGTGGTATCCCAGAGGATGTCGCCAAAAACTTGCGCGCCAATTTCGCGATTAGGTGCCAGATTGGTGGGGAAGGCTCGTTCGTTTAAAGCTAATGCGGTCGCTGACTGCAGGCGTTCCAGTCCAAACGGAGATTTGAACTTGCCAATACGAAGATTGAATGGCTTGATGTAATTACTTTCAAAAAAGGCATCCAGAATTCCCAGACTCGATTCCAGATTAGGCATAAAGTAAAAGCTGTAAACTTTACCAAACCTGACTTCAAGCACGGGTCGAATACGGCGGAAGGTAAAATTGTCATTGCTTGCTTCGCCCGCATCCTCAAAAAAAGTGCGCGAGTCGGCTTGGATAAATCCTCCTAAGCGTATTTTATTTTCGCCATTATTCCATCGATATTCTGATCCAGAATCAGTAACGAATAGTCCTGTTTTTCTTTTTTTATCCTTAGAAGATTTTTTTGTAACCGGTTGTTGTGACCGGTCTGGGATATCCTCTTGCGCATAAGCTGTGGAACTCACATAAAAAATACATGCTATGGCAATTAGGACGCTTTTTAACGGCCTCAGACGGTGTTGCCACGTCAATTGTACCTGGGACAATAATATCAGCATGAATAATTCATCGGGATGTTCGGGTCTTGCATTTGATATCCTCATGCTATCGCTATGAGCCGGACAATGAGGCATGCATTAGAATAAGGATGAGAATGTTAAATCCAGTCCTGATGTATGACCCGATAGTTTCCTGGTTCCAAAATTTACTTCGAAATAGTAATCGGCAAGCCTAGCGATTTTGTGTCCGTCACTGTTAATCGGAACAAGATATACAGCAATTGAAATGCATTGCGATTCCAGTGCGCATTTGCACTCGTTGTATCGATTGCATAATATTTTCCGTGTGAATAGGTGAATAAATTTGCTCCATCGGGCAATTTATCCGCAACGATAAGACCCAGGGTGTGACTGGGATTCTCATTGTTTGCGATGAGAGGAGTGCGCGGATCTTTTTCAACGTAATATTCGGCTTGTTCATTCAGCGCGTGAGCAAGAAAATTCAGAATTGTATGAAAACTTCTCAGCCGGAAAGCGCCTCGGATGGGCCATTCGCCTCCTGGATAACCGGGATGGATATCGAAAGCAACATCATTTTCTATCCACGGATTAATTAGGTTGTATAAATCTGCTCGCTCCTCGCAGCATAGAATATCAGGATCGTAGTTAGTAATCAGAATGGGGCCTGGCAATTGCTTACTCAATGTGTAGCTGTTTTTTTCTTCGTCATGGTGTAACGTAAAATCTTTTTCTATAGCTTGAAAGAGTCCTTCCGGAGAAATCGCGCTAGCAGGAATAGTCCAGCTGCGTTCGAATGTCAGCGGCTCAGCATACAGTTGCTTTTGATCCTGAATGGCCGAGAGATGCAGCACGATGCGGCGGAACATCTCGTATCCAGAACGATCCGATGGATTATTATGATAAGCGGTTTGTTGCAAATGTATGCGTTGCCGATTGCGCAGACGATGCTTTTGTTCTTTGGTCAGCTGAATACCCGGAAGAAACTGTTCATTGTAATTTTTTTCGTCCGAGACTATGGCTGGAAGAGTAGCGGGTTCTAAAGAATTATGATGCACGCGATGCTTGTGTCTGCGTCTTTCGATTGAAGTAATGCCAGAAGTTTCTTGCTGCCCGGTATGATGCAAGTGTACTTCTTGTGCCATCATCCGCAACATCAGATCAATATCGAAGTGTTGGCGCAGCAAAAGGGTCAACTTATGTTGACTGAATGGTGTCAGGAGGCGTTTGGTAAACTCGTCGCTGGCAATCGGATCGATGCTGAAAGTCGGATTTTCTGCGGCACCAGCGCCAAATACTGGTGCCAATAGACCGCCGCTCTCTCCGGTCAAAGCAGGTGTGGCACCCGCATTGGCGCTGAAATTGAAAGTTGCCGCAATACTAGAGACCCGAGTGAAATGCAGCGGTTCATGATGCTGGGCGCGTGCGATATTAGTCAGTAGCTGCTTGGATTCTGCGCGGATAGCGGCGTCATCATAAACTTCAACTGCTCTGCTCAATGCAATTGGTGATAAGCAGCCTGAAGATGATGAAATAAAAATAAAAAGAAGGGATATCCGCGGTAATATTTTCATGGGTGAGGGATCAGATCAGAAGCGAAAAGCCATATTTTGCATCGTGACGTGGTGATCACACTAAAAGAATTTTTTTGATATCTGACAAAAGAAGACCCGCAAAATAATAAGCATCTCCTGTGCTTAAATAGGTTAGCTGGCTAAAACATTATAATTCATCAAGGTGTTTGTTGAAGAAAAGCTTCAAAATGTTCTATAGTCAAAGGCTTGCTAAAAAAATAACCTTGTCCGTAATCGCAGCCCATGGCGATTAAAAGTTGTTTCTGCGAATCTGTTTCCACCCCTTCAGCGACGACTTTCATACCCAGACGGTGCGCCATGGTAATCACTGCTTCACATAAGATTCTGTCATTAGATTTACTATCCAGATTAGAAATGAAGGATTGGTCGATCTTAAGATAATCGATATCGAATTTTTTTAAATAAGAGAGTGACGAATAACCTGTGCCAAAATCATCAATGGCTACTTGTACTCCTGCATCGCGGAAACTTAATAATTGTTTTACGACTAATTCATGGACATCTAGCAACAAGTTTTCAGTAATTTCAACGATAATGCTTTGACCCTCCAGTTTTTTCTCATGTAAGTGATTCACCCAATCGCTCATTTTGCTGATAAATTGTTTGGGTGATTTATTAATACTAATTTGAAAATTAGTATTGTAATTGGTTTGCCACGCAGCTACCTGACTAACAGCTTGTTTGAATACCCAATCGCCTATTTCAGTTATCAGGTTGGATTCTTCTGCAATGGAAATAAATTCCATTGGATAAATTGTTCCGCGTTCTGGATGTTGCCAGCGTATTAAGGCTTCGGCTTTATGGATGTGGCCGGTTGTTAGATTTACTATGGGTTGATACATTAAAAATAGCTGTTGCTCTATTAAAGCATGGCGCAATTCATAGGCAATTCTTGATCGGGTTTCTGTTGCCTTACGCATACTGGAAGTGAAATAACTGCAGCAGTTGCGTCCATTATTTTTGGCGGTATACATGGCCTGGTCAGCGTTCTTCATCAGAATTTCCACGTTGCTCGCATCAGCAGGGAAAAATGTCACACCAATACTTGCCGTGACATAGGCTAACTTATTATTCAAATAAAATGGCTTAGTCAATTCCAGTAAAATCAGCTGGATTATTCTTTCCGCACAGCTCTGATCAGTGAGTCCGTTTAGAATAATAGTGAATTCATCGCCGCCCAGGCGTGCAACCGTATCGGTTTCTCGAACACATTCATTGAGCCGCTTTGCTGCTTCTATAAGCAGAGCATCGCCAACACTGTGTCCAAACGAATCATTGACTTCCTTGAATCGGTCGAGATCGATAAACAGCACCGCTAAGAATGTTCCTGCACGAGAGACATTTTTTATGTCATGGCTTAGCCTGTCATAAAACATATTGCGGTTTGGTAAGCCGGTTAACGAATCATAGTTTGCTTGCCGCCATATAATTTCATCCGATTTCTTCTTATCTGTGATATTAGAAAAATTAATGAGATAGTAACAGCTCGAACCATTGTTATTCGATACCGAAGTGATGGTTGACCATGCCGGGTATTCTTGTCCATACTTGTGCCTATTCCACACTTCACCTTGCCAGTGGCCAGATTGTTTAACACTTAGCCAGATTTTTTGGAAAAACTTAGCACTGTGCCTAATGGATGCTACGATTGATGTGGGCTTGCCTACTATCTCCTCTGCGCTAAAGCCGGTTATTGTATTCAGCGCTTTATTAATAGAAATGATGATCTTATCCTTATTGGCAATCATGATTGCCTCAGGGCTATTTTCAAAAACTTTACTGGAAAGATACAATTGCTCGTTCATTTTTTGTTGCTCTAATGCAATTCCAATAATGAACGATCCAATTTGAAGCAATTTACGGTGAAATACGCTCGGCAAGCGATGCTCAAAACTGGAAAGCGCAAACGAGCCGATACATTCGCCACCTTTACTACGCACGGGCATTGACCAGCAGGAAAGAATATTAAAATCGATGGCTATTTCTCGGATACTTTGCCAACGTGGATCATCGAGCGTACTTTCTATGAAGACTGCTTCTTGACGAAAAACTGCATTGCCGCAAGATCCCGTTTCAGGACCAGGACGCAGACCATTGAGCTGTGCGATACATTTTGTCGGAATACTGGGTGCCGCGAACACATTCATGCATTGCTTGCCTTTGTCCAATAGCATGACTGATGCCACTGCATTGTCCAAGAGTTGCTCTATCAACAGGCAGATTTTTTCACAAATTGCTTTGTAATTATTTCCCAATACGATTAACTCAAGAATCTCCTGTTGGAACTGAAGAATCTTGCTTTGCTCAAGATTGGTGAGATCAAAATAACTGGCTGGGGCAGTGATCTGTTGAGTTATGTCTTTATTCACAGCGTTCTAATTTCCCCCCCCTCATTCTATGCAATGTGGTCTGTTGCATGGATTATGAGAATTAAAGTGATTTAACGTGATGTAAATTTAACTCTTGGATATAAGTGAGTGTAAATTATACGTAAATTAGTCAAGTGCTCAAGGTTTATCGTTCGTTTTTTTTCGCCTGTTTAATTAAGTCATTGATTGCAAGTTATTTCCTGTGTTGGTGATAGTTTCACTGTTAACGGCTGGATATATCGATTGGGTGGATTCAAATTTTAATGCAACTTTTTCTGACAAATTTGTCTGGATTGCACATTCTCAATTTATGAGAAAATGACGCATAGTAAGATGCCACGTGAAGGAGAGGGATTGATGCCTCTGTCAGTAGAAGCGCTAGCATCGGATCGATAATAAATTCTTCGAAAACGATTCTAATCGATTAAAAAAGACTGCCCTTCAATCCAGGGAGTTAATATTCCCAGCAAGGATTTTGGATTCATGTGCTTTGTTCTGGGTTTTTCCGACGATGAGCGTGCACAAAATTTTTATAGGGCAGTCGGTGTGGTAATTATCTTGGTTGGTGCGCTGACAGATTATCAGAATCAGAGGCTGACAAGAGACTGAAAAATTTTAAACGGAAGTGAGTTTTGAGATTTCGGATTTATTGTGTTGAGTCACGCTAACGACCAAGTCATTATTGCATTCAGTTGTTAGCGTGACCTTCAGTCATTGCCGATTAGTATCGAAGCGCTGTTTACTTACTGCTGTCAGCACTGTCAACTTTTTCCTCTAATGTATCGCCAGCCTCTTCAATTTTTTCTTCTAATGTATCGCTGGCTTCTTCAACTTTTTCTGCGGTATTTTCAACTGCTTCGTCAATTTCCTTACCGGCTTGTTCGGCAGGCCCTTCAAACGAACTTTCAATTTCTTCAATTTTCTCAGATACTTTTTCTATAACTTCATTAACCGCTTTTTTGCCGCTATCTATGGATTGATCGATTTCTTTACCTATGTTTTCAGCAGTACCTTCTTGTCCCGAGCAGCTCACTAATAGTAGAGATAAAAAAGCCACTGAAAGGGATAAAATTAATTTGTTCATGACAACCTCGTTTACAAATGAATAGTGTGGGTTTTGCAACCCCGTTTATTTAGATATCTCTGAGCGCTGATGTGAGATTCTGCTAATTAAACATTTTATATTATCTGGCTTTCCAGAATAATGATAAAAAATTAAGTTAAAGAATATGGCTCGAGACGTGGCATAGTAACACTCATCGAATATTTCAACAAATTTCCTCAAAAGTAAATATTTAAGGAAAATCAAATGGATCACGTTTGAAGGCAGGCGCAAGTGAGTGATGATCAGCTTCAATTCTTACTTAGCTTCAATGACATCGATAAACGTTTCCGATATATAGGATTTCCTTATCAAAGCCGGGAATTTCATATCTGCCGGAGTTGTTGGAATGGACAATATGCACATTATTTCCTCCCAATTTTTTCGCCTCATTGGTTAAATTGCTCCTGGCTTTGATCAGTCGCTCGGTATAAGACATGGTATCGTTTTCGGTTTCACTTTCTTTTGAAGATCCTTTCACCTCTCCGAGTAACTCGCAGCCTTCAGGGCCGGATTTTCCGAGCATGATAGTGACGGTTTTGCTTTCCTCGGGCTGTGCTGAAACTTCAGCGCAGCCAATAATGATCAGTAAAACCAATAATTTTTTGATTAATTGGCATGATGGTTTTGAAACATGCATGAGTAACTCCTAATACTTGATTGCAGCTATAAATTCAAAAAACATAAATAAACACGATATCATTCGTCAATCGCTCATGATCAGGACAAGTATTGCAGAATTTTAGTATTCGATGCAATGAAATAAAGCCACTACCTGTATCTTTTCAATCAAGATATGGATGGATATCTAAGGTATATTGGGTTTTATGTAATTTATAGAAGGAGTGACGTTGGACATTATTTTCTATATTTCTATCGCAGCGTTGGCCATTGCTTTTGTATATGGCGTCATGCTCTATAACAGCTTGGTGGATATTAAACATTCCGTGTCCCAGGCTTGGTCGAATATTGATATTCTTTTGAAGCAGCGTCACGATGAGCTTCCCAAACTGGTTGAAACCTGCAAGCAATATATGGGTTTTGAGCAGGAAACGCTCAAGCAGGTGATTGCGGCACGTTCACAGGTGGCCAGCGCGCGGGAGGCGGGTAATATCGGCGCATTGGGTGCTGCGGAAAGTACCTTGCGCATTGGGTTGGGCAATCTGTTTGCTGTTGCGGAAGACTATCCGGAATTGAAAGCCAGTGAGAAGTTTCAACACTTGCAAGTGCGTATTACCGGGCTGGAAAACAGCATCGCAGATCGTCGTGAGTTTTACAATGAAGCGGTCAAAATTAATAATGTGCGGATTGAGCAATTTCCTGATGCCATCATTGCTCATTGGTTTAAATTCAAACCACGCGATTTGCTGGAATTTAGCGATGCTGATAAACAGGATGTCAATATCGCTAAATTGTTCGGTTAATAGTTTGTTTTAGCATGATTCCCTTGCCGATGGGATTTACACCCGAAGAATTCCAATTTGCGCTGGGCGCATCGATATTGGTTGCGCTGCTTAATTTCTATTTCTTTACTCGTAATTGGAAACGATTGCGGATCATTGAGAATACGCCGACCGCCAAGCTACGTTCCGCGCATCAGGGTTATATTGAATTGGAGGGAAAGGGGCAGTTGGTTGATGATCAACCCATACATGCGCCGCTATCGAACCATCCGTGTCTTTGGTATCGCAGCCAAATCGAGCAGCAGGAATCTTTTGTCGAAAAGGGTCGCGCGCAAACTCGATGGAATGTCGTGTACAAAACTATCAGCGATCATCGGTTCAAATTAACAGATGGCGTAAGCAGTTGTTTTGTGGATCCCCGCGGTGCGGAAGTCAGTGGCGATGAGAAATTGGTATGGTACGGCAATACCGAATGGCCTACTCGTACGCAAATACTGGAAAGTCAGTCAATCGTTTATGCAATGGCCAACGGTTATCGTTACACCGAATGGCTGGTGCTGCCGGGTCAATCACTGTATATACTGGGACAATTCAGTGCCTGGTCTGCTACAACGCAGAAATCAGTTCGGGACGTAATGATCAATCTGATCAACGATTGGAAACAAGATCAGCCGGCATTGCGGGAACGATTTGATACCAATCAGGACGGTAATATTGATCAGGAAGAATGGGAGACCGCGCGTCAGGAAGCGCGATCCGAAGCGCAACAGATTCACGACCAGCTGGTTTTGGAACCGGACACGAACATTATCGCAAAGTCGAATAACTCGGCGCGGCCTTTTATTATATCGGTATATCCTCAGGCGTTATTGGCCCGGAAATATCGCAGCAATGCCTGCCTCGCTTTGGTGGGATGCGTAGTATCTGTCTGTATTGTTGCGTGGTTATTGCACTCACATGGATGACCGTTCGAGATAAGCCGAGTGAAACTTGTGTATCGGTATTTAAATTCTGAATTCTCGCAGTGAGATTCTGAGCGTGCCTAGCGCCAAAATAATTTGGATCGTGCCAGCCGCCGCCAAACTGCAGTGGGTAAATGTGCACGCTGCGCAGCTGCAAACTCCAATGCACCACTCAGCCGACCGAGCTCAAAGCCAAGCATGACCGTTTTTTTCGGGAGTTTGTGGAGTAATTGCTGGCCGATAATCAGATCGTTGGTATATCCCAATTCATTCTGTAATGCCGATAAAGCGACAATGAAATGATCAGCGCGTTTGCCGTAGATCGGCGCGAAAGCATCGGCTACGTAACGCAGCTTCTTGGCAGCGATGCGTGCCTTATGACGACCGCTGGCATCCAATTTGGCGAAGCCATGACAACTTTTGCGTAGTTTTTGCCAACGTTTGTCGAGAACTGCCTTGGCCCATGTTTTTGCCTCTTGTTGTTGGGCTTCAGTAGGTGTGGCAGATAAAAGGCTGCGGCCGATATCGAGCACGAGCCGGGTAAATTCGGGCTTGCTCAATATCTCTTGCGATTGCTGGCGAGCAAGTGTGGCAGTATTTTGCAATAAAGCGGAGGCTGTATCGTCAATCTCGATATTTCCTGTGGATGATTCCAGAATCAACAGAATCTCAGGCAAAATTTCCTGCTGAAATACATCCCAGTCGCGCGCCGGATTCAGCGCCTGCATCAACGCGCGTAGTGGTCGATTCCAGTCGGGTATTGCTTGCCCTAGTGATTTCGCTAGTCGCGCGCCAGTGTGCAAACGGCGCAAGGCAACACGGAGTTGATGCAGATATTCAGTGTCGTGCGCATTTTCCAGAAAGCCTGGCACGTTGGCGGACAATTGTACCAGCGCGGCTTGCAGGATTGCATTCCAGGCATCTTTAGTCGGCTGTTTTTTTTCAATCATCGGTTGAACCGCTTTGACTGGAGCAGGAGTCACTGCGTTGCTCAGAATATAGCCGCGTTCAGCTTTGCTGCGGGGCTCAACATGAAGCGATACGTGTTCCAGCAATCGTGTTGCCACATCGAACAGAAATTCAGGTGTTCCTGATTTAAGCTCGATTTCAACTTCGCAAATATTGCTGCAGGCATCTCCGGCATAGATGTTTCCGCTATCGAGAGCTACCTCGACTTGTGCTTGCGCACTATCAATTAGCCAAGTGGCGCGCTGAAATTCAGTAGTAAATACCGGTGCGATGCGCTTGAGCTTGATACCAGCGAGCAGATCCAGCGCTACTGGCGGCAATGCGGAGAAATCCGGATGTTTGCCATCAATGACCGTTACTTCCCACTCTGGACGGCTTGTTAATGCACCAACCGATTGTGATTCGGTTTTTAGTGTCTGAACCCACCGATTATTCACGTAGCGCAAACGCAAAGCAATGCCGCGCCGCATGAGGTCAAATTTCTCAGTATCGAAATAAATACTCAACAGTGGGTGTTGCTCCGACGTGGCTGCGGTTAACAGGGGGTGGCGCTGGAGCCGCGCTCGATGGCGTGGATGCAGGGCTAGTTTCAGTTCGACTTCCATGACGGACTCCTTACCTTGAATGCCGTAGGCTAATGCGGCTAGAAAGATTTGTAATTATTCAATCTTCAATGTTTTAAAGTTGATGTCTGCGGGGGCCGGCGGCGTTTTTAACTTCATACTCTCCAGTGCCTTCACGACATGGTGGGCGATGACCAAATTGCGATACCATTTGTGGTTGGCCGGTACGATATGCCAAGGTGCGGCATCGGTGCTGGTGGCCGCCAGCATGGCCTCAAACGCATTTTGATAATTTTTCCAGAATTTCCGTTCCTCCAGATCTCCGGCGTTAAACTTCCAGCGTTTTTCCGGATTGTTGATGCGTTCTTCCAGGCGTTTTTTCTGCTCATCTTTTGAAATATGCAGAAAAAACTTCAATATCACCGTACCATTTTCGGATAATAATTCCTCGAATTCCTTGATCTGATTAAACCGTTGCTTGACCGCCTTGTCTGATATCAACCCATGCACGCGAGTAATCAACACATCCTCGTAATGCGAGCGATTGAAAATGCCAATCTGTCCCTTGGCCGGCGCTTTCTGATGCACGCGCCACAGAAAATCATGACCAAGCTCTTCTGCAGAAGGAGTTTTGAACGTCACTACCTTGCATCCCTGCGGATTGACACCGGACATCACATGCTTGATTGCGCCATCCTTGCCACTGGTATCCATCCCCTGTAATACGATCAACAGTGCTCGGTCACCGTTAGCGTACAAACGTTCTTGTAGCTCGCTCAATTGGTCGGTTAATTTTTCTGTGACGGCTTTGGCTTTCTTCTTGTCTTGCCTGCTTTTCTCATAACTACCGGTATCGTCGGGATCGCATTGTAATAGCTGGAGTTTGCTGCCGGGTTTTACTGGGTAGTTTTTCATCTTAGTGGATTCTTTGTCCGTTAATCTGGAGATATTTGACTGTTATTTACGGGAATTCTCTTGCGGTATTTCATTCCCAGCATAAATCCCTGTCCATGCAATGCCATCGTTGCCGATAGCGCCGCGGTACATGCCTTTGGTATTGAACCGCATGGTATATTGACCTTTGGCATCGAGAACGATCAAACCGCCATCGCCACCGATAGCGGCGATTTCTTCCAACACATTGTCGGCTGCTTCGGCAATGGGAGTGCGCAGTAAGCGAACCTGCGCCGCCGTGTTGAATGCAGCTGCGGCGCGGATGAACATTTCTCCGGTGCCGGTTGCGGATACCGCAACCGAACGGTTATCCGCATAGGTTCCGGCACCAATGATGGGGGAGTCTCCAACGCGTCCAAAACGTTTGTTGGTGAATCCGCCGGTTGATGTGCCGGCGGCAAGATTGCCATGATAATCCAATGCGACAGCACCGACGGTTCCGCGTTTTTCATCCTTACCGGATTGCGGTGCATTGGGGTCGACATCGGCATCATGATCGCGCAGCATGCGATCCTCAGTAATTGCTTTTTGCAGTTGCTTCCAGCGGAATTCGGTGTGGAAATAGGAGGGATCGACGATTTCCAGTCCTTGTTCGGTGGCAAAGGTATCGGCACCTTGGCCTATCAGCATGACATGGGCGCTCTGGGTCATCACTGCGTGTGCAGCGCGAATCGGGTTGCGAATTGTGGTGACACCTGCGACGGCGCCTGCCATGCGTGTAGCGCCATCCATGAGCGATGCATCCAGTTCAATGTGCCCGGCATGAGTGAATACTGCGCCTTTGCCGGCATTGAACAATGGTGAATCTTCCATTACCGCAATCGCTGCAATCACAGCATCAATGCTGCTGCCGCCGACCTTGAGTATGGCATAGCCAGCAGCCAGTGATTGCGTCAGCACTTGGGTATGCGCTTGTTCACGCTCCACGGTCAGTTTGCCGCGCTCCATCCCGCCTGCGCCACCATGAATCAATAGTCGGATCGGCGGCGTGTCAGCTTGAGCTAAATTTGATTGTAAAGTCATCGGGAGCAGGATCAGAAAGTAAATGAGCGTATGTATCGCAGCCCCTTCAAATTGATTTGTGAATGTGCGCTGCCGAATTCTTGAGGGAAACGTACTGAACTTATCGAGTACGAACTTCGTCTCTATCGGCCATCTCTATGACTGCGGCTGCTGTTAAATGTCCATCCATGTTTCCGTCCCAGGTTGCATTGAACGGCAGCGTGTTTTGTACACGTTTTGCAAAATCAATGTAGGCTTGCAGTGTCAACTCAGGTTGTGTGACTGGCGTCGCAATCGTACGTGGATTCTGAATGACTTCATTGAGTAGAGCCTGGTTGATCTGAACCTGAGGCCGTAAATCAAGCTTTGCTTTGGACGATGCGTGCGCAGCACTCAATGAATTCTTAAGCAATGTGGTGTGATTGCGCTTATCGTCTTCTAAAATGGCATAGCTTTGCAAATACAGCGTGTTATCGCGCCAGCCAAGCAGATAAGGCTGATTGACCACGCGAACCGGTGTACCTACCGGCACATCGTTATAAATGAATGCGATGTCTTCTGGATACATGCGCAGGCAGCCGTGACTGCCACGTAAGCCAACGCTGGGTGGTTTGTCGGTGCCATGGATGGCGTAGCTCGGCCAGGCGAGTCTGAGTACATAAGCACCCATTGGATTGTCAGGTCCCGGTGGTACGATGGCAGGAAGTGGATTGCCGTTTTTGGCATATTCTTTGCGAATGGAGGGGGTTGGTATCCAACTGGGATTCTCGTTCTTGGCGGTGATCCGTGTCATGCCTTCCGGTGTTTTCCATTCCACGCGCCCGATACCGACCGGATGCGTAATGACCCTTTGTGGTTCTCCCGCTTTGGTTCGTGGAAAATAAAACAACCGCATTGCGGCGAGATTGATCACAATGCCCTGATGTGGTGCATCCGGCAACACAAACTGGGTTGGGATCACGATTTTTGTGCCTGCTTTCGGTAACCAGGGATCGACTTGAGGGTTGGCGCTGACGATTTCTTCATAACCCAGGTTAAAGCGCCGAGCGATATCGGAAAGTGTATCGTCCTCGTGGGCGGTGATGATTTGTAATTTACCCACTACATCTTCACGGGCAGAATCGAAACTGTATTCATGGCTGGCAATCGGCATGGGCAATGAACGAACCGCTGGATTGGTTGATTTCGTTGTTTGGGTTAAGAATGATTGGCAGCCGGTTAAAAGGAAAAAACTGCCGAGAAAGCCGTATGTCAGAATATAATACAGCAATGGTGAAAGTGTTTTAGTCATCCGGGTCATGAGAGTCACGAAGCAATAGAGTCATCAATGGTACGTCAATTTACAGGTTTTTTCCTCATGGCTCAATCATTCTAGCCATCAATCGAGTTTCGTTGGTTAGAAAGTGTGCAGTGTGAAGACTGAAATATTTCACAGAAATATTCATAGGCTACTAGTAAGACACGCGTGTAAGTGTGCTTAACTTGATGGCATTGTATTCATTTCACCTACTGATTTAACAGGACAACAAATGCGTCATCAGCCCGATTTATTTTCCAGCGAGATTGAGGATATAGATCAGAAAACCTCAGGCGACTCTGCGACGGCACTCAAATTGACGCCGCAGAATGATCGGTTATCACCAAGTCAACAGCGCTTTAACCGGCTACTTGAGCGTATTGATAAATTGAAAGTGCAACTGGTTGAAATGCAGGTGATGCGTGATGCGCATCGCCCTGTGTACCATCAGAAACTGACACCATTGCGTGAGCGCTATAACCAGTGTGTGCGCGAAATGGTGCTTTTGCTGGATAGCCGATTGCAGCGCAAAGGTTTAAGTGCCCTGCAACAACGCATTGCCGCGACCATACTTTGCAATCTCAGCATGCAGCTGATTGTTCAAGGGGACGAGGAAATGAAAGCGTTGCACGATAAGCACAGCAGAGAAAGTTTGGAGCAGAAAGAGCAGGCCACCATGATGGACATGCGTGAAATGATGGAAGATATGCTGGGTGAACCGCTGCCCGATGACGAGTCGTTGGACTCTGCGCAAGACGTATTTAGAGCAGGCATGGAACGTTTGCGAGAAGCGGAAGCAGCAGAACAGGAAGCGCGGCAACGGGCTCGGTTTCGCAAAAAGAAACCCAGCGCAGCTCAGCTCCAGGCCATAGCAGATCAGGAAGCGGCGGAAATCACACTGCGCAAGGTTTTTCGGCAACTGGCCAGTGCCTTGCATCCCGACCGCGCTATTGATTCCGAGGAACGTGACCGAAAAACAGTGCTAATGAGCGAAGCCAATGCCGCTTACGATCGCCGTGATTTGGTAGCCCTGCTGCAGATCCAACTGCGGGCTGAACTAACGGACATTGCATCCATTGCCAAAATGGCGGAAGAGAAAATTGCTGCGTTGACGCTGTTACTCAAACAGCAAGTCCAGGAATTAGAAAGCGAGTTGCAACAGCAGCGTCACGATGCGCGTCATGAATTTGGCCTCAAATCCTATGAAACGGTGAGTGTAGCTAACCTGCATCGCAGTCTCAGAACTGAGGAATCATGTTTCGAGAGAGACTTGATCGCGATGCAACAGGATTTGCAACAACTGACTGATGACAAGTACTTCAAGCGCTGGTTAAAAGATCAAAAACGGCTATCGGAGGAACCTCGAGTCGATGTTTTTGATGATTGGCAGTATTGAATTTCTCGGAAAAATGTGTACCTGCCGTTGATGAAATCAGACTATTATGTTGGAATAGCATGGAACTTTGAGTGGTTGCAAGAGGTGTCGGTATTTAAAATTGCATCATAATCAGGAGAAGAGTAATGACTGAACAAAACGAGGTGCCGGTCGCGAATAAGGCGGAGGCAGTCGGAAGCCAGGCAGCAATGCAGGTCAATGTCAGGATGCAACAGGGTGAGCATACTGGTCAGCCACTATATTCTAATTTTGCTTCGGTTCAGGGGGGGCAAGGAATTGTTATTATGGATTTTGGCTTCCTTGATCCTCAGACCATGCATACGCTGAATCGACTGGTGCGTTCGGGCGAGAAAGTGCCGAATACTGTCGGAGCAAGAATGTCGTGCCGGATCGCTCTGAGTATTGAAGCTGCAAACAATTTAGCGCATCAACTGAATCAATTGCTGCAAAAAAAATAGCGGGAAGTTTCTAATTTTATGTTTGGGTAATTGGTGTTAAGAGCGGGTGCGTAGTTTAAAAGGCCGTTGAAAAACTAACTGCATTGCCGCTGCGGTGTTAAAAACAAGTTCAAAGTGCTCATTTATTAGGCATAAACTGCACTTTTTTACCTGTTTTTTGTCTTGCATCAGCTGCTGCGAAAACATTTTTCAACGACTTGCTAATGTGATTAATATTATTTAATTGGGGAAACACATGGCTGATGAAAAAGAAATTTTGACTCCGGACAAAAATGAGAAAACACAACAAACGACGAAAAAGGTTAGTATCAAGATGTTACCGAATGAACATGCGGGACAGCCATTGTATTCCAATTTTTCGACTGTGAATGCTGGGCAGGGTGTTGTGCTTGTCGATTTTGGTTTTCTTGATCCACAGAACCTAAGCATTTTGAATCAAATGGCTATATCGGGCGAAAAATTGCCGGATGCGATCAATGTGAAATTGTCCAGCAGGATGGCGGTTAGTATTGATACAGCCCATCATTTATCGCAGCAGCTTAATCAATTACTCAGCACTAAGCCTCCGGAGGCAGTTGTGCAAAGTCAGCACAACACGAATGAGCAAAACAAGAATGATCCACCGGTATCGACTGATTCAAGTGCGGGGGTGGATAGCCTGGATACTCAGAAAAGTGATAAAGGCGGTTTTCGGTTTCCCTGGTCGAAGAAGACACACTAACTATCAACATCAATTCAGGGGCACCTCAAGTCAATCAGACAATTTGAAAATTGGGTTCGTCTGATTGACTCAAAAATCAAAGCTGAATAGTACAACTACTCATCAGTCACTCTTTTTACGCAATGGAATTTTCTTAAATAGCGGTATGAGAAGTAATCCGATGAGTGCTCCGATCAGCATCATCCCATAAGTTTGAAAATTATCGTTTGTGAATTCAGTAATTTGCTTGACTATGGCATTTTGCTCAGCTTTGTCTGATACTTTCGGCAGGTTTTCCGCTTCGTAGGTGTCGTTGATAGTGTAAGCTGTCAAGCCCGGAATACTTGGAATGTCTTTTCCGCCTTTTCCCACCACTAATTGCGCTTTCATGCCTTTTTCCATGTGATGAGAAATATCGCAATGTACCAGGTAGGTGTCATCGGCGCCCGGCACGATAATCGTGCCGGATACGGTTTTGGGGCCGGTGACTTCCAGATGGAACATGCCATATTTATAGAGATATTTAGGGAGGCCGTGCATCATAAATTGATGGCGGACACTATCCTCGTTAATAAAATGCCAGGTAACTTTCGAGCAGGGTTTCACGTGCCACTGTTGCTGATCGAATGCGAAAGCAGTGCCAGGGAATTTTGCAGAATACTTTCTGCCGGCACGTACCGTAATCTCAACTTCTTCCGAAATGCTTTGACAGCTGCTGGGTAGTTTGTCCAGATTTTGTCCCATGATCATGGTGCCTTCGTGATCCATGATGTGGTCATCGTGATCCATGTGGTGATGGTGATGGAGATCACCATGTTCCGTAGCGTGGGTATCGGTATCATGAGTACTGTGATCAATGTCGTGTTCATGACCATGATCGTCGGCGGCACCATGCTCAGCTGCATGACCGGTCTGTTTGCTCATGCTATGACCGCTGTGATCATGCTCGTCCTGCTGCATGCTATGACCGCTGTGGTCGTCATGCGCATCATGATCCATGTCATGACCGCTATGGTCAGGCTGATCGTGCTCACTAGGTTTATCTTGCTGTTGTGCAATCGCATAGGCATTGAAAACAAGGATGCCAGCAAGCAAGAGAATAATTGTTGTAGTCTTAGCCATTATTGGTTACTCCCTTTGGAGCTTTTTAGACGTGCAAACGTTGCTGTGGTGCTTTGCTTAATTTGCCTCCATTTGGCGAAAATTAAATAGATCAGAAGCCCTGCCAATAAACCGTAGAGTACATCGAGCAACGAGGTTTTTGTTGCCGCGTCAAGTCCTGTTTGTCCGGCAGGTGATCCCAGGCTTGCCCATTCATCGAGATCCTGCCAGATGGGAAGTCTGCCTTCGAAGTATTCCTTAGTGAAATATTTATTCAGATCAATGCCAAAATGACTCACCTTCGGCATGCCGTCTTTACCCAAATAGGATGTATAGACAATTGAGCTCATGCTACCGCCCTCGGCCATGCCATCCGTGGTAATTCCTTTTTCCCGGTGATCATGAATCAGCCAGTCACCTTCGCCGTAGCTGTGCTTGCCATCATTGACAGTCTCCAGCTTTAGGTCAATACGTTGTGCTGGAGCTATATCAAACACGTCACGCATGATCTGAGCCATTGGATTGTGCTCTACACCGTCATAATGCGTGATCGTGGCATGGTGGCCGTGTGTATGGATGGCAATTTGCTCGCCGCCACTGTTTAGCAGGCGCAGTTTGATTTTTTGATCCGGCTCGACAATGATGAGCGATTCCCTGAGCGTATAAGGAAATGACAAGCCATTCAGAGTAAAATAATCTTCGGTTGAATCGGTAATGTCATAACGCCGGTTCATATCACGCGCAATGAGTCTGGGGTCGTTATGTTTCTGAATGATCTCCCCTAACTGCTTATCCATTGCATGATAGTGCAGGTCATATTCCTGATCGAATTGCTCACGCACGGCAACGGAGGGATGCCGTACATGACCCGCACCGATATTTAAGGTTTGCAGCCAGTTATTCGGTTTGTTTTCTTCCACGATAATCATCCCGGCCAGTCCCATCGCCAAATGCGTATGCGTTTGCACGTGACAGTGGTAAAACATGGTACCCGGTTGGCGTGCCTGGAATTCATAGACGCGACGTTCGCCAGGCATCAGTTCTACTTCGCTGGTCTGCGGCACACCGTCTTGACCACCATGATCACCATGCGAGAATGGGTGATCAACGCCGTGCAGGTGAAGGCTATGCGGAAAATAGTGCGTGTTTTCTACTACGATTTGCACGATATCACCGACTTCAACGCGAATGACCGGTGAAGGGAGTCTCAACAGCGGATTGGCGCGGATGCTCTCAAAATTCTCAGTCGACATGCCGCTGGCCTTGGGGGAAAAAACCCATGCGCCGGGTTGAATGCCGGGGGCAATATCAAAGGTTGGAAGCACTCCTGGGAAATCTGGCGTTTTGCCGTTTAGCTCCATGATTTCCAGTTTAATGATAATCCGGTCAGGGTCGCCATCGCCGTCCAGATCATCGGTTTTAATGATGGCATCGGGTGAAAGCCCCGTTTTCATCAAGGTATCCATCGAGATATTATTGGTTCCCTTGACCGCCGCTACGATCCACGCGGGGTTATCCGGACTGCAACCTGGGGATGCTTCAATTTTGACGCCTTCAATTTCCTGGGCTTCGCGCCATGCGGCAGAAATGATTGGATCGCACATGGGCTCACTGGTCAGCGCAGCTGGATCAACTTTTACCGTTTCAGGTAACTTTAAGGATGCCTGAGCATTGACTGCTACCGATATCATGCAGAAAGTCAATATGGCAATAAAAATATGGATAGGCATATTAATGCACCTTTAATTTTCTAGTATTAAAAATAAATATGGCTGATCGAATCATGCAGCATTGAGTAATTGGCACCAGTTTCAATAGTCAGGATCAATCTGATAAAACAGATCCGTCGGTGCAAACACTCCACTGTGTATCTGTAGGCAGGTAAAATAATATAATGAGGAATATCTTATCTTCATCTATGCAATACTTCTACATTGTCCGTCAAGCTATCATCACAGTCATTATACAGAACCCTATTATGCTTTTGTGGTTTTTCCATAATTGATGGATGCTAAATTTATAACTTATTGAGCAAATTGTTCGAGTGACGATTCCTATTTTTTTGATATTTCTGAATCATTTTTGTTTCTTGCCTGCTATGCAGATAGTTTCACAACAATTTGTTAAAAAAGGGAGGATTCATTTTCTTTACAATGGGCTAGCGTGCTTTATGTTGCTGGGCTGTGGGAGCAATGAGCCAGCTCAACCAATAGTCGAAATGAATCCAGCCATTGCGGTGACATTTATGGTTGCTGAACCAGTCAATATGCCCATGAGTCTTGAAACGATTGCGCAAACTGAAGGTGCGAAAGAGATTGAAGTTCGCCCGCGTGTCGGCGGAATTATACTTCAGCGCTTGTATAATGAGGGGGCGGCGGTTGAGGCCGGACAGCCGTTATTCTTAATTGATCCTGAGCCTTTTCAAAATGCCTTGAACGAGACCAGAGCAGTGTTGCTCGAACAGGAAGTTCGGGTGTTGCGTGCCCGAAGCGACGAGAATCGTCAACGGCAATTGCTGGCTGAAAATTTTGTCAGTCAGCGCGCTCATGAATTGACCACAACGGACTTGGCGATAGAAGAAGCCGCCCTGCAGGCTGCAAAAGTTCGTGTGCAACAAGCACAACTTAATCTTTCCTATACTACGGTTAAAGCCCCTGTTGGTGGTGTGACCGGGCGTTCGCAATTTTCCGAAGGGGCGTTGGTGTCTGCCAATAGCAGCCTACTGACAACGTTGGCGCAATTGTCTCCGATATGGGTGCGGTTTAGCTTTTCTGATAACGAAGTGGCCAGATTTGGCGGACATTTGAACGAAAAAAATGTGCGTAGTGTGCGGATGATTCTTCCGGATGGATCTGAATATCAACAAGAAGGCAAGATCAATTTTGCCGCCAGTAAAATTGACCCCTTGTTAGGAACACAGCAATTACGTGCTACTTTTGACAATATTGATCAGCGTATATTGCCTGGTCAATTTGTACGGGTCCGGGTTATCGCCGGGGAATCCGAGATTGTGTTCAGGGTTCCGCAGGTTGCGGTTTTGAGCTCGGATTTTGGTCGCTTCGTTTACGTGATCGATGAGCAGAATACGGTTACACAGCGCCCTGTTACCGCAGGTGATTGGATCGGCAAGGATTGGATTATTCTGGATGGATTAAACAGGGGGGACCGGGTGGTCGTGGATAATCTCATTAAACTGTCACCCGGTAAAATTGTCGAGCCCCAATTACGGGATGCGGTATCTTCGTCGTCTGACAATGTACCATCTTAATAATCAGTAATCCAACTTATGGCTAGATTTTTCATTGAGCGGCCGATTTTTGCATCGGTTTTGTCGATAATTATTGTGCTTGCAGGATTGGCGGCTGCCATGCAATTGCCGATCGAGCAGTATCCGAGGATTACGCCACCGACGGTGATTGTGACCGCGAACTTCCCTGGCGCCAGTGCAGAAACCGTTATTAAAACAGTAGCTGCACCGATTGAAGAGAAGCTCAGCGCCATTGAAGGATTGCTGTACTTTAATTCCAGCGCTGATTCGAGCGGGCGCCTGACGATTACCGTCACGTTTGAGATTGGTACCGATATCGATCGTGCTACCTTCAATGTCAGCAATGAAGTGAATACTGCATTGGCACGTCTGCCCGATGAAGTCAGGCGCACCGGTATTACTATCCAGAAACGCACCAATGATTTGTTGTTGGTTTTTGCGGTGACATCCCAGGATCCTCAGCACACAGCGCTATTCCTAAGCAACTTTATCACCAACAATATTCTGGATGACGTGAGGCGTGCGCCGGGCGTTGGCGAAGCCAGAATTTTTGGTGCCCAGGACTATTCCATGCGAATCTGGTTGAGAACAGATCGGATGGCGCAGTTGGGCATTACAACCAATGATGTCGCCAGCGCCATCCGCGCGCAAAATACGCAACCGGCCGTTGGGAAAATAGGACAGGAACCCGCGTTGGCCGACCAGCAATTGGTTTATACCGTAACTGCAAAAGGCCGGTTATTAGAACCCGAACAATTTGAAAATATTATCTTGCGTTCGGATGGGGCGCGCGGCGTGCTTTATCTAAAAGATGTTGCGCGGATTGAACTGGGTGCGCAAGACTATGCGACCCGGACTTTACTGAATGGACAGCCCGGTTTGGGCATTGGTGTTTTTTTACGTTCTGGTGCTAACGCACTGGATACGGCCGCGGCGGTTAAAACCAAGATGGATGAACTGAAACATTATTTCCCTGAAGGGGTACAGTACGTTGTTTCGTACGATATCAGCGTGTTTGTTAAGGCCTCCATCTGGGAGGTGGTGAAAACTCTGGCAGAGGCCATGCTGCTGGTCGTTCTGGTGGTTTATCTGTTTCTGCAAAGCTGGCGTGCCACGCTGGTACCCATCATCGCCATTCCGATTTCCTTAATTGGCACATTTGCCGGACTCTGGTTGTTAGGTTATTCGATTAATACCTTGACACTCTTTGCGATGGTGCTGTCGGTCGGCATTGTGGTCGATGATGCGATTGTGGTGCTGGAAAATATCGAGCGGTTAATGACGCAGGAGAAGCTAACGCCAATTGATGCGGCGATCAAAGCGATGCAACAGGTATCCAGTGCCGTGGTAGCGATGACTATGGTTCTGGTGGCGGTTTTTATTCCGGTTGCATTCCTGGGGGGCATAGCCGGGGAGTTGTATCGACAGTTTGCTGTAACGGTGGCGGTGGCGGGTGTTATTTCCGGAATTGTGGCCTTGACGTTAACGCCCACTTTGTGCGCGGTTTTACTTCGACCGGCACATCGTCAATCGGTTTTTTTTACCTGGTTCAACAAACATTTTGAGCAAGTGCGCAGATTTTATGTCGGCATGGTGGGCTTGAGTCTGCGCCACTCGATCAGATGCGTACTGATCTTTGCGTTGGTGATTGTGGGATTGATGTTTCTGGTGAAGCATATTCCGGAGAGCTTGGTTCCTGCGGAAGATCAAGGTTTCGTGATTGCAGCTGTAATTTTGCCGGATAGTGCTACGCTGGCAAGAACCGTGCAGACTGCTGATGCCGTTGTTGCTGAGCTGATGAGCAAGGAGCCTGCGGTGATTTTTCAGTTTGCAGTAAATGGGCTGGATTTTATTGGTGGCGGGAACAAAACGAATGTGTCGACAATATTTCTGCGTTTGAAAGATTGGTCGGAACGCACGGTCAGCGCGGAAGAAACGGTCAAGAAGATATTTCAAATAGGTGCCGAGCAGCCGGATGGTCTGGCGATTGCTTTTAATCCACCGGCAATACGGGGATTGGGCAGTACCGGCGGATTTGAATTATTTGTGCAGAGCCGTGGGGGCTCAGATACTGCGCAGTTATCCGTGGTTGTGAATGAATTCATGCAGGCGTTGAGGGAAGAGCCAAGGCTGGCCACAGTGAATTCATTTTTGCGTTCGTCGGTACCGCAATATTTTGTCGAAGTGGATGAAGCTAAAGCCATCGCGCAAGGTGTCGCTATCGGGGATATTTATGACACGCTGCAAAGCACCATGGGGACATTCTATGTGAATGATTTTAATCGCTTTGGACGGACGTATCGCGTGCAATTGCAGGCCGAGGCCGCGTTTCGTATGAAAGCGGAGGACTTGGGGAAAGTTTACGTGCGCGCGGAATCCGGTTCGATGGTGCCCTTGTCAGCCTTGAACACAGTAAAAGACATCGTCGGTGCGGAACAACTGGAGCGATTCAATGGTCTGCTGGCGGCGAAAATCATGGGGAGCGGCGCCAGCGGCGTCAGTTCCGGCGAAGCCATTGCGCTGGTCGAACACATTGCGGCTGAAACCTTGCCGGAAGGATATCAAATTGCCTGGACCGGCGCCGCATTTCAGGAAAAAAGACTAGGATCGGCAGCAATCTTTGCTTTCAGTCTTGCGGTCGTGATGGTTTTCTTGATTCTGGCCGCGCAGTTTGAAACCTGGGCATTGCCTGTGGCCGTCATTATGGCGATTCCCTTTGCGATGTTGGGTGCATTGGTGGCGATTTTGCTGCGCGGTATGCCGAATGACATTTATTTTCAAATCGGCATGGTGACGTTGATCGGGTTGACGGCGAAGAATGCGATTCTATTGGTTGAGTTCGCCAGTCAGAGAATGAAGCAGGGTGTGGATGCTACACAGGCAGCGATTCAATCCGCGCAACTGCGCTTTCGCCCGATCGTAATGACTTCGATGGCGTTTATACTGGGCGTGGTTCCGTTGGTAATCGCCACCGGCGCCGGCTCGGCAGCGCGGCAATCGATGGGAACCGGTGTTTTTGGCGGCATGATCATGGCGACCACTGTCGCTACGATTTTTGTTCCGCTATTCTTTTCCTGGTTTGTACGCAAACACGAACCTAAGCAAACTGAGACTCAACCAAGCATAACGCACAAGCCGCAACTATCGGACAAGCCTGAAAAGGATGCTCGGGATTGACGGGTTAAGTGTCAAAGCTCCTCCAGTAATAAGGATAGTCACACACGAAATTGGCGCATTGCCATTTCTTCTCGGTATTATTGGTAAGCATATGAGTTATATAAATTTATCTAGCCTGTATGGCAGCAATGGTTTTCGTTTAGATGGCCCGACAACATCTGAATTAAGGAATCTTTCGCTCAGCAGTGCAGGGGACTTGAATGGGGATGGTTTGAATGATTTTATTGTTGGCGATTTTCTTACAGCTGATAGTGTGATGAAAGCAAGCATTGTTGCCAGGATAATCAATGACGCGATTCCTTGTCAAAATCAGATCCAACATGCCTACTCCAGACACAATTAAATTTACACTACCCATCATTTTTTCAACCTAAACTGAGCTTTTGCCTATCTTCAATACGTTCTTTCATAGGCTTGCAGACAACACTTTAAGTGCTACTTAAGTTGCTGAAAGAACTATTGAAAGAAAAGCAATTGCCCCGTATTTACAGGTAAATATTTTTGTGCCACAGTGCTATGTCCAGTGAAATATTTCTTTAAAAGTTAATTTAAATTAAAGGGATTATGGCTATGGAGTGGAATACTCTGATAGTTAATCAGCACTGCCATTGGTTCGCTAAATTTATAGTGAAAATGATAAAGAAGAATTTTTTAGTTTATGGGCTAGCTGCAACACCTTGTTATTTGGAATCAATAAAATGTCGATGCAATACCTAGTAAAAAATTTAGTGAGCCCTTGAAGAAAAAAATCGGTTTCAACCAATTATAATTTTTAGATTTTTTCTAAGGAGCATTGATCATGACAATTAACCATATTAATTTATCCAGTCTCGATGGCAGCAATGGGTTTCGCCTGCCTGAGGGACGAATGGTCACGGCAGCGGGAGATATCAATGGCGATGGTTTTGGCGATTTTACTACCGGGACTTACGTGGTATTTGGTACAACTTCGGGGTTTGATAGAGAGTTGGATCTCAACAGTCTCGATGGTAGCAACGGCTTTGCCCTAATTGATTATTATGGGGCATTCGGAAGTCAGGCGGGAGATATCAATGGCGATGGTTTTGATGACTTGTTTGTCAGCATTCGTGGTGACTCTGGTGAACTCAAATATGTTGTGTTTGGCAAAGCAGCTGGTTTTAATCCAGCAATGACCGTAGATGATCTGAATAATAGCGCTAATGGTTTCCGTGTGATCAATGCTAGTACAGGATTGCTTCAACAGAATACTACTTCGGCCATTAGTGCAGGGGATGTCAATGGTGATGGCTATGATGATCTATTTGTTGGGCAATATATTTTTAGGGGCGACGGATATGGTTACTACGCTAATTCCAGTAATCTTTATGTAGTGTTTGGTAAGCCAACAAGTTTTGGTGCAGCGCTGGATCTAACTAATCTTGATGGTAGCAATGGATTTAGTATGAAAGCGGCAGATAACGATGGATCGGGAAGGTCGATCAGTAATGCGGGGGATATTAATGGTGACGGGTTTGATGATTTGATTATGGGTGCTCCAGGCGCTGGTCACAATTACGTAGTGTTTGGTAAGGCCTCTGGATTTGATGCCACGATGGATTTAACCAGTCTCAACGGCAGCAATGGTTTTATCTTGGATGGCGTGGGGCCGAGATCGGTAGTAAGTGATGCGGGGGATGTGAACGGGGATGGTTTTGATGATGTGATAATTGGGGATCAATTTTCTAGTCTGGGCAGCGATAGATCCGGGTCCAGCTATGTTGTGTTTGGCAAGGCTTCCGGCTTTGACGCCACGATGGATTTAACCAGTCTCGATGGCAATAATGGCTTCCGCCTGGATGGTGAAGCGGCAGGCGATAGTTTGGGTCTTTCAGTCAGTAATGCAGGAGATGTGAATGGTGATGGTTTTGATGATGTGATTGTCAGCGCTCCCACAGCGGCTGTGAATGGCTTTTCATCGGGTTCCAGTTATGTGATCTTTGGCAAGGCTTCGGGTTTTGATGCTGTGATTAATTTATCCGAACTCGATAGTAACGCCGGTGTTCGATTGGATGGAGTTGGTCGAAATTCTTCCGGCTATACGGTCAGCGGTGCAGGTGACATTAATGGCGATGGTTTTGATGACTTGAATGTTAGGGATCGTCCTTTCACCGCTGAATACAATTACGTGATCTTCGGCAGAAGTGACTTTACCAATGAAGTCGATTTTCCTGGTACGGCGGGAGACGATAATTTTACCGGCACCTCAGCGGCTGAAAGATTTGATGGTGGCGCGGGAAATGACCGCATGATCGGCCGAGGCGGCGCAGATTCGTTCGATGGCGGTGTTGGCAATGATTACATTCGTATAAGCGATGCAAGTTTCCAGCTTGTCGATGGCGGTTCGGGAACCGACATTCTGGGATTGGCCGGCAGTGGTTTTAATCTGGATTTGAGTACCGTGCAGGGCAAGATTCACGGTATTGAGACCATCAGTTTATATGGTCTCGGGGACAATACATTAACTTTGACTGCAGCTGAAGTATTGAACCTGTCGGACGAGACGAATACCCTGAAGATAAAGGGCAACACGGGAGATAGCGTAGTTGGGCTGAGCAACGGTTGGGTTGATGGCGGTATTCATGGCAATTTTCATACCTATACGCAGGATGAGGCAGTGCTGTTAATTGGCATTCATGTGGCGACGGATTTTCCGGTGATTTAACGAGTCGTTTAAGAAAACAATCCGCACTGCCGTCCGGTGTTAGAAACGGGTCAGAAAGCTTGTGTTTTCTGCCCCGTTTTTGCATGGAAACTGCTTGCATTAAATGCATTTTCAACAATCTTTCCGCAATATTTCAAGTGCTGTTCGGTCTCTTGCAGAACCTATGCATGCTGTCAGATTATCTGAATTTACATTCAAGTATTTTTGTGTCACAGTGCCTAATCTTGTCAAGATATTCTTTAAAGCTAATTTAAATTAACAACTTGCGGTGTGCATGGTGGAATTCTGCTGGTGCGCAACAACACAATCATCAAATCACCCGGTTCAGGGCCAAGATGACGGTGAATTAATTCAGTAGTGATGGATGACCTGCAAATCTCTTCTTATTTTGGAGGCAAAAATGGCAATAACAACCAGTATCAATTTAGCTGATCTTGATGGCAGCAATGGTTTTCGTCTGGATATGGAGGCAGGAAGTTCCTTACGTTCGGTCAGTAATGCGGGCGATGTGAATGGCGATGGTTTTGCTGATGTGATGGTCAGCCTTGATAGGGCTTCCGTTTACGTGGTGTTTGGTGAATCAACGGGTTTTGATGCGACGATGCATTTAACCGATCTTGACGGCATTGATGGTTTTCGCTTGTGGGGAGGGGGCCGATTCGCAGAAATCAGTGACGCAGGGGATGTGGATGGGGATGGTTTTGATGATGTGATCTTTAGTTCAAGCAGCAAAGGTACCAATGTAGTGTTTGGCAAAGCTGGGGGATTTGGGGCGGCGATGAATGTGTCCACACTTGATGGCAGTAATGGTTTTCATCTGGATGGAGTAATACGCACTGTGAGCAATGCGGGGGACGTCAACGGCGATGGTTTTGATGATGTAATCCTGGGTAATAGTGATGCTGATCTGAACGGTTCCATTTTCGATGACGAAGGCTCCAATTATGTGGTATTTGGCAAGGCTGCGGGATTTGATGCGGCGATGGATGTATCCAGCCTTGATGGTAGTAATGGTTTTCGTCTTAATGGAGGATTCAGGAGAGATGAGGCAGGTGCTTCGGTCAGCGCTGCGGGAGATGTGAACGGCGATGGTTTTGATGATGTAATCATTGGTGCTCCTGGTGCTAATCAGTATGGCTCCAGCTATGTGGTATTTGGTAGGGCTGTGGGATTTGATGCAGTGATGAATTTATCTGCTGTAAACGGCAGCAACGGTTTTCGTCTGGATATGAACGAGCCTGGGAGTTCATCTGTGAGTAATGCGGGAGATGTTAACGGGGATGGTTTCGATGATGTGATTGTCGGGTTTCGCGTGGTGTTTGGTAAAGCATCCGGATTCGGAAACAGGATGAATCTATCCGATCTTGATGGTAGTAATGGTTTTAGTTTGGATGAAAGTAGCAAGCTCAACCCTGCAGGGGATGTGAATGGAGATGGTTTTGATGATTTGATGGTCGCGGATCGATACGGCAGCAGTTATGTGGCATTCGGTAAGGCATCGGGATTTGATGCTACGGTCAATCTGATACCCCTGAACGGTTCAGTTAGCTTTGTCAGTGGCGCGGGAGACGTGAATGGGGATGGCCTTGATGATTTGATGGCCGGTACTGCCAAATTTGGTTATGTGGTATTCAGCAGTAGTGATTTTACCGGCTCGGCAGCATATCTTGGTACGCCTGGCGATGATGTCCGTACGGGTACGCCGACCGCCGAAATTTTTTATGCAAGCGATGGCGATGACACACTGATCGGCGGTGGGGGTGCGGATACGATTCGTGGGGGGGATGGTAACGACACCATCCGGGTGTCCGATCTGGATTTTTTGCGGGTTGACGGCGGTGGCAGAGGCAATTTTGATCCGGAGAACGTGGAGAATGACACGCTGGCTCTGGATGGCAGTGGAATAAATCTGGATCTGACGGTTGTGGGTGACAAGATTGCCGGCATTGAAATTATTGACTTAAGCGGTACCGGGGATAATACATTAACACTGACGGCGGCAGATATGCTCGATCTACCGAGAAACGCCAATAATACTCTGATGGTCAAGGGTAATGCCGGCGATCAGGTTGTCTTGGACAGTGGCTGGGTGGATCGCGGTTTTCAGGGTGAATTTCATATGTTTTCCACTCAGGATGAAGCGGTGTTGATGGTTGCGGATGCTGTGAGTACGGATTTTGTAAATGGCGGTCACATGAACTTGTCCGATTTGAATGGGAACAATGGTTTTCGCTTGGATGGTACAGCAACGTATGGTTATTCAGGTAGGTCTGTTAGTAGTGCGGGGGATGTCAATGGAGACGGTTTTGATGACGTGATTATCGGACCTGGTTACGTGGTATTCGGCAAGGCATCCGGATTTGATGCGGCGATGAATCTGTCTACTCTTGATGGCAGTAATGGTTTTCGCCTGAGTGGAGCAAGCTCTGTGAGCAATGCGGGTGACGTGAATGGCGATGGTTTTGGTGATGTGATTGTCGGCGCTTCCTTTGCTGATCCGAATGGGAGTGATTCTGGTTCCAGTTACGTGGTATTTGGAAAGGCGTCCGGATTTGGTGCCGCGATGGATTTATCCAGCCTTGATGGCAACAACGGTTTCCGCCTGGATGGTGAAGCAGCGCATGATGAATCAGGCCGCTCTGTGAGCAGTGCAGGGGATGTCAATGGCGATGGTTTTGATGATGTGATTATTGGAGCTCCTCGTGCTGATTCGGACGGTTCCGATTTCGATAAGGGCTCCAGCTACGTGGTATTTGGCAAGGCATCCGGATTTGATGCGGCGATGAATCTGTCCACACTTGATGGCAGTGATGGTTTTCGTTTAGATGGAGAATTAAGTAATCGGTCAGGTTCTTCAGTCAGCAGTGCTGGAGATGTGAACGGCGATGGTTTTGATGATGTGATTATTGGAGCTCCTGGCGCTTATGGTTCCAGTTACGTGGTATTCGGCAAGGCGACGGAATTCGATGCAACGATGAATCTATCGGAACTTGACGGCAGCAACGGTTTTCGCATGAAGGGGGGAGCGTACGATATTTTAGCTGGATCGGTCAGCAATGCCGGAGATGTCAACGGGGATGGGTTTGACGATTTGATTATTAGCACCCAGGGAATTCGGGTAGGTGATTATTATTATGGTTATAGCTACACTCGCGGGGGCAGTTACGTAGTATTCGGCAAAGCGTCAGGTTTTGATGCGGTGATGGATTTATCCAGTCTTGATGGCAGTAATGGTTTTCGCTTGAATGAGGAAAGAGATTATTCGGGTGTATCGGTCAGTGGCGCGGGCGATGTGAATGGGGACGGGTTCGATGATTTGATTATCGCTGACCCTGATGAACAGGACCGCACCATTGGTATTGCTGGCTCCAGCTCCAGCTACGTGATGTTTGGCAAGGCTTCAGGATTCGATGCGGTAGCGGATTTATCCGATCTTGAAGGTGACGAAGGCTTCCGGCTGGATGGGATGGCGAAAAAAGGTATCCTGGTTACATCGGTCAGTGGCGCCGGGGATGTGAATGGCGATGGCTTCGATGATTTGATTGCCGGTGCGCCCGGTGCTGATTTGAATGGCAAAAATTCAGGTTCCAGCTACGTGATCTTTGGCCGCAGTGACTTTATCGGCGGACCTGATTTCCTGGGCACGTCCGGGGATGATGTCTTCACCGGCACTCCCGCTGCGGAGAGTTTTGTAACGTTTGATGGCGACGACCGGATGATCGGTGGAGGCGGGGCGGACTCGTTCGCAGGCGGAGCGGGGGATGATGTCATGCAGATCGCGGATGCGGGCTTTGTGTTTGTCGATGGCGGCACCGGTTTCGATACCCTGGAATTGGCTGGCGGCGGTTTTGATCTGAATCTATCCAGTGCCGGAGACAAGATGCAGAGTATCGAAGTCATTGACATGACAGGTAATGGAGATCATAAGCTGATCCTGTCGATGCAGGATGTGCTGAATCTGTCGGATGAGACCAATACCCTGAGAATAAAAGGCGATGCCGGGGATAGCGTGGCCGGACTTGGCAGCGGTTGGGTGGATGGCGGTATCCAAGGTGATGTTCGTACTTACATTCACTTTCAACATGAAGCCGTGTTGCAGATCGATGTGGCTGTGAGCACGGATTTTGTGGAAGATAATGCTATTAGTTTATTCAGCCTCAACGGTAGCAACGGTTTTCGTCTGGATGGGGTGGCGAGATATGATTATTCAGGTCATTCCGTCAGTGACGCGGGGGACGTCAACGGCGATGGGTTTGATGATGTGATTATTGGTGCCCGTTCTGCTGATCCTAATGGTAATGGATCCGGTTCCAGCTACGTGGTGTTTGGCAAAGCATCCGGATTTGATGCCACGATGGATTTATCCGGCCTGGATGGCAGTAATGGTTTCCGCTTGGATGGGGGGGCGAAGTATGATTATTCAGGTTATTCCGTTAGCAGCGCGGGGGATGTGAATGGCGACGGTTTTGATGATGTCATAATTGGTGCTCGTGGCGCGAGTGTTTTCTCCGGTTCCAGTTACGTGGTATTCGGCAAGGCATCCGGATTTGATGCGGCGATGGATTTATCCAGTCTCGATGGAGCTAACGGTTTTCGCCTGGATGGTGAAGCAGCGTATGATGATTCAGGCCACTCAGTCAGCAATGCGGGAGATGTGAACGGTGATGGTTTTGATGATGTGATTATTGGCGCCCGTTCTGCTGATCCAAATGGTAATGGATCCGGTTCCAGCTACGTGGTATTTGGCAAAGCATTCGGTTTTGCTGCGGTGACGAATCTATCCAGTCTTGACGGTGATGATGGTTTCCGCCTGAATGGTAGTGCAAGATATGATTTTTCAGGTTATTCCGTCAGTCGTGCGGGGGATGTCAACGGTGATGGCTTTGATGATGTAATTATTGGTGTTCCTGGTGCAAATTCGAATGGTAATGATTCCGGTTCCAGCTACGTGTTATTTGGCAAGGCATCCGGATTTGATGCGGCGATGAATTTATCCAGTCTGGATGGAGCTAACGGTTTTCGCCTGGATGGTGAATCAGCGTATGATGACTCAGGCCACTCTGTGAGCAGTGCGGGAGACGTCAACGGGGATGGCTTTGATGATTTGATTATTGATGTTCGTGGCTCCGACTCCAACCACAGCTACGTGTTATTTGGCAAGGCGTCCGGATTTAATGCCACGATGGATTTATCCGGTCTTGACGGCAGTAATGGCTTCCGCCTGAATGATAGTAGTGGTTATACAACAGGTCATTCCGTCAGTAGTGCAGGGGATATCAATGGAGACGGTTTTGATGATGTGATTATTGGTGCTCTTGGCTCCGGTTCTTATTACGGCTATGTAGTATTTGGGCGCGCATCCGGTTTTGATGCGGTGATGAATCTATCCGGTCTTGGCGGTAGTAACGGTTTTCGCCTGAATGGCGGTGACGGTTATTCTGCAATTCCTTCCGTCAGCAGTGCGGGGGACGTCAACGGAGACGGTTTTGATGATTTGATTGTCGGCGTTGAGCGAGCCGATCCGAACGGAGATGTTTCCGGTTCCAGCTACATCATATTTGGCAGAAGCGACTTTACTGGCGACGGGGTTGATTTTTTCGGTACGTCTGGCGATGATATTTTAACTGGCACCTCCGCTGCAGAAAGTTTTGTGGGAGGTGGCGGCAACGACCGCATGATCGGCCGTGGCGGTGCGGATTCGTTCGATGGCGGTGCGGGTAACGATTACATTCGCATATCGGATGATAACTTTCAGTTTGTTGACGGCGGTTCAAGTACCGATACGCTGGGATTGTCTGGTAGTGGACTCAATCTGGATCTGCCCAGCGTAGTCGATAAAATTCATGGCATCGAGACCATTGCTTTATATGGTACGGGTGACAACATGCTGACCTTGACCGCGCAGGATGTCATTGATCTATCGGGTGAGACGAATACGCTGAAAATCAAAGGCAATGCAGGAGATAGTGTGGTTGGGCTGAACAGCGGTTGGACGGATGGCGGTATTCATGGCAATTTCCATACTTATACGCAAGGGGATGCGGTGGTATTGGTCGGCGTGAATGTGGCGACGGATTTTCCGGTGATTTGACTGCTCATTCATTATGTATAAAGTGCGCTTTTTTCTTTGCATCGATTGCTTAAAAATAGATTTTTAACGACTCGTTAATCTCAACAAAATTGATTTTCTCAAATTATAATTTAAACGTCTCAGGATAAAAATGGATACTAACGAGGCTGCTGCCGCACCCGCTCCGACTCCGATGCTGGAAATCAGTACTTCCCGGCAAATGTTGTCCTGGTTGGCCGAGCAAAAATTATCAATTGCTTTGACTACCTATCAGGTTGGTAAGCTGTATTTTATTGGCTTAAAGCCTGACAACGGGCTTTCGGTATTTGAACGTAGTTTTAACCGTTGCATGGGTTTGTGCGCGACGCCGAATGGTTTGTACATGAGCAGTTTGTATCAGGTGTGGCGGTTTGAAAATGTATTTGAGGTCGGGCAGCAGCAGGATGGTTTTGATCGGTTGTATGTGCCGCAGATGGGCTATACCACGGGTGATCTGGATATTCACGACATGGCGGTGGATAGTGATGGCCACTTGGTGTTCGTCAATACGTTGTTTGGTTGTTTGGCGACATTGAGCGAAACGCATAGTTTTAAGCCGCTCTGGCAGCCTTTTTTTATCAGTAAATTGGCAGCAGAAGATCGTTGTCATTTGAATGGTCTGGCGATGAGAGATGGGCAACCGGCGTATGTGACTGCGGTCGGCCAATGTGATGTGGCCGATGGTTGGCGTGAACATCGGACTAAGGGCGGTATTGTTATCGACGTGCCGCGCAATGAAGTTGTCTGCAGTGGATTATCAATGCCGCATTCGCCACGCTGGCACAATGGCAGATTGTGGTTGCTTAATTCCGGCACGGGGGAATTCGGTTATGTCGATTTGGAATCAGGGCGATTTGAACCGTTGTGCTTTTGCCCAGGTTATATGCGCGGTTTGAGTTTTCATGGAGATTTTGCTTTGGTGGGTTTGTCCAAGCCACGTGAGAACAAGACGTTCAGCGGCTTGGCGTTGGATGACAATCTTAAATCGCGCAATGTGGAAGCGCGTTGCGGCGTTCAAATAATCGATTTGCGCAGTGGAGACATCGTCCACTGGTTACGCATCGAAGGCGTGGTTGAGGAGTTGTATGATGTGGTTACCTTGCCCCGTGTGCGCCGTCCGATGGCATTGGGCTTTAAGACGGATGAGATTCGCCGGGTATTGAGTGTTGAGACTTAGATTTTAGAAAACTGAGCAAAGTTGCCTTCGGCATGTGATATTACTAAGGCAATGAGATGATTTGCTTCACCAGTTCTGGAGAAGATTCAGGTTCATAGCGCCTGATGTCAATGCATGTTGCTAGCCACAAAATACTGTTTGTCCTGTTTGTAACTTGCCTGCTAGCGGCTTGCTTCGTGCAATGTGTGGGTTTTCAGCTACAATTGCAGGTATGAATTCGAGTAAAACAAAAATGCTGCAACCCATTCAGAAAAAATTGGGAGATACCAATATAATTTTAGTGGGGATGATGGGTGCTGGGAAAACGACGATTGGTAAGGTATTGTCGAATTCTCTATGCAAGATCTTTGTTGACTCCGATCACGAGATTCAAAAGCGAACGGGCGTAAAGATTCCGGTGATTTTTGAAATCGAAGGGGAGGCTGGTTTTCGTAAGCGTGAATCGGAAGTTTTGGCTGGATTGTCAGAGCAGAGAAATATCATTCTGGCTACTGGCGGGGGTGCAATATTGAGCGCAGAGAACCGCCGGTTATTGCGACAAAGTGGAATTGTCATCTATTTGCGTGCATCGGTTAATGATTTATATCGACGCACCCGCCATGATAAAAATAGACCATTGCTGCAAACGACTGAAAACTTATATGCACGATTGAATGAACTCTATGTGCAACGGGATGCGCTGTATCGTGAAACCGCTCATGTCATCATTGATAGCGGCAAACAAGGGGTTCGTTTTCTGGTACAAAAACTGATAAACAGATTAATCTCTATAGATTTCAATACAATCATGCAGAACAATCGTGGAAATGCCATGCAGACCATCGCGGTCGATTTTACCCCTTCATCGGAGAAGCGCAGTTATCCGATACATATAGGTTATGGAATTTTGCAACAAGTTGACTTGATCGTTTCCTGTTTGCCGCAAAAACGGGTAGCTATCGTAAGTAATACAACCATAGCCCCTTTTTACCTGAATAAGCTACGTGCCGCATTGGAAGAAAAAGGCGTTAGCTCCGTTCCGATTATTCTTCCAGATGGTGAAGCTCACAAAAACTGGGAAACTTTAAATTTGATTTTTGATGCGCTGCTGGAAAATCATTGCGAGCGAAATACTACGATATTGGCACTGGGTGGGGGGGTAATCGGTGATCTGTCCGGTTTTGCTGCGGCAACTTATCTGCGCGGTGTGCCCTTTATTCAGATACCGACAACATTGCTGGCGCAGGTGGATTCTTCCGTGGGCGGGAAAACCGGGATCAATCACCCATCGGGCAAAAATATGATCGGTGCTTTTTATCAGCCACGTATGGTATTGGCTGATAGCGCAACCTTAAATACCCTGCCTATTAGAGAGTTACGTGCCGGACTCGCCGAGATCATTAAATACGGTTTGATTCGCGACCCCGCTTTTTTTGAATGGCTGGAGCAAAATATGCATCGCTTGCTTGCGCGTGATCCGGTGATATTGAATGAAGCCATTCAACGCAGCTGCGAAAACAAAGCGGAAATAGTGGCTGCAGATGAGAAGGAAAAGGGAATCAGGGCGTTGCTGAATTTGGGCCATACCTTTGGCCATGCGATTGAAAATGGAATGGGATATGGTGTTTGGTTGCATGGTGAAGCCGTGGCAGCAGGAACTGTGATGGCAGCTGAATTATCACGCCGCATGAAACTAATTAGCGAAGCTGATGTTCACCGTATCCGAAAAATTTTGTTACAGGCAGAATTGCCAGTTATTGCGCCTAAAATGCCAGCGGAGAAATATTTGCAACTAATGACTTTGGATAAAAAAGTGGAAGCTGGTAAATCACGCTTTATCGTGCTTAATCGGATAGGTGAAGCGGTGATGAGAGCGGATATAGCGCCGGCAATATTAAATGAGACGATTCTGGCATGTATGTCAAATGAATGAACTCGCTGTTTATGCTGTGTCTTGTGAAAATTCTCGAGGGCGTGAGATTGATGAGGAATTACCATCCGGTCGCAGTGAATTTCAGCGCGATCGGGATCGCATCATCCATTCTGCAGCCTTTCGTCGGCTGGAATATAAAACCCAGGTATTTGTTAACCATGAAGG
>NZ_JALHQJ010000032.1 GCF_022842015.1 Nitrosomonas sp. | reverse complement strand
AATGAACACGATTGACACTTTCTATTTTTCCTTCCGGTCACTAACAGCCCATCGGCTGCGTACCGCATTATCAGCCTCAGGAATTGCCGTCGGAATTGCTGCGGTCATCCTCTTGACCGCAATTGGCGATGGTGTGCAGCGATTTGTGCTGTCAGAATTCACTCAGTTTGGTACCAATATCGTTACGGTCACACCAGGGAAAATCAATACACATGGCGGCTCTCTGGGCGCTATTGGCAGCGCACGATTATTAACGATAGAAGATGCGATGGCGCTGAAACAGAGCCGCTACGCCGAATATACCAACGCCAGCGTAGTCGGGAATGCGGAAATTCGTGCGCAAGGCCGTAGCCGACGCGTAACCGCGTATGGTCAGGGACCTGATTTTGCCAAGGCTTTTAACATGCAAATCGAAATCGGACAATTTTTACCCGATGATGATCCGCGTAATCCACGTGCGTATGTAGTACTGGGTGCCAAAGTGCGCGCTGAATTATTCGGTGATACCAATCCTCTTGGTGCGATTCTGCAAGTTGGCGGGACGCGCTTTCGTGTTATCGGAGTGATGGCATCCAAGGGTCAAGTGCTCGGCTTCGATCTGGATGACACAGTTTTCATACCCACAACTCGGGCATTAGAAGTATTCAACCGACAAGGTGTAATGGAAATTCAACTGGCATACTTTCCAGATGCGCCAGTGCAAGCTGTTGTCGAAGATATCCAGCGTATCCTGATCGCGCGTCACGGGCGCGAAGATTTTTCCGTCAAATCACAGCAGCAAATGCTCAGTACTTTATCCACCATTTTGAACGTGTTAAAGTTTGCCGTTGCTGCGCTGGGCGGTATTTCTTTGATCGTCGGTGCTATCGGTATGGTCGCGTTAATGCATATCACGGTTTCTGAGCGGGTGTCGGAAATTGGTTTGCTCACTGCCTTGGGCGCGACACGTTCACGCATCCGTATTTTATTCTTGTTGGAGTCTATTGCGCTTTCCACATTGGGTGGAGTGGCAGGGTTGCTCATTGGCTCTGGTATCGCTTGGTTGCTCAAATTACTCATCAGCGATCTACCAGTAAATATTCCATGGGATTATGTCCTTGGCGCCTTATGTATATCGATGCTGATCGGCCTCGCCGCCGGTGTAATCCCAGCTATGCAGGCAGCAAAATTGAATCCAGTAGATGCATTGCGCACGGATTAGTCGAAAAGCATCTAAATTATTATTTTCATCCGCACTGCTCGAGGTATAGCGTCATTGATACGGTTTAGGCTGATATATAATATGGCATATTTGATTCTTTCTAAGCTGCCTCGCAGCAGAATCCAAATAATATATGAAATGCACGATCAAGTTTTGTAGCCTCATAATGCTGGCAAATATGAGCATTGCGTCATGTCATGCGGTTTATTTCACTTACAAAGGCGGCCCTAGAATCAAGACCGAAGATGGCAATTTTGAAATAGGGTTGAATGGCCGTGGGCATTTCGATGCACATTCATTATATCCAGACCAGGCAAATTCAGATTATCCGGCGTTTGGCAGCCAGCTTCTGAATAGCAATGATCGTGAGGGCATCAATTGGCGCAGAACCTATGCCACAATCACGGGAAAATTTTACGACATTAATTTTAAGTTCGAAAATGACTTCGCAGTCAATGCGACTACCGCATTTCCCCATAGCCTTCGTGAAGCTTGGGTAGCTGCCAGACTGGGACCTGGTCAGCTAACGCTTGGGCAATTCAAGCCGTACCGCGGATTGGAGGAAATAACCAGCTCCAATGAAATCACTTTAATGGAACGGCCATCAACGTCATCTACCGGAATATACAACGGACGACAATTTCTAACCGGCATTGGTTACCGGACACTAATCAAGGATAATCTGGGTTTTGGCGTTTATGTAATGAGTCTGTCGCACTTTGGCTTACCGCTTGCAGGCATCAGTTATGGCGGTCGCGCTGTCTGGCTGCCAATCGACGAAGAAGGTCACATTCTGCATCTTGGGCTTTCAGCCAGCCAAGACATTGCTACCAAAGATTCACTATCAGCCGGAGCCGTCGATGTTTATGGCGGACGCCAAGGTATCACTCAATCCTTAGGAGTCGCAGGAGCCAGCACCAGTTTAAACGCACCTAGCCACAATAGCCAATCGACTATTGCCGCCGAAACTGCGTATTCCGTCGGACCGCTTACGCTACAAGGTGAATACGCTATCACAAAACTCGACAATACCCATCAAACAACTGGAAGCAACAGGGATTCGATTATTCAAGCTTTCTACGTACAGGCCAGCTGGTTTGTAAGCGGATAAATCGCTGTTTATAAGAAAGATCGTGGTGCTTTTGGCAAACCTCAACCAAACGATCGATGGGGCGCACTGGAGTTTTCTGGACGTTACGATCTTGCCGAGAACTTCAACCAGAGCCTCACCGCAGCCCCATGCAAAACAGGCTCGTCAAAATGCCAGATTCAAGTCGTTACGCTGGGCGTGAATTGGTATCCCCGTTCGAACATCCGGTTTATGTTGAATTATTATTACTTGAGCGATGCCACGATTGGAAAAACTGGTTTAGGTACACCGGAACGCACGGATCATTTTTCAGTGCTTTCTTTCCGAACTCAAGTCAGTTTCTAATATACTAATAAGATAGACACAGATAGCGCTCAGATTTGCTGTCTGCCCCATTAATTAAGGAGGTGCCTCATGCGTATCTTGCTCGCGTTGATCATGATTCTTCTGACGAATCCCGCTTTTTCTTGTAACAGCACTCTATTGGATCAGAATTTTCGTAAGCTTGCAGGATCAGAGATGGTGAATTTATGCGAAGCTTACGTCGATAAAGTGCTACTCGTTGTGAACACTGCCAGCAAATGTGGCTATACGCCACAATATGAAGGATTGGAACAGCTGCACGATAAATATCAATCCAAAGGATTGGTCGTACTGGGTTTTCCATCCAATGACTTTATGGGGCAGGAACCTGGAACCGAAGCCGAAATTCAAGATTTCTGCCGCTTGACCTACGATGTGAAATTCCCTATGTTTGAGAAAATCACGGTAAAAAAAGGTCAAGCACATCCTTTTTATGTGCAGTTGGCTGAACTATCCGGCACCTATCCGACCTGGAATTTCCAGAAATACCTAATCGGCCGTGACGGCAAGCTCATCACACAATTCAGCCCGCACACCAAGCCTTTTGACCCAGTCGTGGTGACAGCCATTGAGCAGGCTTTAACACAATGATCTAATGAAAAAACAAGTACAATCCTCTGTTGATTCCCCCAAAAAGCAGGAACCAGAAATAAGCATCTTGTCGATTCTGATTATGTCCTTATTTATTGGGCTGATTGCCGGCGCTGGTGTCGACAAGTCGTATATTCTTCCGATTGCACTCATCACTGCGTTGGTACTTACTGTCAATCGAAACAAAATCGCTAACTCAGATCAACCGAAAAAAAGCACGCGGCAACACACAAAACCAGCAGAAGGTTATTACACCTGGCCTGAATCGGGGCAATTTGCTTGTAAAATTGCAGCAACTCCGTTTCAGAAAGTAATTCAGCAATTGATGCAGGAAAATATCATCAATCCTGATGACAATTCAGTCACAAAAACGCACATCCTGAAAGCCCATCTAATACCCGACAATAGCAACCCTTTCGACAGCGACGTGGTCCATATCGATATTAACGGCCACCCCGTCTGTTATCTAAACCATGATGAATCCAAAAGATTTCATTCCAGACTCCATGAAAAAGAGCTCTCAAATCAGATCACTATTTGCAATGCAATTATTTCATGGGGAAGTGAAACGGATAAAAAAACTCTACGCTACACAGTTAAGCTAGACCTAGAACCATTCTAAGGAATTATCCCTCGGACTAGCAGAACTAATCCATTCCGGGCAAATTCGCTTTAATGCTGCTCAACCATCAAATACAATAAACCTGCTGTTTAACTCAATACTGGGTAGTGCAAAATAAATTTGCTTTGCACGCGCTGCACCTATCCCCGCGGCAAGACTAAGGGGAATTGCGAGTTTAATCATTCCCAGCTTAAAAACTCCCAAATCTTTCTGGAGCATATCGGGCCATATCGTGTTCCAACAGCTCTAACTTTTCTCTCATCAAGTTGCCGACAAACAATTGAGAGTTTGAAGGAATGAGATTTTCCGATATTTCGCGTTGTTTGATTCTTTCTATCGCTTGATTAAAACCATCAATGAATTGGTATGATTTGCCTTCTACATTCTTAAACAGCGCTTCACCAAAATAAGTAAATTCATTTTCACTTGAACATCCAAAAGAAGCTCTGTCTGAAGCTGCAGCTGTCATAATTAAACTGGTTTCATTCTTCAAAGCATCAATGAAAGCACCGGAATAGCACGCAGAAACCAGAATAATGCGCCATTGTATCCCTGCATCATCCAGATAAGCTCTAATATCATCTGGACCTATGTCGTTGAGCTCAAGCGGCCACATATTAACTGAAAGCTCGTGGTCGAAAGAACCGTGACTGGTTAAATACAACAGCACGATATCTTCCTCAGGATTTATCTTACTGCCTATATGATTCAATGCAATTCTTAAATTTGTTGATGAAGCAAGTGGTGTGGTATCGATTGTTTTCAGGTTATTAATCAAAGCAACAGATCGACCTGCCGCTCCAAGATTAAGATTCATGATGTTCTGCACATTGTTAATTTCTTTCATGAATACATCTTGCGATGAATCAGCGCCAAATCCGATGAAAAATAGATCAGTTATACCTTCTACACCAGACTCGATAACGTTGAGCGCATTATTCAACAATTGATATTGGTTATAATAAACCTGCTCTTGATTAACAAAACTTAAATCATCATCGTTATAAGCAGCCAGTGCTTCTGAATAATCAAAATCCTCATGCCAGAAACTCAACGAAACATTAGTCAGTGGATATGAAGCACACACCCAGAGCATGACAACCATTATGGCTTTAATCTTTTGCCAATTTAATAATTGTAATACAACATAAAAACTGACACTTAAAATCCATAACGTATAAACCATGTATCCAGCATCAAAGTAAGCATCTGGCAAAAAGGGTATAACAGTAATAGAAAAAAGATAAAAGAACGGTAATACACAATATGTTGCTGTCAGGAACTGTAATAATTGGTCTTGTGGTTCACAGAGTTTCGCCAGCACAAATCCTACCAGCAGAACTCCCAACAACTCTACACCGATATATCCCAGACCGAATAAACCGAAAACCGGATTAGGCGTTATTACATAAGAAGCAATAAACGTTGTTATGCCATAAAATCCCAGGAGCAAGATGAATTGATCATAAGAAGCCGTTATTTGGCTAATGATATTGCGACGAAATGCAAGTAATTTTAATCCACAGTACAGATTCCTGAATAATACCCGAAGTTCTTTAACTGCCCCAGATTGCTTCAGCTCTTTAGGAATACTTGCATATAAATCCATTTTTATCTCCGGGATTAGTATCAATCAACACAACAGGCTAAGTACGGCAATAACAGATCCAAATGAAGGTGTCGTCAGAACTCTTGCAGTCTTTTTTAGTGCGATTTCTGCCAGAATCCAACTAGTTAGTATGATTCTCCAGAAGCCAGGGAAAAACAATGAAAATAACCCTTATTCAATCAATCAAAAGACCTACCCTGCACTGATAATGTACCAACCTGAAATTTTTGAAGGAAACACTCTTATTCACTCATTCGACAAGAAAATATCCGACTAGTTGATAGCAATCCAATTTAGTTCATGAATAATCATGACAAAAAGTATTTCGCCACATTTTTCAAGATTCTCTAACTTTAGCCGATTCCGCACACAACTATTAATTCTAATTTTCTTCACAAATTTGGAGAGCACACTATGAGCACAGCCCTGCACGAAATTGACGAACGCACCAATTTAACTGCTAATAACAAGTTCGAATTGTTGCTGTTTCGATTAGGCGAAGCTCCTGGTGCCAACCAGCGTGAATTATTTGGCATTAATGTTTTTAAAGTACGTGAAATCCTGGTTATGCCAAACATCACCGAAATTGCCAACGCTCCCCCCTATGTAATGGGCATAGCTAATATTCGTGGTCAAGTCATTACTGTCATCAACCTACCGAAAGTTGTAGGTTGTAAACCGAGCAAAGGAACTTCGATACTCTTGGTCACTGAGTTTGCTCGTTCGACTCAAGCTTTCGCAGTCGAAGAAGTCAACGAAATTGCGCGCCTGGATTGGAATCAAGTAATTGCTGCAGACGGCAAGGGTGGTAACTTGGTCACCAGTATCGCACGGCTTGATGGCGATAAAGAAGGCTCTCGCTTGGCTCAGGTTCTGGATGTTGAGCAGATTCTGCGCGATGTCCTGCCTAACTCCTGCGGTGATATCATGCCCGAAAATATTGGCAACAAAATAAGACTGCCTGCTGGAAAAGTAGTATTGGCCGCTGATGATTCACCGTTGGCGCGCAGCATGATTGAGAATGCGCTAAAAGCATTAGATGTGCCTTATGTCATGGCTAAAACCGGACTCGAGGCTTGGACCAAAATCCAATCCATGTCGGATATTGCCGAAGCCGAAGGCAAAACAATTCAAGACAAAGTTGCTTTAGTCTTGACCGATCTGGAAATGCCAGAAATGGATGGATTCATGCTGACCCGCAACGTCAAAAACGATCAGCGATTTAACTCCATCCCGGTGATAATTCATTCCTCACTTACAGGTGAAGCAAACGAAAATCACGTTAAATCGGTAGGTGCGGATGCTTATGTCGCAAAATTTGTCGCAGAAGAACTAGCCGATGCAATGCGAAAGGTATTGGCGTAGTCGAGAGCAAGTATCACTTCTTTCCAAAAAATAATCAGCTTTCGAACAGGCAAAGTTACCGCTCATTGCCAACCGGTAACTTCATAGCCTTTCTCTTTCAAACAACGCGACACAAAGTTCGCATAGGCTTGACTCGGTTGCGATGACCTTGTCGAGAAGAAAATTCCTCGCAGCAATCCGGCAGTAGCTCCGGCGGCGGCTCCAATCAACGAGCCCTGCCCCGCTGATCCACGAATAGCTCCTCCTGCGGCCCCGCTTGCAGCACCAACACCAGCCCCCATCGCTGTACTAGTTGCCACGTCCCCCATCTGCCCCTTACCTTCCCGAGCGCCAGCTGATTCAGCCAACTGTTTACAAACCTCAATATCCTGCTCCGCGGAATCTTTACCTACGGATAAGAAATGCGTATTGGGATATAGCACAGGCCCAGTACTAGAGCAGGCCGATAGACCAATAAGAATCGACCCTATCATCAATATTATTGCAATTTTCATCGTTTACCCTCATCTCAGAAACATTTTTATCTGGTTAAGCAGTATAACTGGAATGTATATTAGTATTCTTAAAACAAATTCACTCTGACGCTACCTACTATACTGCCATAGATGGATTCATTAATACCAGTTAATACTGTGTCAATTATGCCGAGACGAGAAGTGATGTGACGTGAAAGTAAATCACCTCCGGCAAAGCCGGAGGCTCATCGCTGCCCCCTCAAAGGGGTGCTTGCGAGCTGCTAGATTAGCTCGTTTTCGTACGCTGATATGATTCCGGTCAGCGTCGATCCTGCCGTTAATGCCTTGGAAACATCCTGGGCTTCAATGGCTTCCCTCAGATCTTGCAGTGCATTCTGCATTTTTACGCGCTCCAGAGAACCTAAACGCAACTCCAGATCCGGTAAAAAGATATTGATATACAAAGATACTCTCTCAGCCGCCACCAGAGGCACAAACCTATCAAGATGAAAAGCCAATTCTATGATACCGATATTTCTATTGACCTGACCAACAATCCCTTTACTGATCTCGATCACGATTTCGTTTGCGACTACATTAGCCATATCGCCCGTTAATTGCGTTTTAATCAGTGCATTTCCGGTAGGATTTTCCAGAGCAATAAAACTCTCAACGATACGGTAGAAGAATTCACCTTCGATCTGTTTTTCTCTCGCTTCGGTAGCATCGGCATCTCGATTTTCAATGATTCCCTCGACTTCGCGCAATACCCCGATCAGAAAAGTTCTCACCAGTGGAATAATGATGTTTTCTCGCGCGATCCAGACATTGAGGGGATAATCTCGATTTGTTTTATTGCTTAATGCTTCCCTTCCTTGGACGAACGCCAAAGTGATTTGATCGTCTAAATCGGGGTTACTTCCATCCTGGAGTGTTTGTTTATCCTCCGTAAGCACCTTGTTGACCCTGCCGGCGGTGCCAGCAATCGCACTATAAGCGGAATTAGCTCTATCCCATTCTAAAACCAGTTCATCAGTTGATAAAGCAAGATTTTCACTTACGAACGTCGTTCGATCATAAACGACGAGAGCAAATACACGCTGCAATGATTTATCAATGATTTGCAGCGAAAATGGAACTTCATTTCCATTCTTGACCGATTCAATTGCGTTCGAAACATCTGTGTTAATCGATATACCGTAGATTTGATCAACCAGCTGTGTTAGTTGCTGCAATTCTCCAGTATATGCGGCCCCGATTGCTTCTCCATCTATGGTAGTTTGTCCACGTAAATCTGTAATTGTCTGAAAACCTGAAACCGCATTATCAATAAGCGCTGTGGTCGTTGTAGCACTGTATTTAACCAGGTTTAATTCAGCCTCATAGCTATTCAAAATCGCTGATATCGCATCACGTGCTGTTGCCGAATTAGGCACACTATTATCACTGCTAGCAGTTTGCAAATCACTTAATGCGGTTTCCAGATTCGCGCGTGCCTCCGCACCCAACCGTAATTCTAAATCAGGTAAAAGAATCTTGGCAAAAGCTATCGCGCCTGCAGCTTCAGCCATTGCATGGACGCGATCTACGCCAACGCTATTCGCCTGGCCATCCATTTCCCCTTTAACCCGGCCAATGAATCCCTTATTCAATTCGCTGACAATCTCGTCCGCGACAACATCCGCAACATTTCCTGCTAGTTGGGTTTTGATCAGTGCATTACCCGTCGGATTATCGCGCGCAACTAGTGACTCAATAATGCGATAAAAAACCTCTCCTTCTTTTAATTGTATTCGTGCTGTAATTAAATCTGAGTTTCTATTTTCAATGACACCTCTTACTTCTCTTAATACGCCTATATAATAGGCGCGCGCTAGTGACATTCTTGTCACATAACGTTCAACAGAAAAAGTGGCAAAATCTTCTTCTGGATTGTTTTTATTTAGCGCAGTCCTAATACGTGCCAGAGACTCGGTAATTTGAACGTCTAATTCGGGATTACTGCCTTCTTCGATAAACCGTCTATCCGCGCTCAACACTTCATTGGATCTTGCAGCCGTAGCAGAAACCGCCTGAAATACTGCCTCAGTTTCCTCCAGCGTCTGAATTAGTGTCGCAGATGTTGCTGACTCAAATTCATCACGTATTGCTGCGATGCGGTTAAAGAAACTTTGATAAAATACACGCTGTAATGTCTTGTCGATTACCTGTGCTGCCAAGCTAGGCTCATTGTTACTTTTAATTTCTTCGATCGCCGCCAGGATATCGCTATCCAGTTTTAATGAATTGGTTGTATCGATTTCTTGTGTTAGCGTTTGTAGTTCACCCGCATAGGCTGCAGCGATAGCATCACCATTAATTGGTGTTTCCCTGCGCAATGTGCCAATGGTCTGAAAAGCAGTCACTGCCGACTGAATGGTTTGAATATCGGATGCAACAACGCTCGCACTGCCTATCGCCAGAGCAAGAGTAGTTAAACTCATTATCAATAATCTCTTTATTGAAATTATGGTTTTTTTGGATAAAAACATTATTGGAAACCCCTTCATAAAATGAATCAATATTAATACGAACGCCAATGATAATCATTATTATTTATAAAATCAATCGATATACCATTAATTGCCTTATACTACTTGATACCAGTTAAAAATTTGCAATCAAGGTAGCGCGAATGGCTATCGGAGAACCGGGCGAGATATTGTTGTTGTTGTGTACCGAAGCAAAATAATTGACGTCAAATAAATTCTCAATATTTAACTGGCCGCGAAACCGTTTGGTAAATTGCGCGAATAAAGCTGCGTCGACCCTTGTAAAATCAGGAATTCTGACCGTATTATCGGCTGAAGCAAACATCTCTCCACGATAAATCACGCCAACTGCAGCTCCCACTTTGGGGGTGATATCGTATCGGTTCCAGGCGGAAAAAGTATGTCGAGGAAGCTCCCCTACTGTGGTTCCTTTTTTTGCTACACCCGGTATTTCGCTAGTAAACTCACCGGTTTGAAAAGCGTAGCCCCCCATCACACTCCAATCTGAGGTCAGCTGGCCATTCAGACTGATTTCAATACCCTCTGTACGCTGCCCCTTGGCTAAAAAAGTTCGCGTCGGATCATTTGGGTCAGCCGTAATCACATTCGTTCGATCCAATTGATAGACAGCACCCGTTAATGCCAAATCAGGGCGGATATCCCACTTAATCCCGGTCTCAAGTGTCGTGAATTTTTCAGGCTTAAGTGTATCAACTGTCACATTCAAAGATGTTAGTTGATCGCCGGCGCGTGGAACATAGGCTTGGCTATAACTGGCATAAAAAGAAATCGGCTCGATGGGTTTATAAATGACACCAAAGCGTGGCGCGATCAAATCATCTCTTGTTTTTAAGTGTGCTCTATCCGCATTCCTCTGCCGGAAATCCACTTCAAACATATCGTAGCGCACCCCTGCAATTAGTTGCAACTGCGGCAACAATTCAATCTGATCCTGGATATACAACGATGTAACGTTGACAACACTACGATTATGCGCATCTGTATCCCGCGTCAAAAACCCCACGGGAGCATTTGTAACCGGGTTACTTAAAGGCACGCGCAAATTAACTTGCGATTCGTCATTATTAAAAAACCCATTTCGCCGCTGATTATGGGTTTCCTGACGTCCCACCTCGATACCCGCCATCAGCGTATGCGCAATTGGCCCGGTGTTGAGCGAATAGAGTAAATTCGTCTGATTAAAAACATTGTCACGCGAAGTCGCATTGTTATAAGCGCCGAGCGACACTAATCCGGAAAAAGCCTGGCTATTGGCAAAGATGTTTTGATAAAACTTGTCGTACGTCGTGTAGTTCGTACGGTTCTGCAGCGTAACCCCGGAATCAAATTTATGTTCAATGAAAGAATTGAACGACAGCACATCGATGTTTGCATTACTACGCTTAGGATCACCAAAAAACTGCGACTCATGCACATTAATAGGACGCCCTAGAAATGAAGGAATACCTCGATCAGCGGTGCGATCATCGTGGAATCGCTCCATACCTGCAACTATCTTAGTACGGTACGTTGGTTTGATCGTAACGGTCGGAGATATTCCAAGACGCTCCATACTGACACCATCGCGGAAACTACCTGCATCTTCGTATAAAGCATTCAAACGTACAGCAGCCACATCATTAATGACATAACCGACATCTGCGGTCATTCTTTTCTGATTGAAAGAGCCCCCTTGAAAAGTAAATTCCCGGGCTGGATCCCAGTTGGCCTGCTTCGATACACGATTGACCACACCGCCTGAGCCACCGCGGCCAAAAATCATCCCATTGGCACCTTTGAGCACTTCAATACGTTCAATATTATACAAATCGCGAAAGAATTCGGCATCATCACGTATGCCATCAATAAAAAAATCTCCCGTCGAACGATTACCGCGAAATACCAGCGCATCACGATTGCCCTCTCCTTGTGACACACCGACACCGGGCACATAGCGAACTGCATCGCTCAGACTACGAATGGATTGATCTTTAATCAACTCATTGGTTATTACTGAAATTGCTTGTGGAACATCGCGCAACAAGGTATTGGTTTTTGTCGCTGTATTGGTGCTTACTGCCGCATAACGGCTAGTACTATCGGCAGTGACTTGAATTGAAGGCAAAGTGACCACCGATTCAGCGCCTGATGCAGCTGGCTGCATAGCAATGATATAACCTTCAGCTTGTTGAATTGCTCGCAATCCAGAATTCTCAAGCAACTGATTCAAAGCCGACTGAATTTCAAAGTCACCACTGAGTCCAAAAGTCACCTTTCCTTGCAACAAAGCAGGATCAGCAATCAGCTTGACTCCGGATTGCTCTACAAACTGATTGATAGCATCATGTAAAGAACCGGCTGGAATACTGAGGGTGAGTGTAGTTGACGACGCATCTATAGATTGAGCAACACTTTGTTCTGGAAAGAAAATTAAAGCCAAGCTCAAATTGAACAATATTGCACAAAAACAGAAACGCCTAGCAATCCCGCGGATAGTCATAATAAATTAAGGCACAAATATTATTGTTGCTTTTAGCAAGAGCTCTCGGGCATTTTATGTAGCACAATATTCGTCACCCAATAATGGATATGTATCACACTAGGAAAATAAACAGCAAATATAGATCTGTTCGATTGAGTCTGGATTTGATAGAGCTGAACCAAGGCATTCATAACGCAGAAAAGACTGAAGAAATCACTGAGAAACAGCTTCCTTCATACTACGATGACAATAAAGCTTTCCATATCGCCTGTAATTACCAATTCTGAAGATACCAATCAGTCACCCACACTACGCAGTATTTGGACACATACAAGTGGACTGAGAAACAAAAGATTGAGGAACAAAATCCTGTATCTGAGACTTCTGTTCCAGCGTTTGATCCAATACCTGTTTAACATGGCACGCACACAAACCGCACTGCTCCGTAACGCCGAGGCAAGCCTTTAAATCCCTCATCCGGTCAGCACCCTGGTAAATTGCTTCCCGCAATGCTCTTTCTGTGACTCCTTTGCAAATGCATACGTACATATCGAATACCCTGCGATCTAAAGTTTAGTTAAATTTATTATTATTAAACAATGATCAAAGAATTATTAATAATGAGAATGATTCTTAATTATACCAAATTAATTGTAAAAAGCAATTTTTTTCACTGATCGCTATCTAGTGATAAATAATTGAACACTACTTTTGTGCACTGCTTGTTTAAAACTTGTAAAAAATAAAAATTTGTTGAGTCGATGCAAGACATATAGGATACTAGCCTGATGCTGATTTTCAAGGCACAAATTTCATCAATCAACGCCTGAATCCTCTACAGTAAACAAATCCTAATTTTCGCAGGTAATTTAATGTTCATTAGCGTTCTTGATCTTTTCAAAATAGGTATTGGGCCATCAAGCTCGCATACCATGGGCCCCATGGTTGCAGCCAAAGATTTTCGTGATCGCATTCAGCTCTATGTTTCTAATCACGACACTCCATCTTTCTTGGAGGTTCGCTGTACTTTACGAGGATCTTTGGCTTTCACTGGCAAAGGTCATGCTACTGATCGAGCAGTAACTTTAGGCATGCATCAACATACACCGCAAGGATTAGCCAAGCTGAATGTCAATGAATTATTCGAACAACTTTGGCAGCAAACAACGATTCAGATCAGCGAATCCATCAAAATTTACTTCAACCCAGCAGAAAACATTATTTTCGATCGTGGAGAACCTTTACCGGAGCATCCGAATGGCATGATTTTTCAACTGTTGGACGAAACCGGCAAGACGTTATTAACCGAAACCTATTTCTCGATTGGCGGAGGTTTTATCACCACATTACCGGAAATTGGCAAACTCGTAGCACCAATCAAAATAGAAGCTGCTAGCTCCTGTGGCTTTCCTTTTGACTCAGCTAATCAGATGATGAAAATGTCGGCTGATAGTGGTTTATCGATTGCCGCTATGAAACGCAGCAATGAAGTAGAACGAATTAATGAAAGCAAACTCAATGAAGGACTGGATGCAGTCTGGAATGCAATGCAAACTTGCCTGGAAAATGGATTGGTCGCTGAAGGCCGACTGCCTGGCGGTTTAAATATTAAACGACGTGCGCATGCGTTATATCAACAATTGCAGGATAATCCTCAAAAAGCCAACTTAAATGACTGGCTATGCGCATATGCCATGGCAGTCAATGAAGAAAATGCGGCCGGACATATGGTCGTTACCGCACCGACTAATGGTGCAGCGGGCGTGATACCGGCTGTTATTTACTATGCCGTAAAACATGAAGGCGCAACTCTGGAACACGTACGTGATTTCTTGCTGGTAGCCGGCGCGATTGGCGGACTAATCAAGCATAACAGTTCAATTTCCGGCGCGGAAGTTGGGTGCCAAGGCGAAGTAGGTTCAGCTTCAGCCATGGCAGCAGCAGGTTTGTGTGCCATAAAGGGTGGAACTACTCAACAAATTGAAAATGCTGCAGAAATCGCATTAGAGCATCATTTAGGCATGACTTGTGATCCCGTTGGCAGCTTGGTACAAGTACCATGCATAGAACGTAACGGTTTCGGTGCCATTAAGGCTTATACCGCCGCTTCACTTGCAATCCGCGGTGATGGACAGCATTTTATGTCACTGGACAATTGCATCGCCGCGATGAAACAAACTGGACTAGAGATGTCGATAAAATATAAAGAAACTTCACTAGGTGGTCTGGCGGTCAGCATCACGGAATGTTAATCATTCATCATCTATGACTTTACAACTTACTGACTATATTGCACGCTCTTCTAACAATTAAGAAAACTCCAAGCATCACGACTGGAATCGCAAGACTAGTCAGCAATTCCACATTGATATCTTGCTCTGCAGTCTTTAAAGTTTTTAAAAAAATAAATATTTTACGAACAGATAACTCTTCTGATCCCGCCTAAATAAAGCACAACAACATGTTTTTTACAAATCAATGTCAAAAACTCATGAACAAGCTATGGGATAAAAAAAATCAACGTTCGAATGAACGTTGATCAACTAACTATCAGGAAGGTAAGTGCAGTCTAACATGGCAAATGTGAAGTATTTGTGATAACAAACAAACGATTTAGAATCATGTATCAATGACCTTATTAATACTTAATATAAAAAAACCAATTAGTACTTTTTTATGATGATCTATGTATCATAAGCTACAATATTTTAATTCTTTTTGATAACCGCTTTCTATCACTGACAAACCAGATTAATACAGGGAAACTTATGGGTGCTATTTTCTTTTATATCTTTATTTATTTCATCGGATATTATGCTTCTAATGTATTGAATATGTTAACAGTCCGTCCATTCATCACAAATCGCTATATAGCTGCGTTACTACCTGTATATGGCGTTGCGCTGACACACGCTTACGTAATCGTTAGCAGTCCACCTCCTCAGGGAGCTGACATGACTATCGAATACGCGTTGCTGGTGTTCATCACTCTACCGGTTGTGATAGTGACACTGGGTGCTGTGTACTTCATGTGGAACAGTAAAGGCAAACAAGATGATGACTCGGATGAAAATGCGTTCGATAATGCAAGCGCGCCATCTGAAACTATTAGCGATGAACCCACTGACCAGAAAACCGAAACACAACCTGAAGTTGATCTAGTTACAGAAGAAGAAAAAGCTAACCACATAGATAAAGAGCACACCCCTAATCGCAATGAAAAAATTTAATGTAACCATCTATTGCTGAAAGGCTGCTATCGATGTTTACGAGGGTTTGTCGACAATTACATGCTCCTTTTGTGCACTAAGCGTACCTTGTTCAATAATCGCTAGCGTCAATCGCGAAATTGCCACACGCTTACCTGTATCTTCTTCGAGAATATCTGTTTGCCAAACTTGTGTGCGTCGACCCGTATGTAATGGCGTGCAAATACCAACAACATGGCCTTTAGTAACTGCCCGGATATGATTGATATTTAATTCCAACCCAACCGCACGGTATTGTTCGGGATTTATTGTCATCCAGCCAGATACACTACCTAAGGTTTCAGACAACACACAACTTGCACCACCATGCAATATACCGAATGGCTGTGTCGTGCGTTTGTCGACCGGCATGCGCGCCTTCAAGAAATCTGGGCCCAACTCGACAAACTGGATGCCAATATGTTCCCCCATATTGGCATTCCGCAAACCTTCCAAGTACTCGATCGTGTAATCTTTAAACCAAATCTTAGTCATTGAACATTCCTTTTATTGTTCTCTTTTGATAGTGGAGAAACCCCATTCATTGATGCAGAATCACGTCAGGATTGAAAATTTCCGATTACATTTGCATCCGACTCATTCGCACACTGTTAGCTAACAACTTCCTTGTGGGTTGAATTATATGGCCTATCAACAAGTTCCAGAGTGCTTAGACGATCGTAAAAAATGTAACTAGAATAGTTTGATAGGAAGAAAGATTTTTGATTGATTTTCTTGACTTAAATCATGCCAAATGTCTATCTTTAAAGTCTTCTGAATGCACCAAGGCATCCTTGAACTAAATTACAACCTTCCTGCTTCAAGAATCCTAATTGTGCATCTTCTCTACACCTTCAGCCACTGATATGTCTTACAGGCTAGTATTACCAGATTGCTATCCTAATAATCTAATAAACAAAGAACCCATTCATGTCGCAAGATAAATGCATACCTCTGGATTATTTTTCTTACTAATAAATTATTCGCCAAACGCATCTCTGAGCCACTCAATCTCTTGCCCATGACTACCGGACAGCAAGAGTACATCAAATCGACAAGGTGACTCAAAGTCTGATTCAGCCAAATAATATCGTGCAGTGCGTAATATTTTAGCTCGTTTCGTGAAGGTAATACTTGCAGCTGCCCCACCATACTTTTCACTTGTGCGCATGCGCACTTCAATGAAAACCAGTGTTTCTTTATCGTACATTATCAGATCGATTTCTCCGAAACGGCAGCGATAATTTCGCGCCACTAAAACCAATTGTTGTCGCTGCAAATACGACACGGCTATTTCTTCGGCCTCACTGCCCTTCATCTTCCACGATACTTTTTGAATTCATTATCAGTTGAATTTTACCGCTCTTAAATTGCGCTGCAACAAGTTCGCGCACAAACTGATTAGGTAATTGGAAGCGAATTTGCCCGGTAACGCCATCAATAGAAATTGCATCAATAGGCTGTGGCAACATCAAATTTACTAGCAATCGGAAAGCGTCAATACCCAGCGCATAAAGGCGCTCCATTTCAATACTCTTAGCTGTGCTGGTGTGACGATAGGCCATAACAGCGGGATGATCAGGTTGCAATAGCCAAGGCATATCCAGAAACTGGATATCATTGAGATCATTATTGAGTAAAAAATTGTCAGTTCCTGCAAAAATCTGTGATGTGGCATACACCGGCACTTCTGGATCAATGTAGGAACGTAGCAAACGTGATTTTTCTAGGTCCAGAGCAAGAAAAACCAAATGATTGCTACCGCCAGTCAAGTTACGAAATTGTTGCAACACTGCTGGATTATCAGCATACAGAAATGATTCGGTGGTTTTATCAATTTCGTTTTGCCACCGCAGCGTAAAGGCATTCTGGAGCCGCTTGGACAAAGAACTGTCATCACCGATGATAATGGCGTGACTTCTACCACTTGACAGCGCCAGTTCAGCAAGCTGATTCGCTTCAGACTCCATTTGCAAACCAAAAGAATAAAGTTTAGGCGGCAAATTCGTATTACTGTCCGCTGTATTCAGTGCTAAAGTGGGCACACTGGAAAAATGACTGGATGCCACAGCCGAAACACCATCACGCGTGAGAGGGCCGACGACGAATATTGCACCGGCACTTAACGCCTGATGATAAGTAATCAAAATATCGAGCGGATCATCGGTTGTGGAATATAACCGAATGATTGCTGGAAGCGGCTCTCCGCGCTGTGTAGCAGTCACAAAACCCTCTTTCACCATATTAGCAGCTTCGCCAAATGAGGCGGATTCCAAGGGCAGTAACAGCGCAATATGAGGTACTAGCGCAGATTCAGGTAAAATTCCCAATTGATCTTGCTCACTGAGATCAGTCGCCATCGATGAAAAGCTAAAACTTAACAACAAGACTGCTACTAGGGTAATTATAAAGAAACGTTGCATCGTGAGGATTATGCTGAGTAAAAGTGCATTATATGTGGTTGCCACACCAATAGGAAATTTAAACGATATCAGCTTACGTGCCTTAGATATTCTGGCAAAAGTGGATGTAGTCGCCGCTGAACATACACAAGTTTCCGGACATTTTTTAGCAGCACACTCAATTTCCACCAAGCTTATTAGCTTACATCAACACAATGAAGCAATTGTTTCCAATAAGATTTTAGCACTGTTAAATAGCGGTAAAAATGTTGCTTTAGTAACTGATGCAGGCACCCCTGGCATTTCCGATCCAGGCGCAATTCTAGTTCAACACGTACGTGCGCATGGATATTCTATTATTCCCATTCCCGGTGCGAATGCAGCAATTTGCGCCCTATCAGCCAGCGGCATTACAGATCCACATTTTTTATTTTATGGTTTTTTACCGACTAAAACTGGATTGCGTAAGCGCGCACTAATCGAATTAAAACCACAGCTGTGCACATTAATATTTTATGAGGCACCTCATCGAATTCTGGAATGCATAATCGACATGATGGAGGTTTACGGTTCTCAGCGTAATCTTACCATTGCCCGGGAACTGACTAAATTATTTGAAACTATCCATATGGGCACTTTGGAAGAAGTTTATTCCTGGCTACAGGGAGACAGTAATCAGCAAAAAGGCGAGTTTGTTTTATTGTTGTCCGGTGCAGAAACCATGGACAAATCCGAAATCAGTGAACAAGCACAGCACACATTAAAATGCTTACTGCTTGAACTGCCGTTAAAGCAAGCAGTTAAACTGACAACAGAGATCACGGGTGAAAACAAAAATTCGCTCTATCAACTGGCGTTAGCATTAAAAACTGCAGGATATCCCGAATAGCCTAATGGCGCTTACGCTATAATCCAGTTCTTATATTGATGGCTAATAAACCTTGACCAGCATAACCATTACCCGTCCAGATGATTGGCACTTACATTTGCGAGACGGCAAGCAATTACGCTCTGTGCTGCCGCATACGGCAAGGCAGTTTGCGCGCGCAATTATTATGCCTAACCTTAAACCGCCGATTGTAACAACGGAAATGGCCTTGGCTTATCGTGCACAGATATTGGCTGCTTTACCTGAGACATTGTATGGCAGTTTTAATCCGCTGATGACCCTTTATTTGACTGAAAATACATCCCCCTCAGAAATCATTCGGGCAAAAGAAAGTAAAGCGATACAAGGCATAAAACTGTATCCGGCTGGCGCAACGACAAATTCGGATGCCGGAGTAACCGATATTACCAAGTGCTATACTACATTGGAAACAATGGAGCAAAATAACCTGCCGTTGCTGGTGCATGGCGAAGTAACAGATACTAATATAGATATATTTGATAGAGAAAAAGTTTTTATCGATCGGATACTGGCTCCTCTGACACAACGTTTTCCAAACTTGCGCATCGTGTTTGAGCATATTACTACACGGGATGCAGTAATGTTTGTAAAAGAGACATCCAAATCGATTGCGGCTACGATTACGGCGCATCACTTATTGTTGAATCGTAATGCGATTTTTCAAGGTGGTATCCGCCCTCATTACTACTGCTTACCTATCTTAAAGCGCGAAATTCATCGTCAAGCATTATTGAATGCAGCCACCAGCGGCAATCCGAAATTTTTCCTTGGCACTGACAGTGCACCGCACGCACAAACAAATAAAGAAAACGCCTGTGGTTGCGCTGGAATTTTCACAGCCCATGCTGCTATTGAATTGTACGCAACAGCATTCGAACAAGCAGGTGCGCTTGATAAATTAGAGGCATTTGCTAGTTTTTACGGTGCGGATTTTTATCAGTTGCCCCGTAACAGCAGCCATATCACGCTAAAAAAAGAACACTGGATTGTTCCAGAGAAATTCGGATTCGCAAATGAAAAATTGATCCCCCTTTATGCCGGGGAAAACTTAACTTGGAAAATGACATAGCTATCAGGAAATATTTTTGTGTAATCGCAGCGAGCCTGGATATTCTGAAGAATCAATATCAATAATCTCTGCCGTATCGTATAGACCAAGGAAGTTGTTACCGCCCCAGCAAATTACTACACTCCTCATTGTTAGCAATCGGTCAGTTATAGAAAAAAATTCATGCAAAGCAAGGGTATGAAATAAATTGGCTCTCTGACTAAAATCCAGCCCAAGAACATTCAAAAAAACAATCACCGCGACAAATTATTATCGTCAACAAAAACAAATAGCCATCTGATTCATAACACATATCTATGGATTATTACTGCTTGTATCCCTATTTATAACCAGAATGCTCTTCCGACAAAAATCGATTTCTATTCAGCTCCTATTAAGGTCAAAAACCACACAATTGAAACCAAAATAACAAATAGATTTCTGCATTGCGCCAAGGATTACAGATGAAATTTAAATGAAAAGTATTTTTACAAACAATCTGTACTTTGGTTTAACCTGGAGATACATTATGAACGCAAAAAGGACACTCATTCTGTTGGCAATAATTGGAATATTTTTTCTCAGTGGATGTATGGCGACGCCTTATTATGGTGGCTCTGGATATTATCGAAATACAGTATATGGTTACGGGTATCAATCCCCCAATTACATCAGTCCCGGCTACATCAGAGCGCAAAGACACTTTATCGGCGGATATAGTAGGCATGTGGGTGGAGGGCATCGACATTTTATCGGTGGACACAGACACATGAATGGAGGACATCACCACCGGGGAGGAAACCATCGCAGAGGACATCATCGTTGATCAAAAAGATTAATTTTTGGTTGCACCTTCCCCATGCACTTGAGTACTTGATCGACATAAAATCCGCTTCCAATAATTGAGAAATCTGCTATCTTTAATCATGACAAGTTTTCAGCAATTTCACTATATAGTTGATTGCTCAAGATGCTAGGTTGCCAATGTAGCGCACCCCATGATAATTTCTAAGAACTGTCTTTTAGTCTTGCATCTATCGTATTTTAAAACTGTAAGGTTTTAGATTCTCTGATGGCAAGATATAATATTTATTTTTTGCGGATTCATATGAAGCTCTTATTCGTGTTATTGCTAGCGTGCCTTGCTGTTTCATCAGTATCTGCACAGCAACAAGATATTTCCGTGGCTGCTAAATCTTTTATGCTGTCAGATTTTCAAACGGGACAGGTATTGGCCGGACAAAACGTACACGAACGCATAGAACCTGCATCTCTCACCAAGCTGATGACTGCTTATGTGGTGTTTTCTGCGTTGAAACAGAGGCAAATTGCACTGGATCAAACTGTTCCGGTATCCGAGAGTGCCTGGCGCATGATTGGTTCACGCATGTTTATCGAGCCTAAGAAGCAAGTTACTGTAGATGAATTAATCCGTGGAATGATCGTCCAATCCGGCAATGATGCCTGCATTGCCTTGGCTGAGGCCGTCGCAGGCTCAGAAGCAAGTTTCGTGACTATCATGAATAACGAAGCAAAGCGTTTAGGAATGAGAAACACGAATTTCACTAATACAACGGGGTTGCCCGACTCCAATCACTATACAACCGCACATGATTTAACTTTACTGGCAACTGCTATCATCCGCGAATTTCCGGATTTTTACCCGCTTTACTCATTAAAGGAATATACCTATAACAACATTACCCAACCCAACCGGAATCGGTTGCTATGGATTGACCCACATGTTGATGGCATGAAAACAGGTTGGACTAAAACTGCCGGCTATTGCCTGATTACATCGGCGATACGCGATAAACGACGATTAATCTCAGTCGTCATTGGTGCCCAATCAGCCAATGCACGCAGTATGGAAAGTCAGCGCCTACTCAATTATGGTTTCCAGTTTTACGATACGCTGCATTTATACAAAAAAAATGATTCACTTGCCACCATCCATTTGTGGAAAGGCACCCAGAACGAATTGAAAGCCGGATTTGATCGTGATGTTTTTTTCACTCTGCCAAAAGGTCAGGCTGACAAGCTTAAAGCCACCATGGAGTATAAACAACCTCTGATCGCACCAGTTCAACTCGGTCAAGAAGTTGGTACGGTTAAATTTACACTCGACAATAAGACCGTTGAAGTTTATCCATTAGTCGCCTTGGAAAAAGTTGATTCAGCCAGTTTCCTGGGCCGAGCATGGGATAGTGTAAAATTGTTGTTAAACTAATCTCCAGCTAAACTTATCAAAAGAATTTCGCATGATATATCTGAACGGCAAGTTTATGCCCATCGAAGAAGCATTTGTTCCTGTGCTGGATCGTGGTTTTATTTTCGGAGATGGCATATATGAGGTTATTCCAGTTTATTCACGAAAACCTTTCCGGCTCGCCGAACATCTCATGCGTCTACAACACAGCTTGGATGGCATACGCCTAAAGAATCCATTCAGTAATGAAGAATGGAGAAACCTTTTGGAGCAGGTCATAATTAATAATGACGGGGAAGACCAATACATTTATCTGCACATCACGCGCGGAGTGGCTAAGCGTGATCATGCTTTTCCTGCAAATGTTCCTCCCACTATTTTTATTATGAGTAATCCGCTGCTGCAGCCATCTGAAGAATTACTTAAAAGTGGTGCATCGGCTGTTACAGCTAATGATAATCGCTGGATTCGCTGCGATGTCAAAGCCATTTCTCTGCTACCCAACGTATTGTTGCGGCAACTGGCAGTGGATGTGCAGGCACTCGAAACCATCTTGATTCGAAATGGATTCCTGACTGAAGGTTCTGCCAGCAACATTTTCATAGTAAAGGACAAAATATTGCTGGCACCTCCAAAAAGTAATCTGATGTTACCTGGGATCACATATGATGTAGTGCTGGAACTAGCTGCAGCCAATCAAATTCCCCATGAAATCAGAGAGATTCATGAAATAGAGATACGAATAGCTGACGAAATTCTGCTGACGTCATCGACCAAAGAAATCATGCCAATTACTTTATTGGACAATAAACCTGTCGGAGATGGAAAACCAGGAGAATTTTTCAGGCGATTGCATGCACTCTATCAAGAATATAAAGCAACTCACATGCGTGGGCACACCACAGATCGTTTAACCAGTTGATTTAAATTTAAGCTATTTTCGATTTGCAGTTATGACAGAACAAGCTTCATTAATTGAATATCCTTGTGATTTTCCAATCAAGATTATGGGTAAAGCGCATCAGGATTTTACTCAAACAACATTGGCTATTGTTAAATACCATGCTCCAGATTTCGATATCACCACTACGGCTGTCAAGGCCAGCAGAAATGGCACTTATTTAAGCCTCACCTGCACCATTCGCGCCACTTCCCGATCTCAACTCGATGCTTTATATCAGGCATTATCCGAACATTCCATGATCTCAGTGGTATTATGACTATCCATGCGACAACCAGTATTCATTTTCCATTCATGAGTGACAGCGCTTGATCGTCAGAACCTTAGGGCTATCCGATTATCAACCTACCTGGCAAGCCATGAAGGATTTTACTTCTGCTCGAACCACTGAAACTTGTGACGAAATTTGGTTATTACAACACCCACCTATATTTACTCAAGGCATTGCAGGAAAGGATGAGCATCTATTAAACAGTCACGGGATTGATGTAATTAAATCTGATCGTGGCGGGCAGATCACCTATCATGGACCTGGACAAATTATTGCTTACTTATTGCTGGATGTTCGCCGGTTAAAACTCGGCGTGCGAGAACTAGTCAGAAACATGGAAAACGCTGTGATCGACTTATTGAAGGATTACCATATTAATGCGACAGGACGAGTTGAGGCACCAGGCGTGTACATTGGCAATGCCAAAATCGCCTCATTGGGACTCAAAATCAAGAGAAATTTCTGTTATCACGGTATCGCTTTGAATGTAAATATGGATCTGACTCCATTTTCTTACATTAATCCCTGCGGCCATCAAGGCTTACAAATTACGCAAACCAAAGATTTGGGCATTACCGATAGCCTGGAAATATTAAGCAACAAACTCGCTAATCAGATACAAGAAAAACTTATCAAAGGATAATCAATTTATCATTATGACCACTGATACCCGGCAAAAAGGCGCTGACAAAACTGCGCGCAATCCCGTCAAAATAGCACCGCAATCACGCAATGATCTGTTGCGTAAACCCTCGTGGATTCGCGTTCGCTCATCCAACAGTGAAAGCTATTACGAAGTTAAGCGGCTGTTGCGTGAACATAAGCTTCATACGGTCTGTGAAGAAGCGTCATGCCCTAATATTGGCGAATGCTTTGGAAAAGGAACGGCAACTTTTATGATTCTAGGCGACCTATGTACACGCCGCTGTCCTTTCTGTGATGTTGCGCACGGCAGACCCAATCCTCCAGATGCCGGTGAACCGTTGCATCTGGCGCAATCGATAGCCGCGATGCGATTGAAATATGTGGTGATTACCAGTGTAGACCGTGACGATTTACGTGACGGTGGCGCGCAACACTTCGTTGACTGTATCCGCGAAATACGTACTCACTCACCTAATACCAAGATTGAAACCTTGGTACCTGATTTTAGGGGTCGTCTGGGGATTGCCTTGGAGAAACTAGCAGCTTGTCCACCCGATGTTTTAAACCATAACCTCGAAACCGTACCCAGATTATATAAACAGTGCCGACCCGGCGCTGATTATGCTAATTCATTAAAATTACTAAAAGATTTTAAAGCCGATTTCCCTCACATCCCGACCAAGTCAGGCCTAATGCTAGGTCTAGGAGAAACAGATGAAGAAATCATGGAGGTATTACACGATTTGCGCAGACACAATGTGGAAATGCTGACCATTGGTCAATATTTACAACCCAGCATCGGTCATTTACCAGTCATGCGCTACGTCACGCCCGAAGCATTCAAAACATTTGAGCATGCGGCACTTGCGATGGGATTTAGTCATGCCGCCTGTGGGCCAATGGTACGTTCCAGCTACCATGCCGACCAGCAAGCACATGAATCCGGATTACTATGACAGTATTAACCCCCAGCACAACCCATTATTTATAACTAGGCATCAATAATCTTAAAATCATGAGTTATCTTAACAGTTTGCTTGAGCATGATGGAAGCCGAACAATATTTCTCAGATGATAAATTAATAGCCCGTTCAACTTGTTGTGAATTCAAATTGCGCCCAGTAATGATGAAATGCAAATGAATATGAGTAAATACCTTTGGGTCAACAGGTGCGCGCTCTGCTTCAATTTCCACTTCGCAATCGGTAATATCCTGACGGCTTTTTTTCAAAATTAGCACCACATCAAATGTAGTGCAACCGCCTAACCCCATCAACAGCATTTCCATTGGGCGTGGCCCCTGATTCTGTCCCCCTGCTTCAGGCGCGCCATCCATTAATATCGAATGCCCGCTAGCGGATTCAGCCAGGAAACTGACGTTGCCTTTCCATTTAATACGAGTTTTCATCTTTACTCCACTACAAAAATAAAAATTTTATGCAAACAAAAAGCCGACGCTGTTAGGCGTCGGCTTTTCTGAATTCTGAATGCTAATTACTTCAGTGTCAGAATAAAATCAGCTAATACTTTAGCATTTTCTGGACTAACGTTAGCATTAGGCGGCATTGGAATTGGACCCCAGACACCATTACTTCCTTTTAGGATTTTTTCTGCCAGCATTTCAGCCGCACCATCCTGACCTGCATATTTAGCGCCAATATCTTTCAGGCTTGGACCAACTAGCTTAGTATCAACATTATGGCAATTCAAACAACCACTGTTTTTTGCCAGATCGGCATCTGCTTGCGCAACACTAACTAAGAAAAAGGCAGATGCAGCTACTGCTCCAATTAATACTTTTTTCATATATCTTCCTTATTATAAAATTATAAATGGGTTGATATTCTAACCCGAACTTTACAGACTTGCAGCACTTCCTGTAAGTTTGTGATTCTTAATATTCCACCTGTTGCTATACTTTCTCACGCACTTACCACTCCAACTACAAACTCTGATGATACTGCTTTGCTGAGACTTCAGGGCAAATTTTTAGTTCCAGCACAATTCTAAAACTTTTGAACAAAATTATCGGCAATACAAAGAACTAATCTGTTATTGCACCTGTACTGGCGCTGGACACAAGCTTCGCATATTTGGCCAGCACCCCACGCGAATAACGCGGTTGCGGTGGTTGCCAAGATCCGCGGCGCTGCGCAAGCTCATCATCGGATACGTTCAATTGCAGCAGCCTCTGTTCGGCATCAATGGTAATCGAATCTCCTTCCTTCACCAGCGCAATAGTACCACCGACAAAAGCCTCTGGCGCCACGTGCCCGACCACCATCCCATAAGTACCACCGGAAAAACGCCCATCGGTAATCAATCCGACGGAATCACCCAAACCTTCACCAATCAAAGCGGAGGTAGGAGACAACATTTCGCGCATTCCCGGGCCACCTTTAGGCCCTTCATAACGAATCACTACCACATCGCCAGGTTGAATTTTGCGTGCCAGAATTGCTGCCATGCAAGTCTCCTCCGATTCAAATACGCGTGCAGGGCCAGTAATTTTCGGATTTTTAATTCCGGAAATTTTCGCAACGCAACCTTCAGTCGACAAATTACCTTTCAAAATAGCGAGATGTCCTTGTGCATACATCGGACTGTCCCATTGCCGGATCACATTCTGATCGGCGCGTGGTGTACCCGGAACTGCTTGCAACACTTCTGCAATGGTCTGCCCGCTGATCGTAATGCAATCTCCGTGTAGCAGTTCATGATCCAGTAACATTTTCATCACTTGTGGAATTCCACCCGCCTGGTGCAGATCGGAGGTCACGTAGCGCCCAGAAGGCTTCAGGTCGCACAGCACCGGAACTTTGCCGCGCATCCGCTCAAAATCATCAATACTCCATTCGACTTCAGCCGCGTGCGCAATCGCTAAAAAATGCAGTATGGCATTAGTCGATCCGCCTACTGCCATAATTACTGCAACAGCGTTCTCTATCGATTTACGCGTTATGATGTCGCGCGGCAGGATTTGTTTTTTGATGGCATTAACCAATACCTCAGCGGATTGTCCAGCACTGATTAACTTGTCGTCGTCTTCAGCTGACATTGTAGAAGAATATGACAGGCTCATACCCATCGCTTCGAATGCGGACGACATCGTATTGGCGGTAAACATGCCGCCGCAAGAACCAGCGCCTGGGCAAGCATGACGCTCAATCTGCAATAATTCGTCATCATCAATTTTATGTGCACTGTGCTGCCCCACCGCCTCAAATACGCTAACAATGGTCAGATCTTGATTTTTATAATGCCCGGGTTTGATCGTACCGCCATAGACAAAAATTGCCGGCACATTCATGCGTGCAATCGCAATCATCGCGCCCGGCATGTTTTTATCGCAACCACCGATAGCAATTACACCATCCATACTTTCCGCCTGCACACAGGTTTCAATCGAATCGGCAATCACTTCGCGCGAAACCAGAGAATACTTCATGCCCTCCGTTCCCATCGAGATTCCGTCTGACACCGTGATGGTGCCAAACATCTGCGGCATGGCACCTGCTTGCTTTAATGCCAATTCGGCATGTAATGACAGTTCATTCAGCCCTTTATTACATGGCGTAATCGTGGAATAGCCATTGGCAACACCCACAATCGGTTTATTAAAATCCTCATCGTTAAAACCGACCGCACGCAACATGGCACGACTGGGTGCGTGTTGCGTACCCTGAGTAATAGCCTGACTACGTTTATTATCTGGCATGCTTGCTCCTGAATAAGATAGAAATACAATTTATGACACGGCGTATACCAGTGCAATTGGTATAATGCTTAATATTTTACCGTAAATAAGGTCGAAACTATGCTCGTTCATCCGCAAATTGATCCCGTTGCCATCTCACTAGGACCGCTTTCTGTGCACTGGTATGGATTGATGTACCTGCTTGGTTTTGTGGTGTTCATTTTGCTCGGGCGGTATCGCATCAAATACAATCCGCACGCCACCTTTACTTACGAAATGCTCGACGATGCCCTATTTTACGGCATGCTTGGTGTCGTTGTGGGCGGACGGCTGGGGCATGTATTATTCTATCAATTCGGCTATTATCTGGAACATCCGCTACATATTTTCGCTATTTGGGAAGGCGGCATGTCTTTTCATGGTGGATTTCTTGGCGTCTTTGTTGCAATGATATTGCTCGCCCGCAAATATAAATTGTCATGGCTTGCAGTAACCGACTTTGTCATCCCACTGATTCCACCAGGGTTAGCAGCAGGCCGCATTGGCAATTTCATCAACGGTGAATTATGGGGACGCCCCACCGACGTTCCATGGGGTATGGTTTTTCCGTATGTTGACGAACTTCCTCGTCATCCTTCCCAATTGTATCAATTTGCGCTTGAAGGTGTGGTACTGTTCATTTTCATCTGGATTTACTCAGCCAAACCACGTGCAACTGGTGCGGTCACGGGTGTATTCATGATTGGCTACGGTATCTTACGTTCATTCGCAGAATTTTTTCGCGAACCGGAAGATGGCTTCATGGGCGTACTGACTTTAGGGGTTACGATGGGGCAATGGCTATCGATTCCAATGATTTTGGCAGGAATCGCAGCAATTGTTTGGTCACGACACCCAACCAACAATGCTCAACCCAGTGCCAACTCACGAAAACATAATAAAAATAAAAAGCATAGCATCTAATGGAAACCACTAGATAAAAACCAGGGTTACCCCAATATACTCGTTGCATTAAGTACCGCTATTATGACAGCCATCAATCTACCACTCGAGGAGCCGATCATGAAAGCACAAAAATTCTTGACATTAATTTCTATTTTGGCATTTAGCCTAACAGTATTACCAGTATTGGCGGTAGAAGTAGAAGGTATTGATGACAACAATCATGCCGCATTGACACAATATTATGAAAATGTTGCCAAGGAAACTGAAGCAAAATTACAAAAAAATAAAGCCGCTCTTGAAGAGTACGAAGCACATCCTTATTACTATGGAAGACAAGGGCAAGAATTCAAATCACATACAGTTGCCAATATTCGCGAATACGAGGAAGTATTGGCAGAAAGTTTGAATAATGCGGATCTACATAAAAAAATAACAATGGATCATGATAATTCAACAGTCAACAAAGCCCGTGTTAATCTCGATCCAAGAACATCAGCAATCAGATAATTTAGTAGCAACGCAAGGATCCGCAAAGGGTCCAATAGAGAACTAACAGCCACCTAACAACAGGTGGCTGTTTTTTATTCGACAATCCTATTCAAAAAAATCCTTCACCCCGACTACTCGTCGCCAGCAATCGAGTTTACACAGATCTTGTCTTGTTAAATAAAACCCATTAAGTTCCCGCGCACCGCGTAGATACTAAATGGGTCAAGCATTTCCCGGAATTAGGCGTTTGGCTGGGAACCAGATATTAAATCGGCTACCTTTACCTACTTGACTGGTAATTTCAAGACGCGCTTCATGCCGGTTCAAAACGTGTTTGACAATTGCCAAGCCAAGCCCTGTGCCGCCGGTTTCTCTCGAACGGCTACTATCAATACGATAAAAACGCTCTGTCAAGCGCGGAATGTGCTCAAGCTCAATCCCGATTCCACTATCTTGCACAACAAACAATCCTTGATCATGGTGCTTTTCCCAACTAATATTTATTTCGCCCCCATCTGGAGTATAACGAATCGCATTACTGATCAAATTGCCAAAAGCACTGCGTAACTCTTCCTCGCTCCCCAAGAGCTGATCTTGCGAAGCAATAGTTAATTTTATTTGATGCCGACCTGCACTCAGGGATTCCGCCTCCTGTAAAAGATCTTGCGCCAAGTTAACTACATTCACTGTTTTTTCGCTTATCTTATTCTGCTCATTTTCAAGACGTGACAGAATCAGCAAATCCTCAATTAACCGCTGCATGCGAGTTGTCTGCTCTGTCATTAATACCAAGGCACGCTTATTGAAACTGCTATTAACATTATCATCAGCGGATAGTGTTTCAAGAAAACCACTGATAACAGTAAGCGGTGTGCGCAATTCATGTGAGACATTAGCAATAAAATCGCGCCGCATCGTTTCTATTTTCTCAAAACGCGTAATATCGCGACTAATCAGAAGCTTCTGGTTATAACCATAAGGGACCAACTGCAAGGAAATAATCAGGCCATACAATCGCGTCTGATTTAGAATCAATGGATTAGTATATTGGCGTGCTGTCATATATTCAACAAATGGTATTTGCCTCACCAGATAGGTAATCTGCTGACCGGCATCCAATGCTAGCTTGATACCTAGGTGCTTTTCCGCAACCTTGTTACACCATTCAATGCGATCACTCATATCGAGAATAACAATACCATCGGGCATTGCAGAGGTGACACTTTGCATACGCCTTAAGGCAGTACTCAGCGTTTCCTGGCTCTGACTATGCTCACGCACGTAGCGCGCCAAATGTGCATACACATCATCCCAAGCTCCAGAACCAGCTGGAATGCTCGCGGGAGAATGATCAGAAAGCTGTAACCAACGCTCAAGTAAGACCAAGTGACGAATATGATGGAATACGACCCATAGCATGACCACACCAAAGAAAATCAGCGCCTTCACGGCACCAAAGATCATGCATAGTAACGCTGTAACAAAGATAAGAAAAAGAATGTTTGATGAACGCCGCCAAATATCAGACACTTAAGTACTATCCTACAATAAAACGATTATCTGAAAAATTTTGTACATTTTTAAAATTCGCTGACTCGATCTGCCGAATCATAACGATACCGATACACATTTATCAACATTCTGTGCTGATCAGTTTCATCACTGTAACATTAAGCACAGCAAACATTATCAGATTTCCTTATTTGAATCATTAGTGGGACCTACGGCAGCTGCCGAGAACCGATACCCCGCTCCTCTGACAGTTTGTATCCAGCTGTCTTTACCAGTCCATTGCAGGGCTTTCCGCAACCGGCGGATATGCACATCGACAGTACGTTCTTCGACAAATACGTGATCGCCCCACACTCGATCTAACAATTGACTACGTGAATATACGCGTTCTGTATGTGACATCATAAAATGTAGCAAACGATACTCAGTAGGCCCCAGTGCAATTTCTCTATTCTCATCTGTAACACGATGATTGACTGGATCCAAGCGCAATCCATGGATTTCAACCACTTGTGCAGAAGCTTCCGGGGTTAATCGACGCAAGACCGCATTAATTCGCGCAATCAATTCACGCGGCGAGAAAGGCTTTGTTACGTAGTCATCCGCACCTATTTCCAGACCGGCTACTTTATCCGCTTCCTGAGTTCGTGCTGTCAGCATAATAATCGGAATAAGACGGGTACGTTCATTGCGCCGCAGCACTCGGGCAAAATCTATGCCAGTCATTTTCGGCAGCAACCAATCCAACAAAATCAAATCTGGCAACGCCTCATGAATGATCGCCATTGCCTTCTCTGCATCTTCAGCGCAAATACTTTCATACCCAGCTTGCTGCAAATTATAAACAATTAACTCACGGATAGCCGCTTCGTCTTCCACGATCAGTATTTTTGCGCTCATGCTTGTATTCCTGCATCAATTAATTTTTTGCACAGTTTGTTACAATGGAGCCATTGCATACCCTTAACTTTAACTCATCGTATTAAATAATCATCATGGCCGGTTTAACCAAAAACACACCGCATCCGACAGAAATCAAGTTGCATCAACAATCCAGAATACTGGATATTACTTTCTCTGATGGCAAATTCTTCCAATTCTCGTGTGAATTTTTGCGCGTTCATTCACCCTCCGCCGAAGTGAGTGGTCATGGCCCGGGGCAAGAAGTACTACAAACCGGCAAGAAGACGGTCAATATCAGCAAAATCGAGCCTGTTGGTAATTATGCCATACAACTCAATTTCACCGATGGCCATAATACTGGGCTTTATTCATGGGATCTGTTGTATAACTTTGGCCTTAATCAGGATACAATGTGGCCGCGTTACTTGCAGCGCTTAGAAGCAGCCGGTGCCAGCCGCGAACACGAAGTCAAACCTCAAAAATCTAATCATTCCTGCAAATAACTGAATCTCGACAATTACCTATACGCTTTATCCAATTGAATTCAAATTAATGTCATGACTAAAACAACCCATTTTGGTTTTAATACTGTTACAGAAGATGAAAAGGCAGGCAAAGTCGCTGAAGTTTTTCATTCTGTCGCAGAACGCTACAATTTAATGAACGATCTCATGTCAGTTGGAATGCACCGGTTATGGAAGCGTTTTGTCATTGAAGCCAGCGGAATAAAGCCCGGTGACAAGGTATTGGATATTGCAGGTGGCACTGGAGATTTAAGCGTATTGTTTTTGCAAAAAGTAGGAAAGTCCGGGCAAGTATGGCTAACCGACATTAACAATTCCATGCTTTCCATCGGGCGTGACCGCCTAATTGATGAAGGTACGCCGACTCCAGTTGCACAATGTGATGCCGAAAAATTACCTTTTCCTGACAATTATTTTAACTGCGTCAGTGTGGCTTTTGGTTTGCGAAATATGACCCATAAGGATATTGCGCTCAAAGAAATGCTACGTGTCATAAAACCAGGTGGAACTGTTCTCGTGCTGGAATTCTCCAAAATATGGAAACCGCTGCAACCAGCCTACGATGCCTATTCATTCAAGTTACTGCCGACCATGGGGAAAGTGATAACGAATGACGCAGAAAGCTATCAATATTTAGCGGAATCCATTCGTATGCATCCCTCGCAAAATGAATTAAAAGAACTGATGGAACAAGTTGGCTTTGAGCGCGTGGAATATTTTAATCTGACTGCAGGTATCGTAGCGCTCCATCGTGGATATAAGTTTTAATCCATGTCAGTAACCACTCGAATTAATTTATAAATTAATAATACAGCTCATGCAAATGATACATGAGCTACACTCTGGCTTCTCCATAAGCTCAAGCATCACCATTTGATTGATTGTGATCAGCAGACTGAAACCAACGAATACGGCAACACGCTTATTTTCAAATAGCCACAACAATTTAGTTAAAGCAGATACTGCTCATTATTGCTGTTGTCTCGATACGACACTGGTTCCCGTATGCACGCCGCTTGAGGTTTTACAGTGGAGCGCAACATCATAACTATCCGTGCCTGCTGCCGTATGCATCACGAATACGCTATATACACCAGAACCTTGTGGAACTTTTACTAAGGGACTGTAAGTGGTATTGCGATCCCCGCTATCGACTCTGAATTGTGCACACTTATTGGTGGTACAACTGGTTCCTTTATGTACGAGCACACTCACTTTAGCTGAACTGGCTGTCATATCCTTAACTTGCGCTTCGAGATAGGACGGTGCGCCACTACCATCGTCAAAACAAGTGGCTTGATAATAGTCAACAGCAGCAGCTAAACCAGTGGTAAAACTACCCGCTTGATTATGCGCCGAAGCTGTGACAACATTCAGTGTCATCAATACAAACAATAAAACAAGCATTCCCTTCAAATTTGAGAATTTCATCATACAGCTCCTTAAATAAAAAATTCTTTTTGCTATTTTTAACACGAGTGATGATCTGATATAGCTTTACAATTCTGCCAACACCGCGAGCAGTTTATTGAATGTCATTATCTTTGCTGTATGCGGAATTTTGTAGAGTTCCAGCACCAATCGACCCTTGATGGCAAATCGCGAGAATGTGCTTACTCTTTGTGTGAGGTTATTCGATACCGTAAAGCTAAATGACCATTTCCAGATAAACAATTGATGTACGTTGGACTCAGGCTGGAAGCCCAGTTTGCTTTCACCTGTTCTGTGAGTAAACGATACATGTAAAAGCCAGCACTACTATAGAAACATCAAAATTAAAGCGTTACCGTCTGTTTTGTTTGCGGTTAGGATTGAGCATTTGTAACACAGACCCGGTAACGCTCTTATTTTTAAGTGCCCGCAACCATTTGATTGAAACAGATACGCATTATTGCTGCTGTCTTGACACGACACTGGTACCCGTATGCGCACCGGCTGCGGTTTTACAATGGAGCGCCACATCGTAACTATCCGTGCCCGCTGCGGTATGCATCACGAATATGCTATACACCCCTGCACCTTGCTTTACGGTCACTAAAGGGCTATAGGTGGTGTTGCTATCCGTAGTGTCGACACTAAATTGCGCACACAGATTGGTGGTGCAACTGGTTCCTTTATGCGCGAGTATGCTGACTTTGGCGGTGCTGGCTGTCATATCCTTGACTTGCGCTTCGAGATAGGACGGCGCACCACTTCCATCGTCAAAACAAGTGGCTTGATAAAAGTCAACCGCAGCCGCTAAGCCGGAAGTGAAGCTGCCCGCTTGGTTATGCGCCGAAGCTGTGCCTGCATATAATGCCATCAATCCAAAAACTAAAACAAATATTCCCTTCAAATTTGAGAATTTCATCTTCAATCCTTTTAAATAAAATAATCTTACAATTCCATCGATAGCATAAGCGGCTTATTGAATGCCGCTGTCCTAGGCTTTAATTACTTACGCTTAAAGATTCAAGTTTCATCGTGGCCAAATCTTTGATGGCTTCAGCCTCGTCTTCGTCTTCAACAATTTCTTTAAGTAGCGCCACGCTTCTTTCATCAGCACCTAAACTATCTAACGCCATCAATCGCACTGAAAGCTCGGTGTCTTGCAAAGCTTGTTCAAGCACTACAAAGAGATCCCCGCAACCTTGCTGTGCAAAGGCATAAACTGCCTGCCCTCTGACATTCGGATCGACATCTTGAATCGCGGTTTGCAGAATTTTCTCTACAACACCGGCGTCAATCGACCCTTTTTCTGCCAGTTGCGACAAAGCGCTTACTCTTTGAACCGGATCACTTGATCCCGCAAGGTTAACTATTGCCTCAGTAAAACTGGCATCAGGCTCCGCTACACTACCCTGTTCCGCCATACAATAAATTTGGATGGAATCCAGACTGGATGCCGATCTCGCTTTCGCATTGTCTGCAAACACATGATTCGCAAATCCCGCCATTACAATAAAAGAAATAACGAGCGGCATGGCTATTCCACTCTTATGGTTTGGTAATTTCAACATTATGGCTCCTCAAAAATTAGGAGATGAACAAGAGCTCCCACACTGCTCACCTCCTCTTGCAACAAAACGCTAGCTCAAGGCTATCATTCTCTTACTGGTTTTTTGGCCAGTATACTTTTTCCCCACGTTTGCCTTTTACAACAATTGGCATATCACGATTGATCTGTGCTGCAGATGGAATGATTTCAACCGCATCGCCTGCTTCTGAGCAACCTTCGGGAAGCGGATTATTAACCAAATCACGATTAACTGTATAAGTTGCAGGAGAATTGTAACCACCCGTACCAACGCCGTCATAATCGGATCCTACCGCCGGTGTCCATACATTGACTGTTTCCTCGCTAAAACGCGATATCGGTGTTACCTTGCAAATATCCGCAATGGCCAAAACAATTTTCACGCTTGAAGCGCAAGAAGTCGGTTCAATCAAAACCGCACCGGCTCTAAATTTTAGGTAAGCGTTATAATGATTTGGCATTTTTCCATCTTTTACATAAAATCCTACGACATTACCGTTAGCGTCATTTTTTTCATCTTCTGCTTTGAAAACGCCTGTATCCAATACTTTCTGAAAATTATTGCCCCAATTCGCAACATGCATATCAATGGTGTCAGATGAAGCCGCGCCATTAACATTGACAATTGAATCCACACCATCTGGAAAGACCACTGAACTTGCAATAGTGGTACCTGTTTCTCCACAACTATGACCAATCACCACATTGTTAGTAATTCTCACCCCTTCGGTTCCTGCAGGAATTTCCAGGCGAGTATGCGATAATACGTTTTGTGAGAGACCCAACAGCAAAGCAGTTGCTAATGCAGTATGGGTAAAAGACTTAAATTGTTTTGTTAACATGTTATAAAGACCCCTTTTTTAACTCATTAATAGAATGATTTATATTTTTCTCAATAAAGTTGCCTTTTGAGGTGGATCTCAAAGGGCAACTGAAAACCATTCTTTTCCCACCTGCCTAGAAACCTTTATTCCCTGAAGAAAAGAACTTATTTCAGGGCGCGATATTATTTTGC
>NZ_JALHQJ010000031.1 GCF_022842015.1 Nitrosomonas sp. | reverse complement strand
TTAGAGCACAATGGTGGCATTGATGCAGATGCGTTCGCCAAACTGTCTGCACAACTCCAATACGTAGATGGCGACTATCAGGATCTGGCAACGTTTGGGCAGTTGAAACAAGCCCTCAATGGTGTCAAGCGGCCGCTATACTACCTTGCCATCCCTGCCAACATGTTCGAAACGGTTGTGCAGGGGCTGGCGAAATCCGGTTGCACGGAAACCGCGCGCGTCATTGTCGAAAAACCATTTGGCCACGATCTAGCGTCTGCGCGAGAACTCAATTGCACCTTGCAATCAGTGTTTCCGGAAGAATCGATCTTTCGTATTGATCACTTTCTCGGAAAAGAGGCGATTATGAATATTCTTTATTTTCGTTTTGCCAATTCTTTTCTGGAGCCGATCTGGAACCGTAACTATGTAGACAGCGTCCAGATAACCCTGTCTGAAGATTTCGGTATCAATGAACGCGGTGCATTTTATGAAGCCACTGGATGTTTACGTGATGTGGTTCAGAATCATCTGTTCCAGATCGTTGCGCTGCTTGCTATGGAGCCCCCTTCTTATCGGGGCTATACCGCCGTACATACCCAGAAAGTGGAAGTGTTCCGAGCCATGTGTTTATTGGAACCAGACAACCTGGTGCGCGGTCAGTATATCGGTTATCGGGAGGAACCGGGGGTGGCGAAGGATTCCGATGTGGAAACGTATTGTGCGTTACGGTTGTTCATTGATTCCTGGCGTTGGTCGGGGGTACCTTGGTACTTACGTTCCGGAAAATTTATGCGTGAAGGTGCTGCTGAAGTGTTGATTCAATTAAAGCCACCGCCGTCTAAATTGTTCGCCGATTCACAGCCAATTAATGGCGGTGCTAATTATCTGCGTTTCTGGCTTGCTCCTAATTCTGCTATCGCGCTTGCTGCACGTGTTAAACGGGAAGGAAAAGAATTTGTTGGTGATCAGTATGAGCTTTATTTGGGAGGTGAGCGAATCATAAAGCGGGAAACCGAAACCCCTTACGAACGATTGTTAAGCGATGCCATGGTGGGTGAAGGCGCACTATTCGCGCAGAAAGAAGCAGTTGAAGCGGCTTGGGCGGTTATTGACCCCGTTCTTCAATCGTATCACCCGGTTCATCTTTACCAGCCTTATACCTGGGGACCAACGGCAGCTGACCGGCTGATCGAGCCGCACGGAAAATGGCACAATCCACGTCCCGGCCAGGTGGGCGCATGATTCTGCTGGTTTGACATATCAATGGCTTGATTCATTAAGATTATATTTCCTACTTGTGCCGGCTTCTATGAAGTCAGCTAAAATTGAATAGGATTTATTATGAAAACCACCCAACAGTTGCATGACCTTGGGCAAAGCCTCTGGCTTGACAACATTACACGCGATCTACTGACGAGTGGCACGCTAGACCGTTATATCAGAGAACTCTCCATTACAGGACTCACTTCCAACCCGACAATTTTTGATCATGCCATCAGAAATGCAGATGCCTACGACGTCGCTATCCGCGAGAAAGCTCTTTCCGGCAAATCGAATGAAGCGCTTTTTTTTGAGCTGGCATTGGAAGATCTGACACAAGCAGCTGATCTATTCCATTCGACCTATGTCGCCACAGATGGTGTTGACGGTTGGGTATCACTGGAAGTATCCCCTCTACTAGCAAACGATACGGTGGGCACTGTTCAAGCGGCAAAACAACTTTATGCCCAAGCGCAACGTCCGAATCTTTTTATCAAGATACCCGGTACTAAAGCAGGTATCGCTGCAATTGAAGAAACAATTTTTGCTGGTGTGCCGGTAAATGTTACCTTGCTATTTTCCCGCGAACATTATATCGCTGCAGCTGAAGCTTATATGAGTGGTATTGATCGACGCATTGACGCGGGTCTTGACCCCAAGGTGGCATCAGTGGCATCGATTTTTGTCAGCCGTTGGGATGTTGCGATCAAGGATAAAGTGCCAGAAGTGCTGCATAATCGTCTCGGCGTTGCCATCGCCCAGCGGGCCTATAAAGCCTACTGCGAGCTGTTGGCTTCGTCACGCTGGAGTAAACTGGCTGATGCCGGTGCAAGACCGCAGCGTCTATTATGGGCCAGCACTGGCACCAAAGATCCCAATGCGCCAGATACACTATACTTAGAAACACTTGCCGCACCGAACACCATTAACACAATGCCCGAAAAAACATTGCTTGCCTTGGCCGAACACGGCGTAATTAAAAACGCTTTACCGCAGGATGGTGGTAATGCCGAGGTGATAATCGCCGAATTTGTACGCGCAGGTGTAGACGATGCAGCCCTCGCCGCTCAACTTCAACACGAAGGTGCGCAATCTTTTACAAAATCATGGAAAGATCTGATGGAGTGCATTGCATCAAAAAGTACCGAACTGATGAAGTCGCATATCGGGGCAGCCAGACTATGACAAGCACAACACAACTTGATCAGCTGTGCATCAATACCCTGCGCACACTTTCTATTGACGCCGTACAACAAGCACAGTCCGGACATCCCGGTACGCCGATGGGCGCTGCACCGCTCGCCTATTGTTTGTGGCAGCGCTTTTTGCGTTACGATCCAGAGAACCCTATCTGGATAAATCGGGATCGTTTTGTATTATCGTCCGGGCATGCCTCAATGTTGTTGTACAGCTTGCTTTTTTTGTCCGGCGTTAAAGCGGCTCCCTCAAGCGATGATCGGAATGGTCTGGCGGTGACACTGGACGATATCAAGCACTTTCGTCAGGCTGGCAGTCGTTGCACCGGTCATCCCGAGTATGGCTGGACTTCAGGCGTGGAAACCACTACCGGGCCGCTTGGGCAAGGAGCGGCAACCAGCGTCGGCATGGCCATTGCCGAGCGTTGGATGGCGGCTACCTACAACCGGCCTGGTTTTAATTTATTCGAGCATAATGTGTATGCCTTATGCGGTGACGGCGACATGATGGAGGGAATTAGTAGTGAAGCGGCGTCGTTGGCGGGCCATCTTCAACTGGCTAATTTGTGTTGGGTTTATGACCAAAATCACATCAGTATCGAAGGTTCGACTCATATCGCTTTCACTGAAGACGTAGCAGCGCGCTTTCTCAGCTACGGCTGGCATGTCACGCGCGTGGCTGATGCCAACGATCTGGATTTGCTGACACATGGCTACGATACGTTTATCGATACCCATGATCGCCCTACGCTCATTATTGTACAAAGCTACATTGGCTACGGTGCACCGAATAAACAAGACAGCAAAGAAGCGCATGGTGAAGCGCTAGGCGCGGAAGAAGTACGGCTTACCAAAACGTTCTACGGTTGGGATCCTGATGCTAAGTTCTATGTTCCGGATGGTGTTGTAGAACATTTTCAGAAACAATTTGCCCGTCGTGGTGCAAACCTTCGCATTGCTTGGGAGACACAATTCTCAGCTTATCGCAAGAAGTACCCGGCGCTTGCCGAACAAATCGATCTCATGCAGCGCCGTGACTTGCCAGAAGGCTGGGACAGCACACTACCATTTTTTCCAGCCGATGCAAAAGGTATGGCGACACGCGAGGTATCTGGAAAAGTTCTGAATGCCATCGCAGAAAAAATGCCTTGGCTGATTGGTGGCGCAGCCGATCTGGCGCCATCGACCAAAACCTACTTGAACTTCGAACATGCAGGTGATTTTCAGTCGCCGGATAAAGCAGGAAATTATCATGGACGCAATTTGCATTACGGCGTAAGAGAGCATGCAATGGGCGCCATTAGTAACGGACTCAGTCTGTCGAGATTACGTCCTTATTCGGCGAGCTTCTTGGTTTTTACAGACTATTGCCGTGGTGCGCTGCGGCTCAGTGCTATGATGAAACTCCCGGTCATTTCGATCTGGACGCACGATTCAATTAATTTGGGCGAGGATGGCCCCACGCACCAACCTGTTGAGCAACTTGCGTCCTTGCGCGCGATGCCCGATATGATCGTATTACGTCCGGCGGATGCAAACGAGGTCGTCGAGGCATGGCGAGTGATTATGCAGCTCAAAGATTGTCCAGTTTGTTTAGTGTTGTCACGCCAGGCATTGGTAACGCTGGATCGTACCCGCTATGCACCAGCAAGTGGCGTAGCGCGCGGTGGCTACGTACTCGCCGATAGCCTAGATCATAAACCTGATGTATTGTTGTTAGGAACGGGAAGCGAGGTTGCATTGTACGTTTCAGCGTATGAGCAACTGAAGGAAGAAGGGGTAAAACGTGCGTGTTTCTGTCGAGGCGGCCTCTAGTTTTGGCTGGGAACGCTATGCTGGCTTTGGCGGAAGTATCATTGGCCTGGATCGATACGGATTATCCGCGCCATGCTCCATAATAAATTAAGGATGGCAAGTACCCTGCGCTGTACAAATAGTAACTGCAATCGAATGATGTAATTTCTTTTGGCATTTATTACAAGAAGGAAAATAAATAGGCATGGTCGATGAAAAATTGATCGATACCGCATGGTGTGAATTATATAAATCAGTGATCGATTACAAAGGCCAGCCTGTGGGAACCGTAGCGGCACGTGATCCGGGTAACGATATTCTGAACTATGACCATTGTTTCGTACGTGATTTTGCAGTTTCTGCATTGGCTTTCCTGATGCGGGGCGATAGTGAAATAGTACGTAATTTCCTCACTATCATGGTCGAGTTGCAGGGGAAAGTAAAATATATGAATTGCCTAATGGTCGGCAAGGGTTTGATGCCCGGCAGTTTTAAGGTGGTTAAGACCGATGGTATTGCTCAACTTGAGGCAGATTTTGGTGAAAAATCAATTGCACGCGTGTCGCCGGTCGACTCAGGACTTTGGTGGTTGATTGTGCTGCGCGCTTATGTCCGCGCCACCGGAGATACTACACTGATAAAACAACCGGAATTTCAGCAAGCCATAAAATTGATATTAGAACTTTTTCTAGAACAGAATTTTGACATGCGTCCGACTTTACTTGTCACTGATGGCGCCTACATGATCGATCGCCGCATGGGCGTTTACGGCTATCCCTTTGACATCCAATCTTTACTCTTTGCCGCTTTGTCCGCAGCCCGAGAACTTCTGACTACGGACGATTACTATCACCGTTCAATTACAGAACGATTAACCCATTTAAGCGACCATTTGCAGCAGTATTATTGGCTTGATTTTGCCCGACTTAATACGATTTACCGATACAAAGTTGAGGGGTACGGCAATCAGGTCATCAATGCTTTCAATATTCAACCCAGTACGATTAAGTCAGCATTGATAGACTGGCTACCCGCAGAAGGTGGTTATTTTATCGGCAACGTAAGCCCTGGACGTATGGACTTTCGTTATTTTGCTCAAGGCAACTTGTTGGCAATCATTTCGTCTCTGGCTACGCAGGATCAGTCACACAAAATCATGACATTGATTGAGCAACGTTGGCATGATCTGATTGGGCAGATGCCTGTTAAACTCTGCTTTCCCGCATTGGAAGGTCATGATTGGGAAATCGTAACAGGCGCTGATCCGAAAAATTCTGCCTGGTCATATCATAATGGGGGTAATTGGCCCTTCCTGATATGGTTGCTAGCGGCGGCGGCGCAAAAATCGGGGCATCCAGCGCTAGCCATACGTGCATTAGAATCCGCCGCAAGCCGGTTAGAAAGCGAATGTTGGCCCGAATACTTCGATGGACACTACGGCCAATTGGTCGGAAAGGAGGCCCGGCGCTTCCAGACCTGGTCGGTAGCAGGTTTTTTGGCTGCTTATCAATTACTCGAACAACCAAGACATCTGGATTTGTTTGAATTTTAATCACAGATCAACAGGGATCCCGCGGAAGAATCCCAAAATTTGACAAGTCTGGCAAATTTATCCAAAACATTCATGGCTGCCAATATCTGTCGATTCGCTATACAGAGCGCCTGGCAGAAGCCAATATTGAAGCTTCTGTCGGCAGCGTCGGCGATTCTTCTGACAAGCGCTGGCCGGAAACAAATGAATAACCCCGCAGCAAGCTACGGGGTATCAACAGAGATATAATTTCAATTGTTCGCTGCAAGCAGCGGGGAATTAGACCCAGTAGAGATTAACGGATTATACAAGACAGAAGTCATACGGCATCGAGCTCCCTGGCGCAATATTGATGAAGTGGAATTTGTCGACCTGGAGTGGGTTGACTGGTTCAACAATCGCCGGTTACTGGAACCGATTGAAATATTCCACCGGCAGAATTTGAAATGGCAAATTATCGCCAATTAAAAGGGTCAGTTGATGCAGCCTGACTCAAACAAAAAAGTCTCCAGAACTACCGGGCCGATTCAGTTTGATACTTTTCAGGGGCGACTATTTAGCTATGCAAGTTTTTGCCATGGCCTCTTGCCAGATAATTTTCCGATTGCATTTCCACCAGGCGTGAAATCGTACGTTCAAATTCAAAACTGATATTTCCTCCGGCATACAGTGATTGTAGGGGGACGGCGGCTGAACAAAAAAATTTCACGCCATGTTCATATAGCGCATCGATCAAATGGATGAAACGCTTGGCTTCGTTGCTGTTTTCTTGATTGAATTGCGGGATCGCAACCATAATGACGGTATGATAGGTTCTGGCAATGGCGAGATAATCTGCGGTACCAAGAGGATTGGCGCATAGGCGCCAAAATGAAAAAACGGCGACGCCTCGTGCTGCTTTAGGAACGAACAACATTCGGCCCTGCACGTTTAATTCTTCGCTGGGGACCTTGTGCCGGTCTTCTACACGGCGGTCGGTAAGGCGAAAAAATGTAGCCGACAGCTCGGTCGTGGTTTCTTCGTTAACCGGGAAATAGTAAGTCTGTGCACCTTTCAAGCGGTTGTAGCGATAGTCAATTGGGCTTTCCAGTGAAATAATCTCAAGCTTATCTTTTATCTGTTGAATGAATGGCAGAAAACGCTGGCGATTCAAACCGTTTTTGTAGAGATCGTCGGGTGAACGATTAGAGGTGGTGACTACCACGACACCTTGCGCAAACAGTTCATTGAAAAGCCGGGTCAGCACCATCGCATCGGCGATATCGGTAACCTGGAATTCGTCAAAACATAATAGCATTGTGGTATCGGCTATTTTTCGTGCGATTGAGGGAATCGGGTCTGCATCGCTGGAGCGCGAGCCCTGTTGTGCACGTTCCTGTACTGAGAATTCGTGCCATTTTTTGAGTCGGGCATGAATATCCAGCATGAATTCATGGAAATGAACGCGTTTCTTTGATTCGATTGGAGTCGTCTTGTAAAATAAATCCATCAGCATGGATTTGCCGCGCCCTACACCACCATAGAGATAAATGCCTTTGGGAGCCGATTTATTACTGCCGAGCCAGAGAAACAATCGAGTAGGCCATTTCTTTCCGGTCGTGCGGGCATTAAGCAATTCACCATGTAATCGCTCCAGAGCGACAACGGCTTTAGCTTGATCGGCATCCGGCTTTAGCTCGCCGGCACTGATCAGCGCTTGGTATTCGGTTTCAGGATTTGTCTGCATGAGAGTTAATTATTTGGACGAATGCGTAAACTTAGCCTGTCCGGCGAGCCACACCAGAATCAAAACAGGCAAACCGAGTATAGCGGTTGCTACAAAGAAATTTTCATAACCGTATGCATCGACAAATTGTCCGCTGAAACCGGCGATGAATTTGGGCAGCAGCAGCATCACTGAGCTGAATAATGCATACTGAGTGGCTGAGTATGCCGAGTTGGTTAGCCCGGATAAATAAGCGATAAAAGCGCAAGAAGCGATACCAGCAGAAAGATTATCTGCTGAAATGGTAAAAATTAACCCACTGACGTCATGCCCCCGTCCTGCCAGCCAGACAAACAATAGATTGGTCGCGGCAGACAGCACCGCCCCTAGAAACAGCGTGCGCATGATGCCGATTTTGACTGTCAGCACGCCTCCGATCGCTGCGCCTACGATCGTCATGATGACGCCATACACTTTTGAAATCGTAGCAACTTCTTCTTTGCTATAGCCCATGTCGACATAGAAGGGGTTGCTCATTACGCCCATCACAACATCGGAGATACGGTAGATGGCAATCAGACCTAGGATCAGCAATGCCTGCCGGCCATGTCGCATAATAAAGTCGCGGAATGGTGCAATTAATGCGCCATAAAGCCAAACTAGCAAGTTGCCGATGCGGGGATGAAGATGCCACGTTGCAATGGCTTGTTGTGCGATTTTTTCGTTTTCTGAGATTAATCGGCTGTAGGGAACATCCGGTTCGCGAATGATAAATGTACTGATAATGCCGACGACCATGCTGGCGGCCATGATCAAATAAGCGAAACGCCACGGCGCGTGGTCGTAGGTATCTGCGGTGACATCAACCGCCGCAGCAATCCATAACACGCCAGCTGAGGCCAGGATCATCGCGACGCGATAACCGGCCTGATACGTGGCAGCCATTGCGCCCTGCAATTCTGCCGCAACGGCTTCGATGCGATAAGCGTCGAGCGCGATGTCTTGCGTGGCGGATGCGAATGCCACGGCCAGTGCGAAAAACACTAGATGTGTCAGATTCATAACAGGATCGGTGAGTGCCATGCCCGTCAGTGCCACGGCAATGGTGATCTGCGACAGCAACAACCAGGCGCGGCGGCGACCCAGCCATCGCGTCAGCAGTGGCAGTGACATTCGATCAACCAGTGGCGACCATAGCCACTTAAAGCTGTAGGCCAAACCGATCCAGCTCAGATGGCCGATTGTAGTGCGGTCGATACCAGCCTCCCGCAGCCAGAATGACAACGTACCCATGATCAACAGCAACGGCAATCCGGCGGAAAATCCCAGGGACAGCATGCCGAGTACGCGGGGGTGAGTATATACCCGCAGTGCCTGCAACCAACTGGATAATGCCGCCGATGTCATAATTCGTGATCGTAGTCGATGATCAGTGGCGCATGATCGGAAAAACGCTCATCTTTATAAATTGAAGTAGTTCGTGCTTGTTGTGCGATAGCAGGCGTGGCGATTTGGTAGTCGATGCGCCAACCGACGTTTTTCGCCCAGGCTTGTCCACGATTCGACCACCAGGTGTAATGATCCGGTTCGGTGTTCAGCTGGCGAAATACATCGATAAAACCGAAATTTCCAAATACATTGGACAACCAATCGCGTTCTTCAGGCAGGAAACCGGAATTTTTCTGATTGGAGCGCCAATTTTTAAGGTCGATTTCCTTGTGTGCAATGTTCCAATCGCCGCATAAAATGATTTCTCTATTACTAGCCTTTAGGTTCTGCAATACCGGAAAAAATTTTTCCATGAAATAAAACTTTGCAGCCTGCCGATGTTCACCGCTGGAACCAGATGGTAGATAAATTGAAACGATGCTTAAATTGCCATAATCCGCTTGCAGAAAGCGGCCTTCGGCATCGATATCGGCAATACCGATGCCTTCGATGACTTGATCCGGTTTTTTGCGGGAATATATGCCGACACCACTATAGCCTTTCTGTTCGGCACAATGGAAATAGCCGTGATAGCCATCCGGTGATTGTATCGCGGCGGAGAGATCGGGCAATTGCGCCTTTAATTCTTGTACGCAAACGATATCTGCGGGTTGTGCCGCGAGCCATTCAAGAAAGCCTTTTTTTACGGCTGCACGAATACCATTTAAGTTAAGCGTTATAATTTGCATCTATCAATATTTATGGGTTGGTCAAGTTATGTCCGATGATTTCCGGCAAGCCTTTATTCAATTTGCCATCGTGCGTAATGTTTTATGTTTTGGTGAATTTAAAACCAAAGCCGGGCGCATGTCACCGTATTTTTTTAATGCGGGATTATTTAATGATGGCGATGCACTGCGCAAACTTGGGCAATTTTACGCCAAAGCGATTGTTGCTGCAGAGCTTCCGTTTGATCTGTTGTTTGGTCCGGCCTATAAAGGCATCCCATTGGTTAGTGCAATTGTCATCGCGCTGGCTGAGATGGGGCATAACTATCCATTCTGTTTCAACCGCAAGGAAGCTAAGGATCACGGTGAAGGCGGCGTATTGGTTGGCGCTTCGATGGCGGGGCGCGTATTGATCGTCGATGACGTCATTTCTGCGGGCACCTCGGTGCGCGAATCGGTCGATTTAATCAAAGCCTTGGGTGCAACACCAAGCGGTGTCGTCATCGCCGTGGATCGCATGGAGCGGGGTGGCGACCAGTTATCGGCAGTGCAGGAAGTGCAGCAAATGCATGGCCTTACTGTGACTTCAATTATCAATCTGGACGATCTGGTGGAGTTTTTGCAGCATCAGCCAGAGCTTGCGCAGCATTTGCTGCTGGTGCAGCAGTATCGAGAGCAGTATGGGGTGAACTACTAGCAGGCCGATCTTGCATTCAGTCCTCATGAAAAAAGTATTCATCAGTTACAGCCATGATTCGCCGGAGCACAGTGATCGTGTGCTCCAACTGGCTTGGGCATTGCGAGATAAGGGCTTTGAGATGCTTTTCGATCAATATGTGAATGGATCACCGGGGCAAGGTTGGCCGCGATGGATGCTAGATCAACTCGATGTCGCAGATACCGTACTCGTTATTTGTACGGAAATCTATTATCAGAGGTTTCGTGGTCACGAAATCGCTGGTAAAGGCAAAGGTGCTGACTGGGAGGGTGCACTTATTGCGCAAGAGATTTACGATAGCCGTAGCCGGACGTCAAAGTTTGTGCCAATTATTCTCTCTGATGCTGAAGAAAGATGGATTCCGGAGCCATTGCGATCTCGTACTTACTATTCCCTTGTATCTGAGGAAAACTACCAATGCCTTTACGATTCTTTGCTTGGTCAAGCAGGCGTGGAACCTAGGCCTATCGGCAGCCTCAAATTGAAACGCCGTGCTTCGGGAAGTAGGATGGCTTTTGACGATACTATTTCCAGTGCGGAACAAAATTTTGACATCTCCCGCATTTTAAAATCTGCACCTACTCAATTAATTGGCCGCGAAGATGAAATCGCATTTCTCAGCGACGCCTGGGATAAAGTCGTGCGTGTGGAAAAGGAGCGCTCCCGCATTCTCACATTTGTTGCTTTTGGCGGCGAGGGAAAGACTTCCCTAGTGGCCAAATGGATTGTGGATGAAATGCTTGCCAAAGATTGGCCCGGTTGCGATGCCGCTTTTGCGTGGTCGTTCTATAATCAGGGTACGAGTGAACAACTGGTGATTTCCTCCGACTTATTTCTGAAGGAAGCAATTAGCTTTTTCGGTAATGCTGCAGACAAAGAATTTGCCGCCAGTGCTGCCGGAGCATACGAGAAAGGCCGGCACCTTGCACGCATTGTAGGGCAGCAACGCAGCCTGCTCGTTCTGGACGGTCTCGAGCCACTCCAATATGCACCCACTTCGCCTACACCGGGCGAACTGAAGGATCAGGGTATCTCTGCGCTGCTCAAAGGGCTAGCGCAAAACAGTCACGGTTTATGTGTGATTACCACCCGGTATTCATTGCCAGATTTACGGGCGTTTCAGAATAAGACTGTGGTTGAAGTAACGCTGTGGCCTTTGTCGCTCGACGCCGGTGTATTTCTACTAAAAACACTCGGTGTGCGCGGTATGGCGCAAGAATTAGAAAAATTGGTTGATGACGTGAAAGGACATGCACTCACGCTGACCTTGCTCGGAGGATTTCTGAAACGCGCCTTTAATGGCGATATTCGCCAGTGCGATCGTGTAAGGTTTGAGAAAGCTGACGAGAAGATCAGTGGAGGGCACGCTTTTCGCACTATGGCGGCCTACGAAAAGTGGCTGTTGAACGGCGGCGACGAAGGACAGCGCGAAGTAGCTGTGCTGCGGCTTATGGGATTGTTTGATCGGCCCGCAGACGCCGGCTGCCTTGCGGCTCTGCGGAGTGAAACTATCCTCGGAATCACTGATCCACTCACCGAGCTGGCCGATGAGGATTGGGAGTTTTGCCTTAGTGGCCTCGAATCCGCGCAATTACTTACGGTGAACCGGGACGCTGCAGGCACACTTGTTTCGCTCGATGCGCATCCACTGCTGCGAGAATACTTTTCGCGGCAACTGCGTGCGCAACAACCGAATGCGTGGCGCACGGCCCATCGTCGGCTCTATGAGTATCTATGTGCAACCACGCATGAAGGTAGTCAGCCCACGCTCGAAGACCTCCAACCGCTCTACCAAGCCGTGATCCACGGCTGCCAGGCGGGATTGCAGTCGGAAGCATGTTGCGAAATTTATTTGGGGCGCATTTTGCAACATAAAGACTACTATAGTTCACGAAAACTCGGAGCAATGGCATCTAATTTAGGAGCGGTTGCTTGTTTTTTTGATCAGCCTTGGAAGTCCATTTCATCCATACTTTCAGAAAATTTACATATTTTTCTATATAGCGAAGCTAGCTTCTATCTTGGAGCTCTAGGTAGATTAAACGAATCTCTGGAACCAATGCAGTTAGCGATTGATATGTTGAAGGAAAAGGATTTGACTGGCGCTGCCATTATTTTTAGAAACCAGAGTGACTTGAAGCTGTATTTGGGGAATGTGATTGGGGCCGTCGATGCCGCTGAACAGTCGGTTATTTATGCGGATCGTAGTGGTGTCGCACATGAGAGGATTAGCAAACGATTTCAACATGCTGATGCCTTGCACCAGGCAGGTAGGTTGACTGAAGCGAAGGATTTATTCAGTGAGATCGAGAAAATAGAGCCTGATTATATGGACAGTCGGCTGTTTTACGGTCTGGCGAGTTTTCAATATTGGAACTTACAACTTGCTGCTTCTGAACGTGCCGCGTGGCAAGCAATATTTTCTTCATATTGCTTGCAAGAATTGGAGCACAAGAAGTTGTTAGAAATTTGTACCACATCTTCACAACAAAGCGCAGAAAGAATATTTGAACACGACGATGATCTTATCGATCTTGCTCTGGAGCGCTTCACGTTAAGCAGCGCCTTGCTCTACGAGGCGATTTTGGCAAAATCTGACACCCGACGTGCACAATTACAGGTAGAGCAAACCGTTAATGGTTTTCGTCGCGCTGGCATAATGGGGCATCTGCCTAGGGGACTTCTCATCCGTGCTTGGCTAAGGTTTATAGAAGGCAAGCGTACCGGCACCGACAGTGCACAAACCGACCTCGATGAAGCTTGGGAAATCGCCGAGCGTAGCTCGATGAAGCTTCATATGGCGGATATTCATTTGTATCGGGCGAGATTGTTTGGAAAATTTCGAACTTTGGACGGCAGCCTGGATTATCCGTGGAAGTCGCCAAGAGCGGATCTGGAAGCTGCAGAAAAACTAATCAACACCTGTGGCTACCATCGCCGCGACAAAGAACTCGACGATGCGAAACAAGCATTGTTAGATTGATTTGTTCCTCAGTATTATTTTTTGTTATGTGGTTTTAAGTCTAACTAGTCGACTCTGAAAATATCGAATAAAAATTATTCCAGGCAAGCTGTCGGGAAAAATGAGTATCTATAAAGATATAGCGCTTGATGATTTGAGTTTCCCTTCAAGAACTCAAGCAGTCTGCATTTTTTTCACGGAGAAAAGAGCCAAACAATGGCCAGTAGCCATTGTTTCATGTTCTAAGCAGCAGCGGTCATCAACAGGTTGATGTGATCGCCAAGTATGTTCTTTAGGTAAAATTTCTGGCTATTCGGTAATCCGATTTCAGGTGACTGATAATGGGTTTAATCGCTGCGCGCCTTCTGCATTGTTTGCTTTTTTTGTCTCTTTGATAACGCGTATCTCGTTTTAATGTTTTCCCCGGTAGAATGATCTGTGTTCCATTGACCGCACGTTAGAAGTGGGGCAAACGTTATCCAAGTAGCGGGGGAACATTACCTGAGATCGTTGCAATATCCTAATTCTGTAATTTTTATTAAGTTAACACAATGTGTTACGAGTCATAAAATACCCTTTCGCAAAAATCTCTACCTGAATACAAACGGCGTTATTATCACTAGTGCTGAAACTATCCTGTACAGCTGTGTCGTATGCTATTGCCACCAATCGGATTGAAAGGAGGCACGAAAACCACACAATATGTCAATAGCTTCCCCAATCCAGATGTCGCGCTAAACTTGATATTTATGATTACCAAACAATGGAGGAGAAAACCTATCGAATACCTATAACAAGTTTCTATCCCTTCAAACAACACATGCAGAAGATCTTATTCAGTCTTCCTCAGATCGCACTACTTGTTCGTTCGCCTGCGTAGCTGTGCTGATAGATGGTTTCATGACTTACTGACAATATGCCTCCAGTTCAATTCGAGCTAGCGCTTGCTCGGGATGTATGACACTTTGCCTAATAAATTAGGCGAGATGTACTAATAACACATTATAAAATAAGGAGTAATTGACTATGGTGCTAAAGTTCTCCAACGGGTAGCATGAAACTGTTGCGAATTCAGGTATTGAATGTATCTTGAGATGAATTTTCACAGATACGATTTGGTTGATACAAATTACTTTTATTTTATTAATTTCTTAGAGGCATGCAAATGAGTCAGACATATTTAATGCAGCAAACAATTATTGCAGCTGCGTTGTTGATCGCAAGCGGTTCTGCTAGTGCTGGATTGTCGTTTGTGGCTACCGACACAGCAACTCGGACTGAGGCATTTAATATCGGGGGCTTTGCCACGTTGCCTGTCGGTTCGTCATTGAACGTCGGGTATCTTGACTTCGCGGGACCGGGATCGCAGATGATAACCTATACTTTTCTGGGTCAGGAATCTGGATATAACAATAAGTTTTATGATGTTTTGGGTGGTAATGCACTGCTTGAATCTGACCCAATTGGAACTTCCGTTAGTTCTATAGTTAGTATATCAGGCCCATTAAGCTTTAAGTTTGAAGGTAATGTTGGTAAATTTGCTGTGAATGGAGGCCCTTGGGATAAAAATACCTCGATAGGACTGATTGGAACAAATATGCAAGTAGGCTCTACTGTCTATGATTTTGTAATAGGATACGACGATAGCGCGGGCAAAAAATATCTGGGTGATTGGGATGATTTTGTTATCGGTGTCAGTGCAGTCCCAGAACCGGAAACTTATGCCATGTTCATGATTGGTTTAGGGCTAATTGGATTTTCAGTGCGCAGTCAGAAAAGATCATTCTAATAATAAATAACTAATAAATTAGTTTCCTTTTTAGAATTCTATTAAAAAGAAACGCTTGATAGAGATTCAATTCAACTTCGGGATTGAATCTCTTTTTTATTTTATAGCCATCTTTTCTTTTTAAAATAAATGAGTAAGCTCACGCTTATTACAATAAAGATTACCCATAGAGCAGGATAGGCCCAGCGCCATTTTAATTCCGGCATGTATTCAAAGTTCATCCCATAAATGCCCGCAATAAAAGTCAATGGTATGAAGATAGATGCAAAAATAGTCAGAATTTTCATTGTTTCATTCATTTTGTTACTGATACTGGAAAGATAAATATCGTGCATCGCCGAAATTCTTTCACGATAGGAATCGAGTGAATCGTTAACACGTAACACATGGTCATAAACATCACCGAAATATCGCAAAGTTTTTTCTTGTAATAACGGCGTATCAATACGTTGAATTGTCGCCAATAGTTCACGTAAGGGTGAAATATTACGTTTCATTGAAATCAGGCTGCGACGTATTTGTTGTATGGTTTGTAGCATTTCTTTATTAGAATTGAACAAAATATTGTCTTCCAGTGAATCAATGACATCGTCCAAGCTGTCTTCTACTACAAAATACCCATCAACGACAGTGTCAAGAATAACGTATGCTAGATAATCACTGCCATTTAGTCGCAATCGACCGTTGCGATTTTGCAGATAGTGATAGACAGGATCAAATGTAGTATCAGGTTTTTCTTTGAAAGTAATAACATAGTTGGCTAATAACAAGATACTGATTTGTTCGTACTGTAGACTAAAAATTTTATCCGGATCAAGGCTGATGCCTTTAATCACCAGGTACAGAAAATCTTCATATTCCTCCAGCTTAGGGCGTTGGTGCGTACTTAAAATATCTTCTAATACCAAAGGATGGATGTTCAATTCATGACCAATACTCTCAACAATACCAATATTGCTTAGTCCATCGATATTTACCCAAGTAATCAGTTTGGTATTTTGCAGCTGTTGCAGATCTGAGATTGCAGAAATTTCATGACGGATGAATGTTTCGGCATTGTATTGTATCGCTGAAATTTTGCATTCCGATTGATGCTTTGCCCCGATGTGTACCAATGTTCCAGCAGGAAGTCCAGATTTGTCGGCCGCCCTGCTTTGTGCGGCATGATCGGTTTGCTTATGTTGAGGCCGAATTTCCGAATAAAATTTTGTATGCATTAAGCTTGCCTGAGTAAATGAAGTAGTTGCTTATTTTAAGCATTTTAACCACAGTGTGGGAGAGTTGCTAGTAAGCCGTGGAATGTACAGGCAAGTAAAAATTGAATCTGATTATTAATGAACAATCAGAAAAGAGGTAGGCGTTGCTAAATTGCGATTGAGCGCTCAGAGAACATGCTCGGATAAGTTTGATTTGCAAAGGCGTCCGATTTGGCTAGAGTTTTTTTCATTCTGAAGTGAACACCAGTCTTGCCATACTTTGCGAGCTTCTTCAACGTCGCTAAATGTCCAAAGTACGACACCATCTTCAGTCATCAGCGTTGCCATTTTATTTGGCCACTCTTTAATTAAACAGTGCATTGTTTTTCTCCTTAGTTATTTATGATATGAGAGAGCATAACCAAAGAGTATGAAAATTTGATGACTGTATTATGAAGAATTTATGACAATGCATGTATTATGTAGCATTGAACGTTTATTGATGGCATGCTGTCACTTAAAATATTTGTTGGATGTTTAATATTCTCCATTTTTTGTAAGGGGTTATCATGAAGAAGATCAATTATTCTTATTTAATCGCTATTGCAGTATGTTTATCTGCAAGCGGATGTGCAACTAATACAGGCGGCACTAATTCATTAGGGGCGATCGACCAAAGCTTATCAACGGTCGAAGGCGCGGCGCAAAGCAGTCGACAAGTACTGAATGCCGGAGCGACGGCAGCGAATAATCCAGCTGGAGTGGCGCAAATTGGGTTGGTGGATATTTTGACTCACCGGCTTGGCGTATCACAGCAACAGGCGCTAGGCGGTGCTGGCGCCATCTTCCAGATGGCTCAAGGCAATATGGATCCGCAAGCATTTGCGACATTATCCCGATCTATTCCGGGAATGGATAACATGTTAGGCGCTGCGCCAGCAATGTCGAATCTATCTGGTAATTTGTCATCGCTGATGGGGGGTAGCAATAATACGCTGGGTAATGCCACTGCACTTGCAGCATCATTTCAGCAATTGAATCTTTCTCCGGATATGGTTGGGCAATTTATTCCCGTTATCACAAGTTATGTTAGTAATGCTAGCGGACCCGCTGCGGCTACTTTGCTGCAATCGGCCTTGACCGGACGTTGAGATGGAATTGACAAATAATAACTGAAGAAACTATCAAAGTAACAAACTGTATCATGTACATCAAATTTATCGAATTCGTTGATGTACATGATAAATTGTTTTTAGAAGATATTTTTTCAGGATGCAGAATTTGTAAAAATCTCGTGTCTAAACAACTACTGGCTAAAGTCAGCAAGTTATTTAGACATTTAACCCCAATCTTTCCATTCGGTAACGTAGTGATCGCACCGTAATGCCCAGTGTTTTTGCTGCCTTAGTGCGATTGTACCGGCTTTCATTCAGTGCCTTGACAATAGAATCTTTTTCCAGTCTGTCAAGAAAATCTTGTAGCGGTAGATTTTGATCCGTATTTATCGGAAGTATGTTGACAGTGGTTTGAGTGACCTCTGTCGTATCTTTGACTGCAGCATCTAACGTTTGATTAGGTAATTGTAATTCATCTACACCTATTTCCACTTCGGAACAGAGCGCTAACGTGCGTTCTAGCACATTTTCAAGTTCGCGAACATTGCCTGGAAAATCATAGTTTTTTAGCATTGCCATGGCATCTTTTTTAATGCGGCAAGTAGGTCGCTTGGCTTCGCGGCACTGTTTTTCAAGAATAACTTTTGTAATCAATGGTATATCTTCGCGCATCTCGCGTAATGCGGGCATATTTAATTCAATTACATTCAAACGATAATACAAATCCTGCCGAAACTGACCGATTGCGACGCAATGACTTAGTCTTTTGTGTGTGGCACTGATAATTCGTACATCAATATTTCTTTCTTGTGTATCACCAATTCTTCTTACTTGTTTTTCCTGAATGACCCTAAGCAATTTAACTTGCATCGTTAATGGCAAATCAGCGACTTCATCAAGAAACAAGGTACCGCCGTTGGCAGTCAGGAAAAATCCATCATGATCTTTTTCAGCACCAGTGAAAGCGCCTCTTTTATAGCCGAAGAATTCACTTTCCATTAAATTATCCGGAATCGCACCGCAGTTGACCGCAACAAATGGTTGCTTGTGGCGGGCACTTCTTTCATGAATCATCCTTGCAGCCAATTCTTTACCGCTGCCAGATTCACCACTGATATACACCGATGCTTGGCTGCGCGAAAGCTTGTCAATAGTTGCACGTAACTGATGCATCGATTCAGATTCACCCAGTAAAGTACGCTGACTTGTTTCACTCCGTTCTACTGATTCAATCTTTATCGGTGGCAGATTTAAAGCCGATTTGACCAAATCACGTAATTGCTTCAAAGAGACCGGTTTAGGTAAGTAATCAAAAGCACCTGCTTTTAGCGCAGCTACTGCATTTTCTGTCGTACCATATGCTGTAATAACAGCGCTAGGAACATCTGCGCAGTGCTGCGAGATATATTTGACCAATTCCAATCCGTTGCCATCCGGTAAGCGCATGTCGGTCAAACATAATTGAAATTGGTGTGATTGCAGCAGTGCTTTGGCATCACTAATACACGTTGCACTAGAAACCTCCATTCCCATCCGCGCGAGCGTTAGTTCCAACAATTCAATAATATCCGGCTCATCATCTACAACCAGTATCCTGGGCGATAGAGTTTTTTTTTGCAGGTTAACAATTCGTTCGTTATCTATCGGCATGGCTTACGCGACTAAAGATTATTCTGAAATGGCCACCTGAAGAACCTTCAATATAGTCAAGTGATGACTGATTTGTTTCGCACAATTCGCGCGCCACATATAGGCCCAATCCTGTTCCGCCAGCCGCCGTTGTAAAAAAAGGTTCAAATATTTCTTTTACTTGCTGCGAATCCACACCTGGACCATCGTCAATGATATTGAGACAAATATTATTTCCGTTGGTTGTAGACAATTCAATATAAACACTATCAGTTTGCTTACGGCAATGTCGCCATGCATTTCTGCACAAATTCCAGAGTATCTGATTCAGGTGGTCACGATCAAAACTAACTAAATAATTATGGAGGTTCTGAAATATGAATGCATCTCTATCAATTTTTTCCGCATCACAAAACTCTTCGATAAAATTTTTAATAAAATCATTGACCTCAAAGATGTCCGGTTTTGAAATGTTACGCCGGTTCAGTTGCAATACATCCTGTACAATCTTGTTTAATCTCCGGGTGTTATCACAGATGATTCGTACTAAACGAGGATCTTTATGATTTTCTTGCTGTTCTTCTTCTAAAAGTTCAGCTGCATGATTGATAGAAGAAAGTGGGTTACGAATTTCATGCGCAATATTGACCGTTAAACGCCCAACTGCTGCCAGTTTAAGTTGTTGCAACTGTGCCTGTATGCGCCCCATATCTTCAAGGAAAATTACAACTCCATTGCGGAAATCAGCTTGTATGGGTAAAAATCGGATGCGTACTAATGCATTACTATGCGTTAAACGTAGCAACTCAGAATTTATTCCACTATCCCCCTGCCAACTTGTAAGTTTGTCAGCTATATCAGGTGCATAATTGGACAACCTGAGTAATTTTGTTTTACCCATAGATGGTTTTAAATCTAGCAACTTATCAGCGTAGCTATTATGCTGCCGAATAATCCCTCGTTTATCTACTACCAGTACACCTTCTTGCAGATCCTGAATTACTAATTGATTGACTTGTGACATATTTGCCAGATCAATGCCGCGTTCATTAGCTAGCTGCTCACTCGCTAAAGTATGTTCAGCCAAGCGATGTGCTAACCAAGCGACAGCAAAATAGGCCATGCTCAATATACCGGCTTGTGAGTATTGGGCAGAATAAAAATTAATCGTAAGCAAGGAATAAGTTTCTTGCAACAATAAGCTAATCGTTGCAATAGACGCAAAAAATAGCGCTAAACGACCGCGGCTGATTAATCCCGCAGCAGCGAGCGATATCAGCAGTATCGCGCCCAAACCGCTTTGTAAACCACCACTAGCATATAACATGGCGGTGAGAATAACGATATCACCAATCACCTGTATGGTTAATTGCCAATTAAAACTCGGGGTTCTTAGTTTAATCAGAAGGATAGATGTTAAGCCGAAAATCACATAGACAATCCCCGCGTACAAAAACAATACGTAGTGGTGCGAGCCAAAATTTGTGAACTTAAATTGCCAAACACTAATTAGCAGAGCGCCACCAAGCAATACGCGGTAAATATTGAAATAATAGAGCGAACGCCAGCGCTGTCCGGTGTGGTCAGCGCCCATGAGTCTGGAATTGAAAGGCCAGGAAATTGAATGTTTCGTTTGTGATATATAGGTGGGTGTTGACACGATAATTAATTTAAGATGAAGAGCTTAAGAATTGGTCGCAATGTTCCTGGCAACAGAAATATTTATCCTGGTGATTGATAGCTTCGCTTTTAGGCAAGTAAACACCACAATGCACACAACTCACAGTATCTTCAATCGAATCCAGATCAGATATATCGGAGTCTTTTTTAGAGTGCCGATTTTTAATGATCCAATAAATCAATAATGCAATTAGGATATAAAAGAATAATTTTCCCATTTTATTTCAGTTTTCTATGGAATGATATCGATTAGATTCTTAATATAATCGACTCGGATTGCCAAACAATGAATTCAATTTCACACTGGATTAAATCTGCCATACCAGCACAAGTTAAGCATAGCAATTTTTTGCTTTGGCAAATGATGAAATAACCGTAGTTTTAATATCTACTAATAAAATTAATAAATATTACTAGAGCCCAGAATGATTTGATCATTCAATATTCTGAACTTGTTCCCGCATCTGCTCAATGATCACCTTCAATTCCATCGAAATTCGCGTGATTTCCAGATCAACTGACTTCGATCCGATTGTATTGGCTTCACGATTTAATTCCTGCATCATGAAATCGAGTCGTTTCCCGACGTAGCCGCCTTTATTTAGAATGCGTTCCACTTCATCCAGATGTGCTTGTAGACGTGACAACTCTTCGTCAACATCGATTTTCCCGGCAAATAGCGTGATTTCCTGGCGAATGCGTTCATCCTCGTTATTGCTTATGATTTCTTCCAAGCGGGTACGTAGTTTTTCTTCAAATGCTGCAATGAGTGTCGGAATTCGCGGTGATGCCATTTGCAAGAGCTGGCGCATTTGCTGAATGCGATTCAGTAAAATTGATCTGAGTTTATTACCTTCACGTATTCGTGCGGCTTTTAAATCATCCAGAGCAGCTTGCAGTAGCATCATCCCAATTTCATCAAATTCTTCGAAGTTTGTATGATTACTTTCCAGTATGCCGGGCCATTTAAGAATTTCTGATACGGTTAGCGTTGCCGCTGCAGGATGCCGTGTTTTAATCGCTTGCTCCAGATGCAGTAATCTTTCTAATAATGCGTCATCCAGTTGCTGCAAATTTACCGTATTGGCCAATGGAGAGAAATTCAGGCGACATTCGACTTTGCCACGGCTGAGTTGCGTAGTGAGCAGTTCTCGCATAACTGCTTCTTGCTTGCGAAATTCATCCGGCAGACGGAATAGAATGTCCAGATAGCGGTTGTTGACTGAGCGTATTTCGATGCTGAAAGATCCTTGGGGTGTTTCTTGGCTAGCGGCGGCGTAACCGGTCATGCTGAATATCATGATAACTGCGCTCTTGGTAATAAGTATGGAGAATGTCGTGATGCACCGAAAATACTATAGTTGCAAATTGCCGGAGCGGGCTTGCGATCAAGTACGCCGGTAACGCTAAAGGGTGTTTCTTTATTTTTCGGATCAAAAACAACCTGGCTGGCATCAATGTATTTGTAGTCTCCGGGGGCGTTGAGCCGCCAAAGATTAGGAATCGAGGTGTACGGTTGTTGCAGGCAATATGCCTGGGAGTCGCCATGAATGACCAGAGTCGGCTTGTTAATTTGTGTAACTTTGCTTTTAATCAAATCACGTAACTTTCGATAACCATCGCAGTTAGTGCGATTTTTGATAGTACAAGCTGGTTTTTCATGATCAAAATTAAAAATATCGGCATGCAATGCAATCACGATTGCCGGCGCGGATTCTGCTGCGATAAATAATCGTTGCAGCCATTTCTCGTTGGATTGGTCGCGATAATCGGCTTCGTTCAAGGCATCCTGCAGATTGCTGCGCAAAATTTCCTTACGGCCATTATTTGTTCCAGGAACATGCAGTGTGGCAAAAACAACTTGATTGGATTCCCATAGCGCGTTTTCAATAAAACCTTCTTGCCGGATAAGATCAGGAATATCTTTAGTTAACTGATACTGATCCTGGTGGAAAAAAAGCTGGCGCAAGAAACTGAGCCGCTCCAGCTCGTCATAACGTGCGGAAAAGGTAAATCGGTCACAATCCACCCATTCATTATCGCCGGGGGTATAGACGATTTTGTGCGGATTGAGCTGCGCAATTTGACGGTAACGATCTTGGAACAATTCATCGCTACAACTTAATCGACTCTGCTTGAAGTCTCCCAAGTGGATCAACAAGGGAGGATTGAGTGTGCGAATGGTTTTGGCGATGGCTCCATCAGGCTGTTCTAACAGTGCATATTCTGTGTCGGTGTATGGCATGTCACCGATGACAACAAATTGAGTGAGATGGTCAGTGGGTGTGGAAATTAAATTACTAGCCGATGTGGGTGCTGTAAAAAGATTGAGTAATAAAATAATCGATATCCATTTCATCCCACTGACCATTATCCGTTCATGTGATTCTGAAAAACCAAACCGGCGTGTTCGCGCAGTTTATGAAAGCGAATCGCGGGCCAATTATCTTCAGCGACACTCAATTCTGCGCCAAAAGCGGCCAGAAAGGTTGGGGCGTCTACCGCATCGTAGGCGATACGGTGCGCATTGGCTTCAATAAAACGTTGTAATTCGCGTGAATCGTCACAAGTAATCCAGCGGGCCAATTGATATTTGGCTGGCGCTATCCGCGCAGCCACCGCATACTCATGTTGGAGCCGGTGAGTGACCACTTCAAACTGTAACGTACCGACCGCACCCAGTAACAGCATATTGCCCAAATGCGGACGGAATACTTGGATCGCACCTTCTTCACCTAATTGCGTTAATCCCAGTTTCAGTTGCTTGCTGCGTAGCGGATCTGATATTTCAACGGTACGGAAAATTTCCGGGGCAAAAAAAGGCAATCCGGTGAATTGCAACACTTCGCCCTCAGTTAAAGTGTCGCCGAGTTGCAGCGTACCGTGATTCGGTATGCCAATGATATCTCCTGGATACGCTTCTTCAAGAATGTCGCGACGCTGCGATAAAAAAGATACTACCGTGCTGGTACGGATATCCTTGCCGTTACGTGCAACTTTCAAATTCATGCCACGCTTGAAATGACCCGAGCACACACGCACAAAAGCAATGCGATCGCGATGTGCCAGATTCATATTAGCCTGGATTTTAAATACCATACCGGAGAATTTTTTTTCATCCGGCAACACTTCACGCTGAATCGCGTTACGTGACTCCGGCGGTGGCGCCAAATCGACCAAAGCATCAAGAATTTCCCGTACACCAAAGTTGTTGATCGCGGAACCAAAGAAAACAGGAGTTTGTTGACCCGCAAGAAAAGCCGCATGATCAAAAGTCGGTGAAGCACCCCTGATCAACTCGATTGCCTGTAATGCGGTAGATAAATCACTACCAAAACGCTGCTGGATCTGCGGATCTTGGAAATGCGCGATCACCTCATTTTTGCTGTCGATGCGGTCGGATCCAGGTTGGAATACGCGCATACAATCATTTTTCAGATCACATACGCCATGGAAGTTTTTCCCCATACCAACAGGCCAAGTGAATGGAATTGTAGCCATACCGAGGGTACGTTCGATTTCATCGATCAAATCCAGCGGTTCGCGCACCTCACGATCCATTTTATTGACAAATGTGATGATAGGGGTATTACGTGCCCGGCAAACCTCCAGTAGACGAAGTGTCTGAGCTTCAACGCCGTTGGCGGCATCAATCACCATCAATGCGGCATCGACTGCGGTGAGTACACGATAGGTATCTTCCGAGAAGTCCTGGTGACCGGGTGTATCCAGTAAGTTGATGATGCAATCGCGGTATTCCATTTGCATTACTGAACTGGCGACCGAGATGCCGCGTTGTTTTTCGATCTCCATCCAATCCGAGGTGGCGTGACGACTGGCTTTGCGTGCTTTTACGCTACCGGCGATATGAATCGCGCCAGCATACATCAACAATTTTTCTGTCAGCGTTGTTTTACCTGCATCGGGATGTGAAATGATGGCGAAAGTGCGGCGGCGCGCCACTTCGTTATGAATACTCATAATTTCAAGAAACTTGTTCGTGTGGATAAAGGAAACAATGGGTTGTGTGCGTTGTGCTGAATGTGCTTGCCGGGGGGTAGGTTACGCGGCAAATCGGCATGGCGCTGGCACAACGCGGATGGAAATGGCAACCGGTAGGTGGCGTGACTGGTGATGGTAAATCTCCTTTCAGCGCAATGATGTGGCGGTCAGGATCAGATGCGATTTGCGGAACTGACGATAGCAACGCCTGGGTGTAGGGGTGTCTAGGGTGGTTCATCACCTCATTAATGCGTCCATATTCAACAATTCGTCCCAGATACATGACGGCAACCTCATCAGCTAAATATTCCACAACAGCGATATTGTGGGTAATAAACAAAAATGCAAGTCCTAAATTATTTTGCAGCGATTTGAGCAGATTCAGGATTTGTGCTTGAACCGACACATCGAGTGCGCTAGTTGGCTCATCGCAGATTAATAGCTCTGGGTTAACCGCCAAAGCGCGTGCAATGGCGATGCGCTGCCGTTGCCCACCGGAGAACTCATGCGGATAACGCCATTTTACCTCAACAGGCAAACCAACTTGCCGCAATAACGCATTAATTTCTTCCTCTCTTGAATAGTTTGATGATTGATCCCGAGTTTTAGAATCATTCTTTTTACTGATTGCTAAGGCATCCATGCCCTCTCGCAGAATCTCAATAATTCGCATGCGTGGATTCAGTGAAGAGTAGGGGTCCTGAAATATGATTTGAAATTGGGAACGTATTTGCCGCAACTGGCTGCGTTTTAGAGCAACCAGTTCTTGGTTTCTGAAGCGTACACTCCCGGCAGTTGGTTTAATCAATTGCAAAATGCTTTTGCCAATGGTTGTTTTGCCACACCCTGATTCACCGACTAATGCTAAAGTTTTTCCGGTAACAATTTTCAGCGATACACCGTCGACTGCTTTGACGTGACCGACTATGCGCTTGAGTAATCCTTTGCGGATCGGAAAATGTACTTTGAGGTCGGTAACCTGTAATAAAGTTTCTTCTGTCGTATTGGATTTGACATCTAACGTAGTTATGCACTGATTAGTGTTATCGATCGGTGGTTTCCCTAGGGCATTTTGCTGATACAAATGACATCGCACTTGATGGCCCGATGTTACCGGATACCACTGGGGAATTGTATTGTGACAGATAGCCAATGCTTGGTTACAACGATCAACAAAACGGCAGCCGTTAAACTGTTGCGCGAGGGAGGGCACATTGCCCTGAATCACGGCTAGCGCCTGATCGCGTTTTTGTTTCCCGGGTAAAGATGCAAACAATTGCTGCGAATAGGGATGAGCTGGATGCTGAAAGAAATCATGTCGGGAGGCCAGTTCGACGATTTCTCCTGCGTACATCACTGCAATGCGTTGGGCCATTTCGGCGACCACACCTAGATCATGTGTGATCAGTAAAATTGCCATGTGCGTGCGTATCTGGATTTGTCGCATTAGATCCAGGACTTGTGCCTGAATCGTTACATCCAAGGCTGTCGTTGGCTCATCGGCAATGAGTAATTCAGGTTCGCCTGCAAGCGCCATGGCGATCATAGCACGCTGTTTCATGCCACCGGAAAACTGGAACGGATATTCATGCATGCGCTGCGTTGCATCGGGAATGCCAACTTGCTCTAACAGTTCCTGAATGCGTTTCTTGGTTGCGCCCTTGGATAACTGCAAATGCTGGTTCAATACTTCTTCAATTTGCTCGGCGATAGTGAGAACTGGATTCAGGCTCAACATCGGTTCCTGAAAAATCATACTGATGCGCTTGCCGCGGATTGTGCGCATACCGGCTTCAGATAATTGTAAGAGATCTGTGCCGTTAATTTTAACCTGCCCGGCGACAATTTCGCCTACTTCAGGTAACAAGCGCATAATGGAGAGTGCTGTCATCGATTTGCCGCAGCCGGATTCTCCCAGTAACGCAAACGTTTCACCAGGGAAAATCTCAAGTGACAATCCATCGACTGCGCGTACGGGTGTATCGCCGGTGTGAAGCAAGGTTTCAAGGTTTTCAATTTCCAGCAAATTCTTCATGGCTGATGAGATGACCCTGTTGGCTTAATAGCTTGGGATAATTTGCTGGGTGTTTGTTCTTTATTGTCTGGCTTTTGAAAGAACCTCTTGCTTTGTTTTAACGTCCTTCTGCGCGGATCTAATGCGTTTTGTACTGCATCGGCAAACAAATTGGCGCTCAATACCAAAGTGAACATAAAGATGAATGCTGATAGCAATGCCCACCAGACCATGGGTTCACGCGCCATTTCCAAGCGTGCCGCGTTAATCATCGTGCCAAAGCTCATCATGGAAGGATCGACGCCAACGCCGACATAAGATAACACCGCCTCGGCCAGAACTAAACCACTAAAATCCATCACAGTCGCAATTAACACGATGTGCATTACATTCGGTAAAATATGCCGCGTGATGATGCGCCAATGTGAGACGCCAAATGCATGTGCCGCCTGGATATATTCCAATTCACGCAGCTTCATGGCTTCGCCGCGAAGCAAGCGGCATAAGCTGGTCCAACTGGTAACGCCAAGTATAATGCACAGAAAGAGCAAGCGTAGATCGGCGCGTGCAGCGATGGTTTCGAACAATTCCGAATGGGTTTCAATATACACTTGCATCATAAGAACTGCAGCGGCGATCAATAATACGCTAGGTATGGAATTTAATGTGGTGTAAGTATATTGAATGACATCATCAATCCAGCCTCTGAAATAACCAGCCATAATGCCGAGCAACAGTGCAAACGGCAGCATGATCAACGTAGTTAGCGTACCAATGACTAAAGCGATACGAATACTTTTAAGTGATTGATACAAAATATCTTGCCCAACCTTGTCGGTACCCAATACATGATAATGGCTGGCTAACGCTGTTCCACAACCGATGATCATCAAGAGGATTAATAATGTGATCAAAATGGCGTACCAGGGAATTTCCGTTTTGCGTTGCAAAATGGTTGCGATGGTTTGGGTGAATTTTTCCTGATGACGATGCGACAAAAAATTGATTAAACCTGCGGCCAATAAGCACCAGACCAGAGAGCCAACCATCAATCCTTTTGCGCTGCGCCATATAATATCATTGACATGATCCTTATCCGGATTTTTCAGGTGGCTTCCACCATACTTAAGTCGAGCGAAGATTCGAATTTGCTTTCCATCGGGAAGTTCAATCGTTTCTTTTGCGTAGAGATGTGTGGCCAATGGCGCGGAATAGGTTTTTTCCATATTGGTGCGCAGTGGTGTTACCAAGAGATCAAGCAGGCTTAAGACCTCTACACTGTAGACTCTTTCTCCGTTTGGGGTTTTGTGCTCAAGAGCGGGCCGGAAATGGATCGTATCGAGTAACCCTACGATCAGGAAAAAAAGTAGCACAGTCAGCGCAGACATGCCGCTGGCACTATGTCCTACACGTTTCCAGGGTGTCAATAGATGTTCGTTCCGTCTTACATAGCAAATCAAAAAAAGTACAATACCTACGAATAAATATATAAGCGCGTCTGTCCACAGGATAATTGGGCTGAAAGGCATAATTAGGAGAGTGGTGACAGAGGTGATAATGTCATATTAATTGTAATGGTGGACTTATATCATAAAAGGGTGTGGAATTTGAAAAAAACAACAACTGCTAGTAATTGCGTTAAGGAATTATTAGCAGTTGTTGTTAAAGTGACCAGTAATTTTCTGACAATTACCTATTTCGTATTTAGTAGTTTAAAAATTTTCGTACGGAAGTCGATCCTCGCGTCTGATTAGTTCGTCGATAGTAAGACCTACCGCCGGTATCCCACTAAATACTGAACCAATTCTTTTTTTGTTAAAGTGCTCAAGCATTGTGGTATAAGCTCTGGGCGGTAATGGAAAAAAACTAGCTTCCTTTACCAGTAAGAGAGCATTCTTCAAATAAAATTCTACAAATTCCTTAACTTCAGGTTTCTCAACAGCTTTGATATTGACGTAGATAAAGATCGGGCGTGATAAGGGTTGATATCTGCCGTTTTCAACAGTTTCGACCGACGGAGGGATAGGACCTTGTCCTTTCCCATTATTTATAGCAACAGCTGTGACTTTGTTATCATTTTCAATATAATAGGCAAATCCAAAAAATCCCATCGCATTCTTATCGCTTGCCACGCCATTAACCAACACGTTGTCATCTTCGGATTCAGTGAAATCACTGCGGCTTGATTTGGCCTTACCTACGATGGCTTTCGTAAAGTAATCATAAGTGCCGGAATTTGAATCTGCGCCATAAAGTTTAATCGGTTCATCGGGCCATGTTGGGTTGACTTGTTTCCATCGGGTAATAGTGCCTTGAGCTGCTGGTTCCCATATTTTTTTCAATTCGGCTAATGTCATGGCTGTTCCCCAATTATTTTCCGGATTAACTGCTACAGTTAAGGCATCGAAAGCAATCGGGATTTCAACGTATTGAATGCGGGAATTTTTACAATCTTTCATTTCGTTTTTCAAGATCGGTCGCGAGGCATTCACGATGTCGATCTCACCACGGCAGAATTTATTGAAACCGCCGCCACTGCCAGAAATATTAACCGTAACATCGACGGTATTCTTTTTTGCGATTTGGAATTTATCAGCAACTGCCTTGGTAATAGGATAAACGGTACTAGAGCCATCAGTTTTGATCGTTGACTGTGCATTTGCAATACTAAGTGTGCTCATGCATATGCCGAGCAGGAGCATTATGTTCAGACTATCGAAGGTGTGTTTTTGCGACATTGTTTGATCCTCCTTGTGTGACATGGATTGTGTTGTGCAACATACCATAGACCATAATCAACATAATGCTAGCCTATAGTTTAATTGTTGGCAGTATTCTAATAGATATTAGCTAAAGCTCAGGAAATAAAGAAGAATATACTAGGAGCTCAAAATTATCTGAGCTCCTAGTAAGTATGCAATTAATAGGAGTGCTTTAGAAATCGATGGTCCATTGTGTCAGGAACGCACTGAAATCGCCATTGTTCCATCCATTCGTGCGTGCACCAGCGCCCCCAGAATATCCATCGGTATTGGTAATGGGTGTTCTTGCCGTGTTGATATCCAACATATGCACGACGTTTGCCTGAAACTTAACGTTTGAATGAGGATACCAATTGAAGCCGAATCTAAGCATATCGGCTCGCCCACCTCTGATGATCCCTGAATTCATATCAATGTAGTCATAACCGGCAGCAATTTCGAATGCACCCCATCCCGAGCCATTCCATTGAAATGGGCGATTTGGCCTAATCCTGTTTGCTGCACCGTTTCTGACATGATAGGCTTTGGATTCGCCGGTTAAGAAATAACTGACAAAACCATAATAGCCGGTTAGATGTTCATTGCCATAACCAACGCCATTAATATTGGTGCGTAAGAACTCTGCCTGTGCAGAGAAGGGGCCATGCACAAACCATGCTTCTGCACCATATCGATCGTAGCTGTTGATTTCGCGGCGATTAGGATCATTTAGCGCACCGGAACTCAAGTTGCCGGTATTCAAGACGTTGGTGCGATCCACGTTGGTTCCTGGGAACGCGACGAATGACATGCCACCCCCACCGCCATTAGATCCTTCTCCAACCATAGTGCCATCAGCACGATATTGCGTGTTGACAACTGTATGGCCTGCAGAAAGGCCCACATGTAAGAATTTAGTTTCATCTTCCATCCATGGTCTGCCACTGATACGTCCTATGCCTTGCCACCCGGTGTCGCCTGAACCGTTGTTGCGGCTCTGGTTGCCATTGGCATTGACTGAGGTTGATGCAGCTGACCATGCGCCAATAGGCTCAGTTTGAAAAGCCAATCCGGTCTGGAATCGTGTTACTGCATAATTGGCACCAATACCTGTTTTGTAGGTATTGGGGTTATCTACAAACGAGTTAACTGACATGTGACGTTCGATGAAAGTAAGAAACCGATTGCTGGCTGCTTCTTCCAAACTGAATGGTTCTTTGAAGGAACCGATTTTATAGGAAAGTGCATCCGTATGATTCAAGCGCACGAAAGCATCAGTAATTCCAGATCCGACAGAGCCATTGCCGCGACTAAAATCAAACTCGAATTTATAATCCCATATTTTATAAAAAGTGCCTTCAGCACCCAGACGCGCGCGGCGGATATTCATGCCACTATTCAACTCATTCGCCGTGTGCGTTCCAAAAGCGGGGTCAGGATCATTGACAAAATTATATTGTGAAGCCGGCTGTATCCGCCCGTTGATCGACATTGAAAAATTTCCGTCTTTAGTTTCCCAATGCAGACCTCGATCATCAAACGTACCATGTATTTTTTCAACATCTTTGATGCGCTCTTCCAGCACTGAGACTTGACTGGCTAGACGTTCTTGAATGGTTTTGTCCGCAACTTCCGTAGTTTTGTCTTCGCGCATCAGAGTCGATCCAGCAACTGTCGCTTTTTTCGCTGATTCAGTGGACGCTGGGGATGGTGTTGTAGCTACTTTTGGGGGTTCTGATTGTGCCGGCGGACTATCGGCTTTTACATACGTTCCCATAAGAATTCTGCCAGGTCCCGGTTCTGCAAAAACTTGTTTGGTTTTTGTATCAACATACAATTCCAATGCATAAGCGTTGGAAAAGACGCATAAACTGAATATCACTAAGGTTGCTAAAATAGGGCTGAAAAATTTCATCATCTGTCGTTAATCCGGGGGTTGAAAAAAATTACTAGACACGACAGCAGTTATATAACAGCAATGTTACATTTTTGTGACAACACTATTTTTTTTACAGAACTGTGACAGGAATATTACTTATTGGCTTGCGATTTATTGATTAACTGATTGAAATGTACATCATTAATTTGCATGATGCCTCTGCCTATTATAATATGTAAATTTTTTGTGAAGGTCGGAGAGAGTTTTTACGGATTGACGGGAACTTTCATGCTAAAAGCACCTGTCTATATCTATGTTTAGTGGTGAAAATCTATTTGCCACGTCAAACACATTTTCTATTAGCAAACTGTTAAATTAGTAGGAGGATAAGATGGCAACAACCTATGGCACAACTAGCGGCGCAGCGAGCGCCAACTACGACATGTCGCTGTGGTATGACTCAAAATATTACAAGATAGGCATGTTAACGATGCTTTTGGTAGCGATATTTTGGATCTGGTACCAAAGGACATTCGCATATTCGCACGGTATGGACTCGATGGAACCGGAATTTGACAAGGTATGGATGGGACTGTGGCGGGTACACATGACTCTGATGCCTTTGTTTGCGTTGGTAACCTGGGGCTGGATACTGAAGACCCGTGACACCAAGGAGCAACTGGACAATCTGGACACCAAGCTAGAGATCAAACGTTATTTTTACTGGATGATGTGGCTGGGTGTTTACTTGTTTGGTGTTTACTGGGGCGGCAGCTTCTTTACCGAACAAGATGCATCATGGCACCAAGTGATTATACGTGACACGAGCTTTACGCCAAGTCACGTAGTGGTATTTTATGGTTCATTCCCGATGTACATTGTATGCGGTGTAGCGTCATACCTGTACGCGATGACCCGTCTGCCACTGTATAGCCGTGGCACATCATTCCCGTTGGTCATGGCGATTGCAGGCCCATTGATGATTCTGCCAAACGTAGGATTGAACGAATGGGGACATGCATTCTGGTTCATGGAAGAACTGTTTAGCGCGCCTTTGCATTGGGGATTTGTGATTTTGGGCTGGGCAGGTTTATTCTCAGGTGGTATTGCAGCACAGATTATCACCCGTTACTCTAACCTGACTGATGTAACCTGGAACAACGCAAGCAGAGATATTCTGAACAATCGTATCGTTCCAGACAAAATCTAACCAACAAGTATGGTTTCTTAATTCAATCTTTGATGTCGTAGCATTGTTCCTACTGCTTGCAACAAGCAAGCAGTAGGAATTCCTTCTTCCTTAGTGCAGTTACTATTTTCCCCCTTAGATTATTCGGAGCGATCTGGATGATTTTTAATTTATCGGGTTAATTTCTCATGCTGCAAAATATAGTCGCGACGATTCATCAATGGATATCTATCGATGTATTGATCGGTTTGACGATCGTGTCAATCATTGGCTTCATTGCTTCTTTGGTCGCGATTCCGTGGATCTTGATTCGCTTGCCGAGTGACTATTTCGATTTGCGCGTTCCTCGTCATTGGATGAAAGACCATCATCCCGTATTGCGCATGATCGGCTTGATCATTAAAAACGTTGTTGGCTTTGTATTCCTGCTTGCAGGCTTCCTGATGCTTTTTCTGCCGGGACAAGGTCTATTGACTATGCTTATTGGGATTTCATTCCTAGATTTTCCCAATAAGCGCAACCTGGAAGCCAGAATTATCGGACAACCACTGCTTTTGAATGCTATTAATACGATACGTCATAAATTCAATAAACTTCCACTAACGTTATCAACTAACTCGAATAAAAAGCCATTGCTTTAATCCATTATTGCTGGAGCCGGCTGAATTCAGTTCACAATTTCTTCACAATTCTTTCGTAATTTTTCTGCATGATTACCCATTTGATTATAAGAATAAAATAACTTTATTTGTAAGTGAAATCCTATCTATTTCAGGACATAATTAGTATAAAGCTACTGTTAAATTACTGCTGCCTGTCACTTATGTTGTGAAGAATTTATGAATATCATTGAATCGTCAAATAGACAAAGGTGGATGAAGAAATTAAGAATAATAAGAAAGTTGTATCAGTTAGAAAGTGAAGGGCTTTGAACATAAATTAACTTCTGAATTGATCAAAATAACAATAACAAAAAAACACTATATTTTATGATAGATGAATTAGAAGAATAACTTAAATTCAAACACTGCATTTACTTTACTTGCAAACATACTATTTTCTTATAGCCGATAGGCTATCTCTTAGATGCAACAGTAGAGAATTCTTAACTGTGTGGCATTTCATCCAGTCATCCAGTAGTTCTAATATAACAATATTACTCGAGGGTAAGAATTACTCAATAAATCGGAGTGATCGTTCTGATAACCGGTGATCTGCTGAGTATCAAACCACACTTGATTGGTAGAGATAAGGAATTAACAAAAATTATTAATTTAAGTGTAGTAAGTCAGCACAGTGCAAAAAGTGCCTAGCTTGCTAAATGTATAGACAATTATAGGAGTCAGATAAAATGGCAAATTTCAGCAGAACCGACCTGGATTTTCTACTTCAGCAGCTAGCGATTACTGAAGCAGATTCCACAGCACAGCAAGCAGGCACTTTCAACGCATTACCAGGACTTGTGGGTGATCCGTTGCTGCCTTTTGGTATGCGTACTGTCAGTGGCACTTACAACAACTTGTTACCGGGGCAATCGTTGTTTGGTTCCGCGGATCAAGTTTTCCCGCGTGGATTGGATATTTTCTTGCGCCCAGGGGAGCAGATTACGTTTGATCCAGATGGTCCAGGCCCGCAAACCGTAGGCCAATCAACCCATTATAATCAAACCACGGGTGCCGTGTTTGATTCACAACCGCGCACGGTCAGTAATTTGATTTCTGATCAGACGGCGACAAATCCGGCTGTGGTAGCGGTTGCAAATGGAACCCCGGGATCCGAGTTGGTCAATGGCACGCGGGCGGATGGCTCACCGTTTCAAACCTACTTCATACCGAATGTCACGCCAGATGCCGGTTTGTCGGCGCCTTATAATTCCTGGTTCACCTTTTTTGGTCAGTTTTTTGATCACGGGCTGGATCTCGTCAATAAGGGCCAAAGCGGAACAGTTTTCGTTCCATTGTTGGATGACGATCCTTTGGTTACCGGTCCGGATGGAATCCTTGGTGATGACCCATTAACCGTCGGTGTTGATGAAAGCCTTGATGATTTACCGGAGAGTTTGCGTTTCATGGCGCTTACGCGGGCAACCAATAAACCCGGCCCTGATGGAGTCATGGGTACCGCTGACGATGTACGCGACCATGTGAATCAGACCACGCCTTTCGTTGACCAGAACCAAACCTATACCTCACATCCGTCACACCAGGTATTTCTGCGCGAATATGAATTAAATGGTGCTGGAAGGCCCGTTTCAACCGGGAATCTGCTTGAAGACAGCACTACTGGAGATGGTCTGGCGACCTGGGCGGATATCAAGGCACAAGCACAAAGCATGCTGGGTATAAACCTGACTGATGCAGACTTGACCAATCTGCCGTTACTGGCGACCGATACCTACGGCAAGTTTATTCCAGGATCCAATGGCTTCGTGCAAATCGTCACCACCAGTGGGTTGGTTCAAGGGAATCCAGCAGCAAATGGCGGAGATGGCGTTAATATCCCGGGCAATGCAGTACGCACCGGCCATGCGTTTTTAGATGATATCGCACATACTGCAGTACCGAAATTTCTTTCGGGTGCACTAAATCCTGATCCGGACACCAATGTTGGCAACACACCGGCTCCTGGCACATACGACGACGAGTTGCTGGATGCACACTTTATTACCGGCGATGGCCGCGGTAACGAAAACATCGGTCTGACTACGGTGCATACCGTGTTTCATGCTGAGCACAATCGGAAAGTTGATGAAGTCAAGGCATTGATTACGGCCAGTAATGATCCTGCATTCATTGACCAATGGCAGCTACCTAATGGGAACTGGGATGGCGATAAATTGTTTCAGGCTGCACGTTTTGCGACTGAAATGCAGTATCAGCATCTGGTGTTCGAAGAATTTGCCCGCAAGGTGCAGCCTAATGTCGACGTTTTCATCGGTTATGACAGCACGATTGATCCAGCCATCATGGCTGAATTTGCCCATGTGGTGTATCGCTTTGGTCACTCGATGTTGACCGAAAAAGTGGAAAGAATAGATGAGAATGGTAATTCCAATGATATAGGGCTGATTCAGGCATTTTTGAATCCGGTCGAGTTTGGTGCTGACTACGCGAATAATTCTGAAGCTGCTGCTGCCGTTGTCAGGGGCATGACCGCACAAGTCGGCAATGAGGTTGATGAATTTGTGACCGAAGCTTTACGTAATAATCTGTTAGGACTCCCTCTTGATCTTCCAACGATCAATATCACGCGTGGACGGGATACGGGAATGCCGGGGCTGAACGATGCGCGGCGCATGTTTTTTGATGATGTCGGTCATCCCGCATTGGCACCGTACGAAAGTTGGAACGATTTTAAATTAGATCTCAAAAATCCGGAATCGCTCACCAATTTTATAGCGGCCTACGGCAATCATCCGAGTATTAATAGTGCAACGACCATGGAAGACAAGCGTGCCGCCGCAGATTTACTCGTTAAGGGTGGCCCACCAGGAGCAGTACCCGCTGATCGTGCCAATTTCATGAACAGCACAGGTGCTTACACAACGGCGAATTCCGGATTGGATAGCGTCGATTTCTGGATTGGCGGCATGGCTGAGAAGCAAGCACCCTTTGGCGGTTTGCTGGGTTCTACATTCAATTATGTGTTTGAGACACAGATGGAAAACCTGCAAAACGGTGATCGCTTCTATTATCTGGCACGCACGGCCGGAATGGATTTCCTGACACAATTGGAAGAAAACTCATTCGCCGAGATGATCATGCGCAATCTGCCGGATGTGAAGCATTTGCCTTTTGATGTGTTCTCCACGCCGACTTACACCTTTGAAGCCAGCGCGCAAACTGTCAGCGGAACGATCATTAATGACCCTGACACACCTTATGATGAAACAGATTTACTGATTCGTGACACCACACTGGGTCCAGACACCATACGCTACATAGGTGAAGACCATATTGTGATGGGTGGTACGGAAAGTAATGACCGGTTACGCGCTGGCGCTGGTGACGATACGCTCTGGGGCGATGGCGGCAATGATCGTCTCGAGGGGGGTGCAGGCAATGACTCGATCAATGGCGGTGACGGCAATGATCGCATTACCGATTCTAGCGGGGATGACAACATCAAGGGCGGCGACGGTCACGATTTCATTAATGGCGGCGCTGG
>NZ_JALHQJ010000030.1 GCF_022842015.1 Nitrosomonas sp. | reverse complement strand
GGATTCTCTGCGGTATGGCGCGGCGATGTGCAGCAATCGGTAACACCTCTTGAGATAACGGCTGATTCAGGATTCGAGGGATTACGTTACAAAAGCAGATCGATATGGGCGTCGATCGATGATGCTAAGGGTATATTTGGGCAAGATTTCAATCCGATTGAAGATAGCAACTGGTGCATTTCCCCCGATGGTCAGCATGTCACACGCGCAGATGATTACTACACGGGCAATTATGCCGATTTCTTGCGTCGGTCCGATGCTGAGATTGCCCAGGCAACAGATGACACTATCCGAGCCAAGTTGTTGCGTCAAAAACTGGATGCCGAAAGTCGGTTGGATAAAATCGATGTTTCAAAACTGACCTTCAATCTTTTCAGCCCATATGTATCATGCGAGGAAAAGGCTGAATTTCTGCGCAGGTTTGTACATCCTTCCGCTTCGGTTGTGTTTGATGAAAAAACCGGACACAAGAATGTTGATATCAACGTTCCCGGCAGCAAACTTTCTGACAATGAAAAACTGCTCAATCGTATTGGCGATTACCTTAAAAACGGCACGATTACCCTGGGTGGGGCAAAGTTGGATATGAGCGATGCTCAAGGTTTGAACATACTGCGCAGAAAAGTGGTGACTGCTAACGAACAGTTTAACGGTTGGGTTCGCGGCAACAAAACTATCATGGATAGGATGCAAGCCAAAGCAGGTGATCCATCCAAATTGCGCTTCAGACAACCTGATGATGAATCGCCGCTAGTAATCGCCGGAATGAGTGGAGATATTACGCTGCACGGCTACCAGAACGCTTTTGTGCGTCGTATGAGCCGCAATTTTGAAGGTATAAATGGTCACGGGGTCGGACTCGGTAAGACCTTCGCAGCCTTATCTTCCATCCAATACGTGCAAAGTATTGGGGTTAAGAATAAAACCTTTATCGTGGTACCGAACTCAGTTTTATCAAACTGGCGTAAAGAAGCAACCAGAGCATATGCCACCATGGATGATTCACTGTTTATCGGTTTGCGTGTCGATAAAAACGGCAAGGCAACGGTCAGTTCATCCAATTTCGACACTGACCTGGTATCTGTCATGGAAAACAGGCACCGCAAAGTATTTATGACGTTGGAAGCATTCGAGCGGATCCGCTTGCGCGAAGAAACAATTCAGGAATATGAACTATTCTTGCGAAAAGCCGATGCAAGTTTTTCGTCAAGCGAAGATAAAAAGACTGATGAACGCGCTAAAGGAAAGCAATCCGGCCTCATGTCAGTCTTATCATCAAAGACCGGCAGCGCACCGTATCTTGAGGATTTGGGCGTAGATAGTATTGTGATCGATGAAGCGCATATGTTTAAGAATTCCGCTGAGACAATCGACTTCAAGAGCGCAAAGTTCCTATCCATGGCACCGGCAGCAAAGCGTGGAGTCGATGCGCAAGCAAAAGCCTGGTACATACGCGGCAAATCACCATTGGGCGATGGCGTGCTGCTGTTGACCGCCACCCCGATAACTAATAGCCCACTTGAAATCTACTCTATGTTGTCGCTGTCATCGGGGCATGAGCGTGTGAATGATATGTGCCTGGGTATTAAGGGTGCGGATGATTTCATGAACATATTCGTGCAGAAAGAGAATCAGGATGACGTGACGATGGATGGCGTGGCGCGTACCACAGATGTGTTTGTCGGACTCAATAACGTTGAAGTGTTAAGAAAAGCTATTGATGAAACCGCATCGATCAAAAATGCGGATGATGTGGGCGAACAAATTGTGGTGCCTGACCGCGAAGATAAAGCCTCTCAGGTAACTTTGACCGGCGATATTGTCAGCCGGTTGAAACTGTACAAATCAGCATTTCGTTATGCAATTGACGAGTTAACTGAAAAAGTTCCTAACAGGGGCAACAAGGATGCTTTTGCCGAAGTTTCCAGGCACTTCGGTGAGGACATTGACCTGATCGGGCATCCATTCAATCTGATCAACAAAATGACCATGCTGATTGCCGATCCAGAACTTGATCAGCGTGCAACCTTCTATACCTTTATTCAGTCCCAGGCCGATAAAGCGAAGGCGGTTATTGATACATTCAACGCCAGGAAAATATCGGAAGAGCGTGCGCGGCCTGGTCCAATGACTGAAGAAAGCGCAATTATTGGCAAAAAGATCATTAAAGACTCTTCGGGCGACAATTATGAATTGCTGAAGATCGCGATTCGAGCTCGTATCATTGCTGGAAACAGGATTGTTGTCGATACGATTGATCCGGCCAGCCAGAGCGCGTTTGAAGATATGGCCGAAAAGCAAGGTCTTGACCTGGATGTATCGGTACCACCAAAACTGGCCGCCATGCTGGAAAACTTCCAGAATGAACAGGCAACCCCGCGCGGTGTGGATGAGAACGGCGGCGTATCGTCAATCGTAAAGCAAATCATATTCTGCGACATTCTGCCATTGCATAACAAGATCAAGCGATTATTATCCAGGCGTGCCGGGGTTCCATCAAGCGCGATTGCGATTATTACCGGCAAAACTAATAACTCACCAGATGAAATTCTTGCGGTGCAGGACGGTTTTAACGCCAATGGAGACAGCAATAAGTACCGCACTGTCATTGCCAACGAAAAAGCTGAAGTGGGCATTAACCTGCAGAAAGGCACCCAGGCCATTCATCATTTAACAATTGGATGGACGCCGGATAGCCTGGAGCAGCGCAATGGCCGTGGTGTTCGACAAGGTAACAAGACTCAGCGCGTTAACGTTTATCACTACGACGCGGATGGTACCTTCGATACCAGCAAACGTTCGATGGTCAACAAAAAGGCCGACTGGATTGCCCAGGTTATGGATATTGACGGCGGCGGCTCGGTATCCGTGACCGGCGGATTATCGAAAGAGCAAATGGAAGCGTTAATTGATACCGTTGGTGACTCTGATGCAATGAAGCGCTTGCAGGAAACCATCGCAGCCAAAGAAGCCGAAGCCAGAGCTACCACCAATCGTGAAAAACAGATGATCAATATCGACACGATACGCAAGCAAAGATTATTCCTGCAAAACAACCCAAGCCCGGCTGAATTCGTTATCCGCAGAATCATTAGCGTGTTTAATTACGAGAAGCAAATTCTGATACTGAATGACCGGATTAATAACCCCAAAGCCACTGAATCTGCAGTTGCCAAAAACAAGCAAATATTGTCAGAGTTGAGCGCCAGGGTTAGTGGAATGAGAAGGCAAATAGAGGCATCGGGCAAGATTTATCAGGGGCACCGAAGCCAAAATCAGAACGGTCAAAAGGACGCAATTTCAATAGATGATTTCTTTCAGTCCGCGAGAAGGGTTAACCGGCTGAATGATGAAAAAATGGAAGAAATGCTGAAAAGCCAAATCTATCCAAGTTTCTATGTTGAGTCCATTGACGACAGTGAAATAGCGAACGAATGGCAAATGGAAGTTGATATGGCTCAGTCCATGATTGATGAATCCACGGCCAATTTCGTGCGTCAAGCCAGTGAAAAGGGCAGTTACCCGGCTGAAATAGCCAAAGTTACGGCTGAAAGCGATGCTTTTGTAGTTGATGGAAAGCCTATCGTTACCGGCACCTTCTCTCGCCAGAATGACGGCTCCATAGCTATATTCGACGTTTCAAAAGGCTACGCTATGAGAGGTGCTAAGGGTGACAATGGCATCCGTAGGATACCGCTAGTCGAATTCGTTCGGGGCGGTGGAGAATTGATTTATCCCGGCTCCGCTGATTACGATACCGTATTGAATGACGCGGCAAGTATTGAGGATGAGGTTAACGAAAAAGGGTTCCTGGATAACGGTTTTAGCGATATTGTTCCAGAAATAGCGCAGCGAAGAAAAGTTGAAATGATGGTTTCTTACTCGACACACGGCTACGCGCTGCCGCAACCCTACTTCCCGTTTGTGATAGTGAAAGACAATACAGTCGTAAGACGGCATATAAAAGAATCGCAAAAAAGCATTGTGAAGTCGATTCAATACGGATCATTTGTTACGCCAGCAAGTCTTGCGGTGGTTAAAACTAACGGTTTAGACAGTTCTAGCATGATCGCAGCAATGCGTGAATATGCGATTGCGAACAATTTAACCTTAACAATAGATGACTTTGATGGATCCACCTACAATCTTGGTGCAGCTATCAAGAACCTCATTTCCGTGGATGATTTTGAGGCTGCACATACAGGCAGAACAGCGCAGGAGATACGCGAACAGGTGGGTGATTTTATGCGCAAAACTCTTTACTGGTTCGATTACGAGAGCAAGGATCCGTCAGACGATTATCTGCCATACGATCTTCGTGCGATTGTAGCTGCGGCAATAAAGCGATTAGAGGAAGCAAATGCTCCGCAGCAGACCGGCAATGAGACTGCGGCCACGCAAGACGAGGTGGGCGCCAAGATAATCGGCATCAGGATTGATACAACCTCATGGGCTCTCATTATGGAGTGGAAGGAATACATAAAAGAGGCGGCTGATGAGGTTGGGGGCGGTCGATATAAGTGGGATAAGTTAAACAAGGCTTGGAATGTTTATCAGTCGGTATGGGATAAATTAATGTCTGACAGGCCAAATACAGCGCCGGACATTCTTGTTTTAGTGGCTGGAACGCTCTCAAAAATCTAACAAGGGAAACTTACAATGAATTTCACTGAATATTTATTTGATAAAGATGTTATCAGCGACATTATCCGCGAGCGCAAGAAAGGCTTGGTGGCTAACCGTGGATTCTCTAACCTGTTAGCCTTCGGTTTAGGCGTGATTGCTGAAAGACTGAGTAAAGACCGGCTGAGATATCGGGATTACGGTCCTTACTGGTGGGCTCTCAAGGAAGTTATGAATGCAAATGGATATCATCTTGGAGACCAGTCAGATCCACTCATAAAACAGGCTTATCACGGCGACTCTGATATCGAAACCATGATTATGGCCGATGAATTTCGCACTGAATATCTAAAATCACAGATGATTCACAGCAATCAGTTCATGCTGGACAGTGAAAGCGGTGAATTTTGGACGCTTTTCGATATTGACATGGAAACTTCCGCGCGAAAGTAATCATAGCTTTGTGTATATTCACAAAACGACTAAAACAGCACAAGCAATGTCAGCGGGAGTTTCTAATGCTTTTTATGATGTTGTTGCTTTGCTCGTTGCAAAAGAAGCTGTGAAAGATAGAAGTAGGGCCACTACAAAATAATTACAATCAGAGAGAACTTGCCGTGCTCATAATAGCGAATAGAAATTTAAGGTTAACCAACCTGTATGTTAGCACTGGCATACTTGATATGTTTTTTCTTTGGCGAAGCAAAGAAATAAGCGAAAGTTAGTGGCCCTACACGCCCAATAATCATCAAAAAGATGATAACGATTTCACCTGCTATACTCAATTGGTTAGTTAATCCTCTGGACAATCCAACGGTACTAAGCGCTGATACGACTTCAAAAACGATATCAATAAATTGAGCGTTTTCAGTAAGTGTCAGGATAAATATTCCGATGAATATCATAATAATTGATACGATGGTCAATGCGAGTGCTTTCATAACCTGTGTTGGCGGTACAGTACGCTGCAGAATTACAACATCGTCTCTTCGCCGTAAAAAGGCATAAGTCGCCATTATTAAAACCACAAAAGTGCCGATTTTTAATCCACTGGCTGTACTTAACGATCCTCCGCCAATATACATCAATAAAATCATAAGAGTCGTTGTAGCTTGAGTCAATTCTTCTATCGGTAAAGTATTAAAACCCGCAGTTCTGGGTGTTACTGCTTGAAACCAGGCTGCCATTGCCTGATCAGGGATGGTTAAGTGACCAAGAGTTGCAGGGTTTTGTGCTTCAAGTATCCATATAAGCGTGAATGCGCACATATTGATAATGAACGTGCCCAACAATACAATTTTGGTATTAACATTCAGCGTATGCCAATTTTTCTTTGTTTTTATATCAATTAAAACTAAGAAACCTATGCCTCCAATGATAAAAAGCGCAGTGATTACTAAATTAATTGATAAGTTATTAAAGTAAGGTGTTAGGCTATTGCTGCTTAAAGCAAAACCAGCATTATTGAATGCAGAAACTGTATAAAAAAAAGCATGATGAATAGCTGTGCTTAAACCCAACTCATTAAACCAGGATAAAACCAACAGAATGAATCCAATTAATTCTATAAATAGAGAATAAATCAGCACATATTTTGCAATATAAGTAACCTTTTCCAGGTTAGTTTGGTTAAATGCTTCTTGTGCAACCATCTGCTGACCAATTCCTAATTTGGCACCCAGACTTATTGCTGCCACAATAGCAAAAGTCATAAATCCCAAACCTCCTGCTTGGATCAGGAGCGCAATAACAATCTGTCCAAACACGGTGAAATGGGTGCCGGTATCGAGTATAACCAATCCCGTAACCGTTACTGCGGAGGTTGCTGTAAAAAATGACTGCAACCAACTAGTTTCATCGTGCGAGGAGATAGGAAGTTTCAATAAAGCAGCTCCTATTGTGATGAGCAACGCAAAGCCCAGAAATAAAACTGCTGGTGGACTCAGGTTAAGTAAATTCTTTTTTGTTGCGGTGATATGTTTATAAGGCAATACATGAGGATCCCACGGCTTCATTATTGCTATAACCTTGGAGCAATTGAAGCAAGAGCATTCAGCGAGCCAGATAGCACTAGAGAGTCATTTAATTCCAAAATAAAATTCGGTTCTAAAGATTTGATCATCTCTACTTTTCTCCGCACTACTAATAATGGATTAATAGGATCACGTACATCTTTTAATAAGTTTTTTATAGAAATATTGTGACATTTCTCAGTTATTTTTATCTCAACAACATACAAATTAAAATCAATAGGCATGTAGTTGTTAACCATTGGATAATTCAGTGATTGTGCTACTTTCATGCCCATTTCTTCTTCAGGATGTACAATTCGTGAAACACCTATTCTGGAGAGAATAGTGTGGTGCGGCTTTGAAGTAGCTTTGGCCCAAATCTCGTTAACACCCAAGTTTTTTAGCAACAGCACGCAAAGTATACTGGCCTCCAGATTTTCGCCAATTGCCACGATAGCTGCATCACAATTGGCGATATTTAATTCTTTGAGGGCATTCTCATCAGTAGCATCTGCTATTGCTGCGAGGGTTAATTGATCCGCCAGCTTGTTTACAATTTTTGCATTAATGTCAATCCCAATAACTGCATGACCAAATCTCATCAGTTCTAGTGAAGCTGCTGAACCAAACCTACCCAATCCAACTACTGTGAATTGCCTAAGTTGCTTTTTCATATTTTCTTGATTTTTATTAAATTGTTATGCGGGATTCGCTTTTACTATAAATGAATGCAAGGAGGTTATACTTAATTTTAACATTCAGTATTTGAATATGTTGTCGTAAATTTTGTAACAAGCTAAAGAGTCAAGTGTTTTTGTTGGTTAATATGTTTATCAACAAATTCATGCAAACAGCATTGAAAGTTTTTAATTATTGATGAAACATGGTTATTGTGAAATATTTTATTGCATCAGTTTCCAACGCTTACATCGGAACATCAATGATGTTTGAATTCTGTCATAACACCGCAACTTATGGGACTTTACTGTTTGTTGAAGCAACCGCCCCAAAGGTGATAAACACCGTTTATCTTATGTAAACGAAGGACAATTAAATTAGATATTTGTAATCAACTGAACTTGTTTTCATAAAATGGTATTTCAACAGCCCTCAATTTCAGGAAAACTCCCCAAAATCCAGTATCCAGCATCATTAATATTGATGCATGGCTACTATCATTACCGGCAACAACATTCAAGACATGGTTTCGCACTGGCTAAAGACCCCGGTCAATGGCTATCTTGGTTCGGATTACGGCCAGGACATCAAGTCTCTCTTGCAAAACCCTCTATCGAGCGGTGAGCCAGAGGCTGTGCTGCAAAAACTTCGTGTTGATGTGCCGGTGCTGCAGTCCATTCCTGACGGATCAGTCAATTTATACAGCGTGCAAACACCCCCTGATCGAGTTGATTTGGTAATAGAAGTTGCCGGTCAAGGCATTCAGGTTCCGGGTTTGTAATCATTTTATAGCTTAAATTAAGGACGAATCATGCCTACTGATTACCTCGATATTGAAGGAAATGAAGAAGTTGCCGGATTGCCATCACTTTCATCAACCCCAGGTGCTACGAATGCGCTCCCGTGTGGGTTTTATGACGTGATCGGCACCGTGCCTTTCGCTTTAATGGTTGCTGAGGATGTGAGCGCACTAACCTACAGCAACAAGAAAGGCTACCTGGTACCGGCAAATCAGACCGCAACCGTCCGGGTTAGAAAGGACCGCAAAATCGGATTTGTTTCAGATGGAACTGAAGGTGTGATCCATATCCACAAGGTTTCTCAATAAGAGCTTCGTTCTATCAATAACTAATTCGGGATCAAAACATGCCTAGATTTATAAATATACCAGCAGCGGAAGGTATACCGGGGCCAACCGGACCGAAAGCAGGACCGCCATTTATCTACAGCGTCAACACAGCGGACCAGAATCCGGGTGGAGGATATTTCAGATTGAGTGATGCCGATGTTAGCGGCACCAATTTTATGTACTTCAATGCCACTACCAGTGATGGATACGACATGACGGATGACTTCGGTGCATACGAAGTTGGCGGCAGATTATTTTTTGAGCAAAGCGTTGGAAATAAACGTGCCCTTTTCCAGATAGTTTCGATAGAGTTCAAAACTACTTACTGGAAAATTGGCGTTGTTTATATCTCCGGGGTCAATTTTGTACCAGGAACTTACGTTCTGACTTACTTCGACACCACCGAAACCAGGACTTATGCTGATCTTTCTGATCCAAATTTGCCGCCAGCCGGTTCCAATCCGGGTATGACCGTTATCCTTGATAACGTAAGTGGAAACGATTCCGGGCAGAAATGCCTTGCTGTGTCAGATGGAAGTGTATACAACGTGGTTGGAAGAGTAACGATAGAGCATGACAACGTAACTCATGCGCTTGTGTTTCCAAACACAGGTTTAACGTGGATCGCTAGTGATGTCGGTGGTTTTGTTAAACTGGTGGCAAGTGGAGCGCACGGACTTGTCGGCGGCACCTGTGATGGTAAAGCAGTATTGCATATCGGCACCGCTTCAGACGGATTTGAGTTATATGATCTGTTGCCCATAACAACCATCACTAACACAACCGAGATTCAGACAAGTTTTCCTTGGCCTGGTGGAACCCCTGCCGCTCCGATTATTTCTGAATTCGGTGCAAGCGCACAACTTAAACCAACAAAAACGCCACCGCTTAGGGCAAATAGCCGCATTATTATTGATGCTAACTACATTGCTTCTGGCAGCGCTGCGAAAACGATTATTGCCAAGTTGGGTGGTAACGATATCTTTACTCCAGCCACCATCACCACGGCAACGACTCTGCACATTCCTGTTGAGGTTTACAACAAAAATGCAACAAATTCACAGGAAACTAGAGCCAGCACATCATCTAGCACGGGAGCTAGTACGGGCGCTCCTGGGGCAGTGTTCAGCACTGAGACCAACGCTGGCGCGGCAGACATAACATTCCATTTTTCAGCTTCCGCTGTTAACGAATTGATAGGTGTTCGCAGTCGATTAATAGAGGTGGTTCACTAATGGCAGCCGGGCTGTTTTCACGGCCAGGTCGCCGGATTAATCGAAAAGAGGTTTTTGTACCTGGATTCGGGATTAAATTTCCTCGATCCGCTTATAACAACCTCGACAGTGCTGGCGCATTTAGTTGGGGTGGCATCGGTGGTCTTAAATCTAAATTGGACGGCAATCCTAATTGGAGATTCGTGCAGTTTGAACTGAGTGCCGGTGAAATTGTGACCTCGCCCGGAGTTTACGACTGGGCAAAGCTGGATAGCAGGATCGATGAACTGAGAAGTCGCGGGGTTAAGGCTGGCCTGATGTTTCAGCAGCGCGAGTTTGATGTAGCTGCTGGCGATGACGTGCGTCTATTGCTTCCCGCGCACTTGGTGCAGGTTCAAGGCAACTGGACTGGATCCGGGACTGCGCATACCAGATACGCCGGATGTTTGGGTATAGAACCAGGCATGGGGCAAGGTAGCGGCAGCAGGGGTTATGTTCTGCAATATAGCGATCCAATGATACAGAATTGGCATAGAGAGTGGTTTGCCGCAGTCGCTGAAAAGTATGACGATGACCCGGATGTTATGTTTGTTGGCACGAGCGAAGCAAGCTACGGCACAGTGACGATACCATTTGGTCATTCCTTGAATCCTGAATCCATTGCAAGTATGCAAGCAGGTCGTATTCAGATGGTAAGGGATTTGAAAGCCGCCTTCAAAAACACGGCGGTTTATCATGACCTCAACCAAACAAAGCAATTGGCAGAGGATTGGTATCTGAATTACGCGCAAAGCGAGCATGTTTGGTTAAGTGCAAGCAACACTCACTGGAACGCTTCCACCAATGCCGTGGCATCAGGCGGAACTCCAAAAGGCGCGCTAAGGTACTACCAGGACTTCAGTGGGATCTTGCCGAAATTTGCGCAGTGGCAGGGGGATGACTTTGATGAAATCAATCCGGCTACCGGCCTCCTGCATACCATGCAGGACTTTCATGATCGCCTCACAAGCTCATACATCGGCGCAAGTATGTGTTTAATCCAGTACAAACTAAGCGCTCCATCGGGGCGGGTGTTTTCGGATTATGACAATTTTATCAAAACACTGCCATTGGACGGTGGGTTGATAACGGCACGACCGCTGTACATTCTATAGCTTAAAAATGCTCACGAAATCAGACTTCCAGAAAGCAATTGCTGACTCGATAACAAATTATCCTGATATCGCTGCGCTTTATCAGGCCGGTGATCCTCGCATAATCCAGAACCTCGATGCCATGGCTGCTATGCTTGCGATGTTTTCTTCTCAACTTGAAACCGCAATGGCAGAGCCGTTTGAGAAGGTGCGTGACGGTACCGTTTTAGCGGATGCCGCGTTGCGCGGAGTGATACGAAAAGCAAGCCCTGGGCGTGTCAGATTATCGGTTAAAAATAACAACACTACCGCATTCACGGTGGACACCGGAAGAACAGTGATTGATTCTACCGGGTTGCCTTACATCATCGAAACTACCGCCGTTATAGCTGCGGGTGCCACTGGCACGGTGGATGCCATTCAATTGAAGCGCGAGATCGTAAATCATACTGTTTCCGGTAGCGTTCCCTTCTATCCGATAGAGATACCCGCCGCAACCGATGATAGCCATTTGAGCGGAATATCCGTTAGCGATTCAAGTGGAGAATACGTTTACCGTGAGCGATATACGAATACATGGCCAGGTGAGCGCGTTTTCCACGTTGAAGCAGATGACAGACAAAGCATCTATGTGCGTTTCGGGCAGACCGACATTGTTGGAGTGCAACCGGCAAACGGCAAAGTCATTAAATTGACTATCTCTCGAACCATGGGCGAGATATCGCCAACGGCGGGTTCGCCATTCTCATTTGAATACCTGAATTCGCCCAAAGAATTGTTGGTTAACATGACCATGAATACCCTTCTCGAAAAAGGGCAGAATCCGCCAAGCATGACCACTCTGCGCGATCTTGTTAAGTACCCTTCCGTCTACAATCACAATGCGGTATTCCTGGGGGAATTCGATTTTGTGGTACGACGCGCATACAGTAATACCCAATTCCTGTCAGTCTGGAATGAAGTGATCGAAGAAATCATACGCGGCGCCGACGTTGACAATATCAATACTATTTTTGTGGCGTGCGTGTCTGCTGATGGCACCGAGAGTTTTCTTGAAGAGCCCGATCCTGAATCGCCGGTCACGCCAACGTTTATTAGTGAAGTTAATTTAACGGTCACTCAGAAAGGTATTCGTAGCGTTATTCTTGCTGCCGACGATAGTTACCGGGTTAAATTCATGACGCCGGTCAGATCGAAAATACCGATGACAATAACGGCCACGATATCTGCAGCCTATGTTGCAAGTGATGTTCGGTCGAAGATTATCGAAACAATCTTAGCTGAATACGGAGAAACTCAGCCAGGTTCGAGGCGCGGAACTGTCAAGCCACTGTACAAGCGGGTTTATTCGCTGCTAAAGGAAAAAATACCGGCTTTATCAGACGCAAACGCTGATATCACGGTAAGTATCACTGAATATGCGGGTGAATACAGGCCGGAATTATGGAGATTTGTATCTGCCGATAGCCTGACAGTCACTGTCACAGCCGTTAATGTGCTGCCGCCAGCGTGGGGCAACTAATGGATTTTAAAAACGCCAAGTTGCCCGAACTAAAACCGCTCAAGAATAGCTTTGTTGTTGATGCCGTTGAAAACGATTTGCGCAATCTTTTTATCGATCTGTTTGAAGATATGATGGCTGCAACAGCCTTCGATGCAAACGTTATCGGCAATGGCCAGTTGGGTTCCATGGATTTAATCCGAAAACTGGTAAACGTAGATGGTCTTGCTCTGATCGATGGCTTGAATGAAGAAACCGCAACCCGGTATCTCTACAAAGCCTGGAAGTCACGAAACAAGAACGGCAGGGGCTTTCACTTCCTAAAAACATACCTTCAATTGCTATTCAGAGGCGGTTTTGTTGTTGAGCAAATGGCTCAGGATAAGTCAGGAACCTATCCAAACGAACTATCCCCGCTATCACGCGCTGACGCAACAAAATACCCTACAAGCCGAGTAAGAGTATCGATTGATACAAGCAAGACTGATTGGGAAAACATCATAAAAATGGAGCCCATACTGCGGTCTATAATTCCGGCGCGATTAGTTCTTTATTTTGCTCTACTTACAACATGGAGAAACAGAACTTACATAGGGGCGGCGATGATGGCCGGGGCAACAGCAACGATTTATCCTGCAGCCTCGCAACCGTCAGAGCATTCCTGGCAACTGAACACTGGTGCGGCAATGACAGTGGTCACGATTAACGTAATTTACCCGAAGCCATAAAATCATGAGTAATATTTACTACACACTACTTACCGATGTTGGCGCTGCTGCGATGGCGTCTGCCGCCGTAAACGGCGATCCCGTTATCTTGTGCGACGTAGCCCTGGGCGACGGCAACGGATCGATTCCGGCGCCCACAAAATCAACGACAGCGCTGGTGAATGAAGTTTATCGAGCAGGTATTAATTCAATTACCTTGCATCAAGACAATCCGTCCTGGTACATCATTGAACTGGTTATCCCGCCTGACGTGGGCGGCTTTACTATTCGTGAATTCAGAATTGATGATCAGGCTGGAAACGCAATCTATGTCGGCAATACTGCGCCCGAAACCAAGCCAGTATTGCCCGAAGGCATGACGCGAGACAGCATTTATCGATTGATCGTGGAAACCAGCAATGCGGCCACAATCAACTTGACCGTGGATAACAGCATCGTAATTGCCACACATCAATACGTTACGGACCGGATGGATGAGCATCTAGCCAATCCTGATCCGCATCCACAGTACGCTAAGGATACTGATCTGGCTGATCACACCAATGCTGCCGATCCTCACCCGCAATATGCAGCCGATGCTGATCTGACCGCGCACGCAGTGGCGGCTGACCCGCATCCTCAGTATCTTACCCAGGCTGAATTGGTCGCATATCTGGACGCCAACAGAAACTTGGCGCGTAGATTATATTTCGCCAATATTTAACGGAGACTTACAAAAAATGGCATCAGGAAAAGTATGGTCAGGCACATTGCCCAACGGATCACCCCAAGATACCGGTGTGGTCGCCGCCGGAAAGGTGAGGACTTGCAGCATTAACGTTGTGAATATTGGCGCAATCAATTCTCACGTGAAGGTTTATATCTCCACGTCAGCAACCCCGGCCAATGCTGACCTGATAGAAGCTGACAATATGGTGATTCCTGCACATGGCATCTACAAGCTAACTGGGGAGATAGTTGGACCAGGCGAAAGAGTTGTTTTAAATGCCGATACCGCGACTTGCATTGCGCGAGTAACGGCTTTTGAGGAGGTTGCATAAGATGAGATTTCTAAGCGGTGAGGGTGGAAGCGGCGGGTCTGCAGCGGAAAGCAGTCTGGTTAACGCAACCAAAGCCGTTGGAGCCGGTTACTTGGGCGAATTCGGGAGCGGATTGTGGCAAGTTTTTGGTGCGTCAGGTAACTTTGTTGCCCCCGCTGCAAAGGTGCGTGTTCGCGTTGTTGGCGGTGGCGGCGGAGGTAGAGACTCTGGCGCTGGTGGCGGTGGCGGCGGATACGCGCACGGAGAATTTGATCTCACTATTGGCGATAGCTACACGGTTACTGTTGGAGCCGGGGGCACTGGCGGCGCCTCACCCACAGCGGGTGGAACCAGTTCATTCGATTCCTTGATATCAGCAACCGGCGGAGGGGCAAGTGCTGGAACAGCTTCGGCGACAGGTGGATCCGGTACTGGCGGTGATTTTCAAGCGGATGGTGGTGCATCCGGCGCGGCTGCGGGAAGTGGTGGAGGCGGCGCTGGCTCTCAATTGGGTAAAGGCGGCAAGTCTGGCGCCGGGCCATCTGGCGGCGGGGGCGTGGGGGGCGGAAGCACAGGAACCTCGTCAACTGGTGGCGCAAGCCCTTTCAGCAGTTTAATTTCAACTGGCGATGGTGGGCCAGACATATCTGGCGTAAGAGCACCTGTAAACAATACTTCGGGCGGCATTAATCCAATCAATGCATCAATAAGATTTCCTTTTGATTGCTTTACCGGTGGCGGTGGTCCAGCAGCAAGCGGTGGTGGAAAGGGTGGACCTGGTTCTGGTGGCGGTTGTAACACTGGCTCTGGAACGGGCGGCGGAACTGGAGGGGATGGAGGTGGAGGCGGCGGTTCATCTTCTGGCAACCCAGGCGGCAAAGGTGGGATCGGCGGCGGTGGCGGTGGCGCTAGTAGCGGAGCCGGTGGCGCACCTGGCGGCCCAGGTGTGGTCATCATTGAGTGGTAACTATGGAAGAAAACTGCAAATCATGCCGGTTTTTTTTGGCAATAGACGAAGAAACGGGGGTTTGTCGTAGACATCCAGCCGTTCCGGTTGCTGTTGGAGATCAAGTTTATTCGCACTTTCCGGTAATGCTTGATAGCGGATGGTGCGGTGAATACAAACTAAAAGTGAGCCCAAATAATGAGTAAATTTGCGAGATTGGTTAATAATGTAGCCGTTGACGTTGTTGATGGCGATCCGGCTGAATACTTCCATCCTGATATTGCTGCGCAATTCGAGGAAGTTCCAAATACTGTTGAGGCCGGTTGGGTATTTGACGATGATGTTTGGTCTGCCGGTGAGTCTAATATTGGCACGGAAGCGGAAGTTCTGCCAACTGTAGGTGTAATAAAGTTTAAATTGCTATTTACATCACCAGAACGCATCAAAGCTAAAGAACTAAGGCAAGCCGATCCAGTTATCGATGATTTCTGGTCAATTTTAGACGATCCAAGAACGACCGAAGTGGATCTCAATCTGGAATCGATTCAGAATGTAATTGAATACACTCTTACGGCCATCAATGCTGCAGGTGTTGCGACCGATGTGGCGGCACGCAAAGCGGGTATATTGTCAGGTCAGATAGTTTAAATTTATTCCCTAAATAACGCCTAATGCTGTGGCTATTGCTTAAAGTTAAAATGTTGACCAAAAAGCTGACCAAACTATGCTAAAACATGACTAAATATGCCTAAATGCGGTACGCTGATATATTACAACTCATTGTTTTATATAGATATGCTGGCGGAGAAGGCGGGATTCGAACCCGCGGTACGGTTTGAGCCGTACACACGCTTTCCAGGCGTGCACCTTAAGCCACTCGGTCACTTCTCCAGGCTGCTGATAAGCAGGGGGCAAAGAATAAACCAGTTCGTGGTTTCGGGCAAATTTGTTTTACGCTGAATAGGTTTGAAGAAGTTGAATTTAGTCCAAGTGTTTCCAACTAGAAAACGTAGCGCCTTGTCCAATTGTCGTGCCGTCAGGTCTGTGGATATTCCAAATGGTGGCTTGCTCAACCAGGAAACGTTTTCCTGTGCTGGAAATTCTTATGCCGCGATAATCAGAAATATACCCCTGTGTTTTGGCTTGTTCTAGCATGCGCGCACGTTCGTCACGGTTAGGTGGTTCGGCTGTGAGGCGCGAGGGTGTTTGTGTGAATTGCTGCCAGTTCATCATCCATAAATTGAGAGCTGCTTGATTGCCGTAATTTAATATGGGATCGTCTTCCATGCCATGAGATGCCACGACAAACGTACTGTTGAATAATCGCTCGGTTTGTTGCAGTGTCGTGCCGGTGCGTTCGATCAGTTCCAGCTTGATCCAATGCGTGTAACTATCGAGTAAGTATTGGCACCATTTAACAACGTTTGGGTTGCTCCAGTGGGTTTGCATTGCTCAGTGAAGGGATGTTGTGATAGATAGGGTTATGAGTGTAACGCACGTGATCGGAGGCTGACAACTGTACACGTTGATCCGGCTGAACGCTTTTGGTTTTTGTTGGGAGTAACTTAGTTTTCTTTTTTCAGCACAGTATTTTTTGTCTGTGGCAGTATATCGGGATAATCCTTGCTATAGTGTAATCCGCGGCTTTCATGACGCAGCAATGCACACTGCACAATTAAATCGGCGCTATCCACTAGATTGCGTAATTCCAGTAGATCGCTGGTAACACGGAAGTTGGTGTAGTACTCATTGATTTCTTCGCGTAATAGCTCAATTCTGTGCTGCGCTCGTTGCAGCCGTTTGGTAGTGCGCACAATGCCGACATAATTCCACATAAAACGGCGTAATTCATCCCAGTTGTGTGCAATCACAACTTCTTCGTCAGCGTCTGTGACACGACTTTCATCCCAATCCGGAAGTTTTGGTAATTCATTTGTGGGTTGATTAATGATGTCACTTCCAGCAGCCTGGGCTAGCACCAAGCATTCCAATAGCGAATTGCTGGCTAAACGGTTGGCGCCATGTAATCCGGTGTGCGCGGTTTCTCCGATGGCGTATAGGTTGTTCAAATCGGTTTTGCCATGTTTATCGGTGATCACCCCGCCACAAGTATAGTGAGCAGCAGGAACTACGGGGATCGGTTCTTTAGTAATATCGATACCCAATTCCAAACAGCGGGCAAAAATGGTTGGGAAATGTTCCTTTAAAAAAATGGCAGGCTTATGAGATATATCTAAATAAACGCAATCCAAACCCCTTTTCTTCATTTCAAAGTCGATGGCACGAGCCACAATATCACGTGGGGCAAGCTCGGCACGTTGATCGTGCCAGGGCATGAAACGTTCGCCATTTGGAAGCTTTAATAAGCCACCTTCGCCACGAACAGCTTCACTGATTAGAAATGATTTTGCGTGAGGATGATAAAGACAGGTTGGATGGAATTGAATGAATTCCATATTGGCGACTCCACAGCCTGCTCGCCAACCCATTGCAATACCGTCACCGGTGGCCGTGTCAGGATTAGTGGTGTAGAGATAAACTTTACTGGCGCCTCCGGTTGCCAGCACGGTATTTTGCGCAGCAAAAGTCAATACCTTATCTTTCCTCTTGTCGAGAATGTATGCACCAACGCATCGTTTATTCTGGCTTTTTGCGGAATCATACAATTTATAATCGATGATTAAATCAATAGCAATGTGATGTTCTAAAACAGTAATATTCGAGTGTGATCGTATTTTCTGAATGAGAGCTTGTTGTACGGCTTTGCCCGTGGCATCACCACTATGAATAATTCGTCGTGTGCTATGGCCTCCTTCTCGAGTCAGATGGTAGCCCGTTTCATTTGTTTGGTCGCTGGTAAAGTTTACACCTTGACTGATCAGCCAATGAATCGCATCAGTTGCGTTCTCGGTGATGAATCGAGTGATGCTTTCATCACACAAACCGGCTCCGGCAATCAAGGTGTCTTGGACGTGTTGCGATGGAGAGTCATCATTTGATAGCGCTGCTGCTATGCCGCCTTGTGCCCATGAACTGGCTCCTGATTCGGTGGTCTGTTTAGTTACAATACAAACTTTCTTGTGTTGTGCTAAGTGCAGTGCCAGCGAGAACCCGGCCAATCCGCTGCCGATAATGAGCGTATCGTAACTGTCGTCAGTCATTAAGCGAGTCTTTATTTATTATGATTTGTGAATTGAATAATAACAGACTCAGAATACCTTAACCTGAGTACATTCAGTCTAGTTTCATTGATTATGCACTATAAATAGTGAACTAATCAGTAGGGTTAAATGTCTTTGATACGATAGGCATAGAATTACATAGTTCCCGAGATTCATTTGGATAGGTATACTTGTTCATTTGTGTCATTATGGTATCTATAATGGAACAAGAATAAGGGTAACAATTCATTCAAAATGCTCAGGGATTAAGTTGTATGAGTGATCGGGAGATCGATCAACAATTAGTAGAACGAGTTCAAGGCGGAGATAAGCATGCATTTGATCTACTAGTCATTAAGTATCAACGCAAGTTGGCTCGTTTATTGTCGCAATTTATACGCGATTCCGCTGAAGTTGAGGATGTTACGCAGGAAGCTTTTATTAAAGCATATCGGGCGTTACCATCATTTCGTGGAGATAGTGCTTTCTATACATGGCTATATCGCATTGGTATTAATACTGCGAAAAATTTTTTGGTATCTCAAGGGCGGAAATTGCCAACCTTGCAAGGTTATGATAACCAAGATGCCGAAGACTTTGAGGATAGCGGGCTACTGAAGGAAATGAATACGCCTGAGAGTGAACTGATGAGTCAGGAAATTGCTCAAACGGTGAATAAGACATTAGATTCATTGCCGGAAGAGTTGCGTACGGCAATCGTATTAAGAGAAATTGATGGGCTTAGTTATGAAGAAATTGCCAATATTATGAATTGTCCTATCGGGACTGTACGTTCACGAATATTTCGTGCGCGTGAAGCGATTTCAGAACAATTACGCCCTTTGTTAGGAACAAGTAAAGATAAGAGGTGGTAATGTGAAAAGTAAAGTATCTGCATTAATGGATGGTGAACTTGATCAACAGGATGTTGCCAATATTATTGAGGCCATCAGAAAAAATGATGACTTGCATGAGGAATGGAAAACTTATCATTTGATTGGAGATACGCTTCGAAAGTCATCCCAATTATCCATAAATATCTCTTCCAGTGTCAGTCAAAAATTAATATCAGAACCTACAGTACTTTCCCCCAATGTAATCAGCGTAACAAGCGCAATCAAAAAACAGAAGCATAAAGTATTTTCGTTTGCAGTGGCTGCTTCTGTTGTTGCAATGATTTCTGCGGGGCTAATCATGAATAATTTATATAAGCCGCAGCAAATAACGATTGCTGAGCAATCGAATCAGGAAAATAACTTGAAGATTGCGCCCGTTATGGTTTCATCGCCGCCACTAATTCATAATTATTCACACCCGCCAGTTGAAATCAATGATTATTTGTTCGTGCATAGAGAATTTTCTCCGGGAATTACAATGAGCGGACAAGCAGGCAATATTCATAACGTTGAATATCACGAAAGATATGGTAGATGATTAGTCGCAGCAATATTTCGTTGTTATGTTTTTTAGTATTTGGTTTTCAAGTTGCAGTTGCACAGGAGTTATCCCGTTCGTCTGAAGGCGCACTTGATTGGTTGAAAAAAATGGCCGAGGCTCCTCGTCGGCATAATTACTCTGGAACATTCATTTATTATGCAGATAATCACATAGAAGCATCACGCATCGTTCATAAGACTGATCACGTGGGCGAACATGAAAGAATTGAAGTTTTGGATGGACCGCCACGAATAGTTTTTCGCACTAACGATGAAATGAAATGTTATCTGCCAGAAAGCAAAAGAATATACACTGAGAAACGTTGGTTTCGTAAATTCTTCCCTGATATTCTTCCGCAGCCGTTTGGTAATCTTGATGAGAATTATTACATCAAAGAAGTCAAGCGTGAGCGCATAATCGATCATGAGAGCCAGGTTGTTTCTTTGATACCAAGAGATTCATTACGCTATGGTTATCAATTCTGGATAGATGTTGGAACAGGGCTGCTTTTAAAAAATGCCATCACGGATGGTAACGAGATTATTGAGCAGTTTGCATTTGCACAACTGGAAATTGACGGAGAAATTCAACCCGATTTATTGAAACCCAGTTCGTTCATGACTCAAAATCAAAATGAATGGAAAATAACCAATTTATTGACTTCTGTCATCAACGAAGGTGAATTAAAATGGCAGGTTAATAATTTGCCACCAGGTTTTAGAAAATTAATTGAAATGAAGCGTAATCTGACTGAGAAGCCTGTGTTTGTGGATCATATTGCCTTGTCTGACGGGCTTGCAACCGTATCTGTTTTTATTGAGCCTATCGCAGAGGATGTGCCAACGCCTGTGTCGGGTCTTTTTACGGGGCGCGGCGCAATCAATATCTATGTGCGGGTGTTGGAGGGCAGTAAAATAACCACAGTAGGTGAAGCGCCATTGGAAACCATTAAGCTAATAGGCGACTCCGTTACTAAGCTTAATTAAGTTATTACTGGCTGGAATCTATTGTACTTTTTCTTTTCAGAAATATGGCAGCAATAGATGAGAAATTATTTTATTATTTATATAATCACTATTTAAATTCATGACTTAAATTTGAATAGTGATTACTCCGTAACATTTTGATCGTTAGTCATGCATATATGCATTTTTTATATAAGCGTACAGTAAGGATAAGAAGCATGTTTCAATTAATGATAGTTCCCTTTTTTTTATTTTTATCGGTAAACTTTGCTCAAGCTGCCGAACTGCCGAATTTTACCGGATTAGTTGAAAAACATGGTGTTGCAGTAGTGAATATCAGTGCTGTGCAAAATTCGAATATGATGAATAATCAAATAATTCCTGAAATACCAGGAATTCCGGAAAATTCACCATTTTATGATTTTTTTAAAAGGCATATTCAGCCTTTCCCCGGGCCAAGGAAATCTGAACCTAAATCACTAGGATCGGGCTTTATTATTAGTTCTGATGGCTATATTCTGACAAATGCGCATGTGGTTGAAACCGCCGATGAGATAACAGTGAAGCTGAATGATAAACGAGAATTTGTTGCTAAAATTATCGGCACCGATCGTAAAACCGATATTGCGCTAATTAAAATCAACGCCACTGATTTGCCTGAAGTCACACAAGGGGATCCAGAAAATCTTAAAGTAGGTGAGTGGGTGATTGCGATCGGCTCCCCATTCGGTTTTGAACATAGCGTCACTGCGGGCATTGTGAGTGCTAAAGGGCGTTCTTTGGCACAGGAAAATTATGTTCCATTTATACAGACGGATGTTGCGATTAATCCAGGAAATTCAGGTGGGCCTTTATTTAATATGAAAGGAGAAGTGGTCGGCATTAATTCTCAAATTTATAGCCGTACGGGCGGATTCATGGGGTTGTCTTTTGCCATACCGATCAATGTAGCTACTGAAATTGCTGATCAACTAAAGGTTAGCGGTAAAGTAAGTCGAGGAAGAATCGGTGTTATGATTCAAGAGGTAACCAAAGAATTGGCTGAATCTTTTGGATTAGCGGATAGTAAAGGAGCATTAGTTGTTTCTATTGAAAAAAATGGTCCTGCGGAAAAAGCGGGGGTTCAAGCGCGCGATATTATTCTGAAGTTTGATGAAAAGGAAGTTTTGACATCTTCAGATTTACCCCGCATAGTTGGCAATACTAAACCAGGATCAAAAGCAACTATTCAAGTTTGGAGGGATGGTGTCTTAAAAACCGTTAAAGTCGAAGTTGGAGAAACGCCTTCTGATGAAGTGTCAGAAAATCGAAAACTCAAGCAAAGTAATAAACCAGATACTTCAAATCGTCTTGGGTTGGCATTAAGTGAGATTACTGATGAACAAAAGAAACAGTTGGAGATCGCCAATGGCTTACTGGTTGAAGACATGCAAACTGGCATTGCCAGCAGTTCAGGAATCCGCATTGGCGACATTATCCTTGGATTTAACAGTAAGGATGTAAAAAGTGTTGCGCAATTTAATGGATTGCTTAATCAAGTTAAGAGTGGGAAAAATATTGCACTGCTTGTAAAAAGAGGAGATATCACAACTTTCATTACAATGAAACTCTCCGATGATGACAAAGAAAAATGAGCCTAACCTTTTTCCTTCCGAGCAAATACGAGAACTGATCATCTATGGCCGTGAAGGCTGCCATCTTTGCCAAGATATGATGCTTGCTCTGCAGCATTTGCAGCAGCAAGTATCATTCGATTTCAAGGTTGTTGATATTGATTCCGATCCCGAACTGGTTAAACGTTATGGAGAGCGAGTTCCAGTATTGATGTCACCATTTACCAATCAGGAGATTTGCCATTATTTTCTCGATTTAGCAGCTTTAGATGATTATCTTGGTAAATTTCGTTAGAATGCTGCCTCCTTAATAGCCAATACAATATTTTTGTTTCTAGCCTGGCTGCGTGAATCTTTAAGATTGCTGGAAATATACTCTTTATATTTTATATCTGATGCAGCATATCCGTAATTTCTCCATCATTGCTCATATTGATCACGGCAAATCAACGCTAGCGGATCGTATTATTCATCTGTGTGGTGGTTTATCCGATCGGGAAATGGAAGCGCAAGTATTGGATTCTATGGATTTGGAGCGTGAAAGGGGCATTACTATCAAAGCCCAAACAGCGGCTTTACGCTACAAAGCAAGGAATGGTGAAACATACTTACTGAATTTAATTGATACACCAGGGCATGTTGATTTTTCTTATGAGGTTTCGCGCTCTTTAGCCGCCTGCGAAGGTGCGCTTTTGGTAGTTGATGCTTCACAGGGCGTTGAAGCGCAAACCGTTGCTAACTGTTATACAGCGATCGAGCAAGGTGTTGAGGTTATTCCGGTTTTAAACAAAATTGATCTCCCGGCTTCAGATCCGACCCGTGTCATTAGCAACATTGAAGAAGTAATAGGAATTGATGCACAAGATGCGATTAAGATTAGTGCAAAAACAGGAGAAGGTGTAGAAGATGTTTTAGAGGCTTTGATCGCTAAAATTCCTGGACCGAAAGGCGATCCGAATGCGCCCTTAAAAGCCTTAATTATTGATTCCTGGTTTGATAACTATGTTGGTGTCGTGATTTTAGTCAGGGTGATGGATGGTACAGTGAAGCCCGGTGAAAAAATATTACTGATGGCCAGCAAGGCGGTGCAGCTCTGTGAACAGGTAGGCGTGTTTGTGCCAAAATCGGCTGCTCGGGATTCACTCAGTGCTGGTGAAGTGGGTTTTATCATTTCCGGTATCAAAGAACTGAATATAGCAAAAGTGGGAGATACCGTAACTTCTGCAATTCGTCCGGCAGAAAAACCATTGCAGGGCTTTAAAGAAATAAAGCCACAAGTATTTGCCGGTTTATATCCCGTAGAATCCAATCAATATGATGCGTTGCGTTCAGCATTGGAAAAATTGAAATTGAATGATTCGTCACTAAATTTTGAACCAGAAGTATCTCAAGCGCTGGGTTTCGGTTTTCGTTGCGGCTTTCTTGGGTTGCTGCATATGGATATTGTGCAGGAACGGTTAGAACGTGAATATGACATGGATTTGATTACAACAGCACCTACGGTTGTTTATCAAGTACTGATGCGTGATGATACAGTGATTGAGATCGAGAATCCGTCAAAAATCCCAGATCTTTCAAAAATTGCCGAGATTCGCGAACCCATGATTACTTCAACTATTATTGTTCCGGAAGAATATGTTGGTGCTGTGATCACTTTGTGCGTCAGTAAACGTGGAAATCAAATGAATATGCAGTATATGGGTAAGCAAGTCATGCTGACATACGAAATGCCGCTTAATGAAGTTGTTATGGATTTTTTTGACCGATTGAAATCGACCAGCCGCGGCTATGCTTCTTTGGATTATGAATTTAAAGAGTTTCGTGCCTCCGATTTAGTGAAACTGGATATATTGATTAATGGCGACAAAGTTGATGCGTTGTCCTTGATTATTCATCGAAGTAGCAGTCAGTATCGGGGGCGTGAATTAGTGCAAAAAATGCGCCAGTTAATTCCTCGCCAGATGTTCGATATTGCCGTACAGGCCGCAGTGGGTGCCCATGTCATTGCACGTGAGACAGTCAAGGCGTTACGAAAAAATGTGTTGGCAAAATGCTACGGTGGCGATATATCACGTAAACGAAAGTTGCTGGAAAAACAAAAAGCAGGTAAAAAGAGAATGAAGCGGGTGGGTAATGTGGAAATTCCACAAGAAGCGTTTCTGGCAATTTTGCAGGTCGATAATAAATAATAATGATGATAAGTAGAGAGAAATTTTCTTTCCCGGATTTTAGGTTGAATTTAGATAGACATACCATAATTCAAAATAGCACCAATCGTTCAGTATCAAAGGAAATTGTATGAATTTTCCTTTGATACTTTTTATTCTGCTTATGATTACTGGCAGTATTTGGTTATTGGATACCATTTTCTGGAAAAAAAAACGTGGCCTGAATGAGAATGAGCCATGGTGGATCGAATACCCGAAAAGTTTCTTTCCTATTATTTTGATTGTTTTTAGTTTGCGTTCCTTCGTAATTGAGCCTTTTAAAATTCCATCAGGTTCAATGCTGCCTACATTATTAATAGGCGATTTTATTCTTGTAAACAAATATATTTATGGCATAAGGCTACCCGTTATTAATAAGAAAATTTTGGAAATGGATGAACCCAAACGAGGAGATGTGTTAGTTTTCCGTTATCCAGAAGATCCATCAATTGATTACATCAAACGTGTTGTTGGTGTACCAGGCGACGTTATCACTTATCATAATAAACAGCTAATTATTAATGGGGAAGTGATTAAAATGGAATACGAGGGAGACTATAAATATATTGAACCTGGGCTAGGGTATATTTATTCCGATCGCTATTCGGAATCTCTAGCTGACGAGAAGCATTCCGTTATTATTAGTCAGGATATTAAAGGTATTCAGTTTTCAAACGTGCGGCAGTTTGAATTCCGTGATAACTGTCAGTATCGTCGTGGCGGGTTTACTTGCGAAGTGCCGGCTGGAAATTATTTTACTTTAGGCGATAATCGTGATAGCAGCAGTGACAGCCGTTACTGGGGATTTGTTCCTGAAGAGAATATTGTTGGTAAGGCGTTCATGATTTGGTGGAATTTTGGAGATTTTGGCCGTATTGGATTGTCGATTAAATAATAAGCTTTTTTCTATGAGGTGAAAACGTGAATTATCACAAGATGTCACTGAAACAAAAAGGTATTAGTCTAGTTGGCTTAATAATGTGGTCTATCGTTCTGGTGCTAATTGCTATCACTGGCCTGAGAATTGCACCTGCCTATATAGAATATTCATCGATTAAAAAAAACCTATCAGCTGTCGCTAAAGATACAAGCCTACAAAATGCAAACTTAAATCAAATAAGATTAGCATTTATTAAGCGCGCTCAGATTGATGATATTAAATCCATCAGTGGTCAAGATATTAAAATAGATAGAGAAAATGGACGAGTCATTTTGAGCGCTAACTACACAGTAAAAATTCCGCTATTTTCCAATGTGTCTTTAAATATCGATTTTGAAGCAGCAAGCAATTAATACTCGAAAGTTTATGCAAAATGAAGCAATATCAACTGCTACTCAGCAGTTACTGGATATATTCTGCGAACGTCTAGGATATAGCTTTACTCAACCTCAATTACTGCAAGCGGCGTTAACGCACCGAAGTCACAGCGCGCCTCATAACGAGCGTTTGGAATTTCTAGGCGACGCAATATTAAATTGCGTAATCTCAGGAATTATTTATAAACATTTCCCAGAATTACCGGAAGGCTACTTGTCTCGGCTCCGCGCTAATTTTGTGAATCAAAAGGCATTGTCAAATATTGCACTTAGCTTACAAATGGATAAACTACTCAGATTAGGTGAGGGTGAGTTAAAAAGCGGTGGCTGTCATCGCCCATCGATTCTTGCAGATACTTTTGAAGCTTTATTGGGCGCTATTTATCTGGATAGTAATTATGTGCAAGTGGAAACAGTGATCATGGCGATCTACAAACCTTTGATACAAAATATTGACCTTGAGTCTCCAGCAAAAGATCCTAAAACTTTATTGCAGGAGTTTTTACAAAGCCAGAAGCTATCATTGCCAGAATATCTGGTAGTTACAACCAGTGGTAAATCACATAAACAAAATTTCAAAGTAGAATGTGTGATATCCGCATTAGATATTCGGACTGCAGGCGAAGGTACAAATCGCCGAAGTGCAGAACAAATAGCTGCAAAATTAGCCTACGAAAAAATTTGTCTGCACTACGCGCATTAATAGTGTTTAATAAGCCTTTAATTACTACTCATCATGTCTCAGAATGACCCTTCATGCCGATAATTTTCGTACTGGTTACATAGCAATTATTGGTCGCCCCAATGTGGGTAAATCAACTTTATTAAATAAGTTGGTGGAACAAAAAATCAGCATTACATCGAAGAAAGCTCAAACAACTCGTTTCAGAATTAATGGTGTTTTGACGGATCAGCGGACACAATTTGTCTTTGTTGATACGCCTGGTTTTCAAACGCACTATACCAATGGTTTGAATGCTGCAATGAATCGCGTGGTGACTCAGAGTATGCGCGAGGTGAATGTTATATTATTTGTCATTGAGGCGATGCGCCTTGATCAGCGTGATATTGCGGTACTCAAAATTTTACCTGAGAATGTTCCGATTATTTTAGTGGTCAATAAAATTGATAAATTGGCAGAAAAGAATCGGTTATTGCCATTTTTAAATGAAGTAGCGCAAATAGCTCAGTTTTCTGACATTATACCGGTGAGTGCGATGCATAAGATTCAGCTGCTGGAGCTCCTCAATACCATTCGCGATTATTTGCCTGTTAGTCAACCTATGTACGATAAGGATGAAATTACAGATCGTAGTGAGCGTTTTCTTGCCGGAGAATTCATCCGTGAAAAACTATTTCGCTTGGTCGGCGATGAAATTCCTTATTCGACCAGTGTTGTGGTTGATCAATTTAAGTTGGAAAATCATTTGCACAAAATTTATGCCACCATTCTGGTTGATAAGCCCAATCAGAAAGCAATTATTATTGGAAAAAAAGGAGAAAAGCTTAAACAAATAGCAAGCCAGGCGAGAAAAGACATGGAGTTGATGTTTGGAGGAAAAGTGTATTTGGAAGTTTGGGTTAAAGTTAAACGCGGTTGGGCTGATAGTGAAAGTGTGTTAAGAAATCTAGGTTATGAATAAACAATTAAGAATTCTTGGTGTCTTGGGCGTCTCAGATAATGATTGAATTAGGCGTCAATATTGATCATGTGGCGACATTACGGCAAGCGCGTGGAACAAAATACCCGGATCCAATCGAAGCGGCGTTGATTGCCGAATCTGCCGGAGCAGATGCGATCACTTTACATCTGCGCGAAGATCGGCGACATATTCAAGATCGCGATGTGGAAGTTCTGCATAACCGGCTTACGACTAGGATGAACCTGGAAAGTGCAGTTACCGACGAAATGATTAACATCGCCCTGAGAATAAAGCCTCACGATATTTGTTTAGTGCCTGAGAGGCGCGAAGAATTGACAACTGAGGGTGGTCTCGATGTTGTGAGGCATTTCGATCAGATCAAGCGTGCATGCCAAAAATTGGGAGAAGCGGGGATACGTGTTTCATTGTTCATCAACGCTGACACGCTACAAATTGATGCAGCAGCTCGGGCGGGTGCACCTGTCATCGAAATCCACACTGGCAGTTATGCGGATGCACATTCATTCGATGCGCAAGAAAAACATTTTGTCGAGGTGCAGGAAGCCGTTGCTCTGGGGAAAGACCTTGGTTTGAAAGTCAATGCCGGACATGGTTTGCATTATGAGAATGTTCAAGCCATTGCAGCCATTCCTGAAATTTCGGAATTGAATATTGGCCATGCAATTGTTGCCAGAGCTATTTTTGTTGGCTTTAAACTTGCCGTGCAGGAAATGAAACAGCTCATGCTTGAGTCGCGTAAATGATCTATGGTATTGGAGCGGATATTGTCGAATCAGCAAGAATTGCGCAATCGTTAAATCGTTTCGGCGAGCGTTTTGCACGGCGTATCTTAACCACGAGCGAGTTGCAGGAATATCAATCGAGCAGCAAGCCGATTCTGTTTCTGGCTAGCCGCTTTGCTGCTAAAGAAGCATTATCTAAGGCAATGGGTACAGGTTTACGACATCCGGTTAGCTTGGCATATATTACGATCACTCATGATGGCTTAGGAAAGCCATTTTTTCAATTTCATCCTGAGCTCGATCAATTACTTTTCGATCAGGGAATCACGCAGCATCATCTTTCTATTAGTGATGAAATCAATATGGTGTGTGCTTTTGTCGTATTGGAGAAATAATCATGTTGCTTGGGCCAGTGATGCTCGATATTGCCGGAACACAACTTTCTGAGGGCGATATCAAAAAACTTTTACACCCACTCACAGGCGGCGTCATTCTATTTACCCGCAATTATGAGAATCACCGTCAATTAACTGAATTGACACAGCAGATACATATGTTACGAACTCCGCATTTGCTGATTGCGGTCGATCATGAAGGTGGGCGTGTTCAACGTTTCCGGAAAGACTTTACAAAACTGCCCGCAATGCGTGAACTGGGGAAAATTTGGGATAAACAATCGAATCGCGCCCGACATCTTGCTAAACAAGTTGGTTTTGTGTTGGCTGCAGAGTTAAATGCTTGCGGGATTGATTTCAGTTTTACACCGGTGTTGGATCTTGACTATGGACAAAGCTTTGTGATCGGCGATCGCGCTTTCCATCATGATGCGAGCGCCGTTTCGGACTTGGCGAATAATTTGATGCTTGGGCTCAAGAAAGGCGGTATGCCGGCAATAGCAAAGCATTTTCCGGGGCACGGTTATATTCAGACCGATTCTCATTTGGAAAAATCAATTGACTCGCGCCGATACACTGAGATTGAGGTGAGCGATTTAGTTCCATTTCAACACATGATTGATTCAGGGGTGGTTGGAGTGATGCCGGCACATGTTATCTACCCAAAAATCGATTCCAAACCTGCCGGCTTTTCGAAAATCTGGCTACAGAATATTTTACGCAAGGAATTGCGATTCGATGGTTGTATTTTCAGTGATGATTTAAGTATGCTGGGTGCCGGAGATTATTTGGAATCTATGTTGTCACGCGCACAAGCTGCGCTCGATGCGGGTTGCGACATGATATTAGTTTGCAATAATCCTGTGGGAGTCGATGAAATTTTGCATGGATTGCATTGGGAAATGTCAGCAACAAGCCTGTCGCGGTTGGCTCGTTTGCATGCTAGAAATCACACAGGCTCGATGATAAAGTTACGTGAAAATGGAGATTATGTGCAGGCATTACGTGAGATCAGCATTATTGGATGCGAGAATACCGAATTGCCATTACAGTAAGTTTGCATTCATTTGTCAAAGCAAACTATGCACAGCATATTTTATTTTGCTTTAAACTTACCACTTGGCAAAAATTTCACAAAGGTCTAATCATGTTAGAAACATTTGATGTGGCGATTATTGGTGCTGGCCCAGGAGGCTATGTTGCGGCGATCCGTTGTGCGCAGCTGGGTTTGAATACAGTTTGTATTGATGAGTGGAAAAACTCAAAGGGCAAAGCCAGTCTTGGAGGGACTTGCCTGAACGTTGGTTGTATTCCTTCCAAAGCTTTATTGGAATCTTCTGAGAATTATTTCCAAATTCAACACAAGATTTCCGCGCATGGAATTTCTGCAGAAAATGTTTCGGTCGATGTTCCGGTTATGATTGCACGCAAAGACAAAATTGTCACCACATTTACCGCCGGTATTAGTTCACTATTCAAAAAGAACAAGGTTAAGTCGATGCATGGCAGGGGGACGTTGTTGAGTCGAGAAGAATCCGCTGATGCTTGGCAAATAAAAGTTGACGATAACGGTGCTACTGAAACAGTCCAGGCAAAGCATGTGATTATAGCAACCGGTTCGATACCACGGCAGTTATCTTTTGTGCCAGTCGATAATGAGATGATTCTGGATAATGCTGGTGCTTTAGCTTTAAAGGAAGTGCCTAAGCGATTGGGAGTTATTGGTGCAGGTGTGATCGGGCTTGAAATGGGTAGTGTATGGCGCAGACTTGGTGCGGAAGTCACTCTTCTTGAAGCGATGCCCGGATTTCTGATGGCGGCAGATGAACAGGTTGCTAAAGAAGCAAAAAGTATTTTCGCCAAAGAACCTGGATTGCAAATCAACACCGGTGTCAAAATTAAATCGGTTAAGATATCCGGTAACTCTGTAGTTGTTGGTTATGGTGATTCTAACAATCAGGAACAGGTCATGGAAGTTGACAAGCTGATTGTGGCGGTTGGCCGCATCCCCAATACGACTGGATTGGGTGTGGAAGAAAATGATTTGTCTATAGATGAGCGTGGATTTATTAATGTTGATCAGAATTGTCGGACTAATCTGACCAATGTATATGCAGTAGGCGACGTAGTTCGCGGTCCTATGCTGGCGCATAAAGCATCCGAAGAAGGTGTGGCTGTTGCTGAAATGATCAAACACCTTGAAACAAATCAGGCCAATGCGGATGAGGCTGTTGATTTTAATACAATACCCTGGGTTATTTATACCGCACCAGAAATTGCGTGGGTAGGGAAAAACGAACAGGAATTGAGAGCAGCTGGTATTGCCTATAAAGTTGGTCAGTTTCCATTCATTGCGAACGGACGTGCGCGTGCCATGAACGAGACCAGTGGATTTATAAAAGTCTTAGCAGATGAGAAAACTGACCGTGTACTGGGTGTTCATATGATTGGCCCACATGTCTCAGAACTCATTTCAGAAGCAGTTATGGCGATGAAATTTTCAGCCAGCAGTCAAGATATCGCCTGTATTGTTCATGCTCATCCATCTTTATCAGAAGTGTTTCATGAGGCCGCACTTGGCGTGGATAAGCGTACGTTACATATTTAACAGGCTGTTAAAAAACGTTTTTGAAGTAATAAAAATGCAAAGAAAAAACAGGTGAACTGCTCATTTATTACACATAAATTTGCCTTTCACCTATTTTTAACACCCCAGCAGCAATGCAGATAGATCATCAGCGATTTTTAATGATCTATAAGTTCAACATTGCCTGTCCAAGCGTATCGGGTTAATTTTAGAAGCAATTATTTCTATCGGGATTGACACTGCATGACCACTGCAGGTGATGGATCCCAGCAGCTTTATTGATTAAATAATCAGCTTTTAATTGTTTGTTTTGCTCTACCGTTAAAGAAGCTTTCTCAGGTACAAATCTTTCCTCGCTCCAGAATCTTATTCTGCAAAATTCATCGTTGGGGTTGCAGAGTCTATTAATAGCGGCACTATAGATCGTTTTGTCGGTGTGCTTACTATGATCGATAAGTACCAAATGTACAAATTTCCCCGAGTTTCCTAATTCCACAGCACGTACAACCTTCCACCCTATGCCACTTTGCAACTGTGATGAAGATTCCGCAGTTGTCGCGTTATGCGCGTGTTCGTGGTTTTCGTCTTCGTGCTCGTGATCTTCGTCTCCATGAGAAAAAACACTAAATGGCAGAACAAGCAGTGTTAATAATAAAAAGAAGTTTAAAAATAATTTGTGCATAAATTCTCCTCGGCAAAATGCCAATTTCCAGTAACTATATAATTCTTCGGTTGTACTTAACTTATTGCTTCCAGATAACTTACATTAGCTGGATGATCCTTGCAGCGGGCGAGTATACTCGAAAATCTAATTATGAACATTATTGACAATTCAATTATTACTAATAAAACATTCGGAATTTTTCTGGATATTACTTTTAGTAAAAATTTTATACTGAGTTATTCATCTAATTTGATTAATTAATTGTAGCGACTAATCATTTCGGTTAAAATTCGTTTTTTTAGGCGCGTAGCTCAGTTGGTTAGAGCACCACCTTGACATGGTGGGGGTCGTTGGTTCGAATCCAATCGCGCCTACCAATTATCAAATAATATCCTTCTATTATTCTCGATTGCATTGGCTATGGATGGCACATATCCATATTTGCGTCACTTCCAGAAAAATGAGTGGAATGACACGGCGTTTATAATTCTTGACTAATGTTTCTGAGAATTGAGATGGATGTAGCTAACATGTCTGCCAGAATTCAATGACATCAATCACTGATTGCAAGGTTGTAATGCCACAGGATTGGAATTAAATAGAAGTAAAATTAAAATAGGCTGCTCAATTTTATTGGGAGATAAGGTGTGAAAATTATTAAATTATTAAATATCAAGAATTTATTAAGTGTATTGTTGATTTGTACCTTAATGCTGCAAACAACTTCTTATGTGATGGCAGAAAAAATTGGTAGTGTCTCAACTAAATTTAAAATTTTAGGTGCAAACGATAAAGTTGTAATTGAAGCATTTGATGATCCGGATATTTCTGGTGCTACTTGTTATTTAAGTCGAGCCAAAACCGGGGGTGTTAGTGGTATGGTAGGAGTTGCTGAGGATACTTCAGATGCTTCAATCGCATGTCGGCAGATTGGTCCTATTTCCTTGCCAGAAAAAGTAAAGAATGGTGATGAGGATGGTGTCGAAGTTTTTAAAAAGAGTACGTCGCTATTATTTAAGTCGTTACAAGTTGTGCGGTTTTATGATGCCAAAAGAAATGTCTTGATTTATTTAACTTATAGCGACAGAATTATTGAAGGGTCACCCAAAAATAGTATTTCAATAATTCCAGTTACGCCATGGCATTAAGTAAACAAGTGAGCGAAAATAAATCATTTGCTTTGATGGTATTTAAGAAAACATAATATTATAATTACCAGTTATTTCTTACGAATTGTTTACTTTGGCAACATTATCTTCCATGCAATTATTTGCTTTTGGAATTAATCACAACACAGCGCCGCTGGATGTGCGCGAACAAGTTACTTTTCCTGAAAATACGATGGAGCATGCGTTACGCGATCTGGTTGGGCGTAATCCAATAAAAGAAGCTGCCATTGTGTCCACCTGTAATCGTACTGAGATATATTGTTGCACCGAAAGACCGGAAGATGCTGTTGTATGGCTCGCTGATTTTCATCATTTGCCAACTCGTGAATTGGATCCCTACATCTACAAATTACCACGTGAGCAGGCTGTAAAACATGCATTTCGGGTTGCCAGTGGTTTGGATTCGATGGTATTAGGCGAGCCGCAAATACTCGGGCAGTTAAAGAGTGCGGTTAAATCTGCAGAACACGCTGGAACATTAGGTTTATTGCTGCATAAGTTATTTCAACGCACGTTTTTTGTGGCTAAGGAAGTTCGAACCTCGACAGAAATCGGTGCAAGCTCTGTATCAATGGCAGCAGCGGCAGCGCGCTTAGCTGAACGAATTTTTGGCGATATTGGTGAACAGCGTGTTTTATTTATCGGCGCTGGTGAAATGATTGAATTATGCGCTAATCATTTTGCTGCACGTAATCCCCAAAAAATTACGGTTGCTAATCGTACTACTGAACGCGCTGAAGCACTGGCAAATCGTTTTAATGCACAAGCCATTACTTTGAGCGATCTGCCTGAGCAATTGGCGTTACACGATATTGTGGTAACTTGCACCGCGAGCCCACTGCCTATACTTGGCAAAGGCATGGTAGAACGGGCAATTAAAATTCGCAAGCATCGACCGATATTTATCGTTGATCTTGCTGTGCCGCGTGATGTTGAATCTGAAGTCGCAGAACTCGATGATGTTTTTCTTTACTATGTTGACGATTTGTCAGAAATCGTTAAAGAAGGGCTGGATTCACGTCAGAATGCTGTTACACAGGCCGAAACCATCATTGACTCGAATGTGGTTGATTTTATGCGCTGGTTTGCCACACGTGAAATGGTTCCAACCATTCGCGCGTTACGTGACCAGGGTGAACGTTATCGCCGGCATGAGTTGGCTCGGGCTGTTAAATTGTTAGAGAAAGGTGAAGATCCCAAAAAAGTTATAGAGGCTCTGAGCAACGGCTTAACAAATAAATTCTTGCATGTGCCCTCCAATGCTTTGAATCAAGCGGCAGTCAATGAACGTGAAGAATTAGTCGAGTTGATTAATCGACTATACCAATTGCACCGTCCGCAATGAACAAAAATATCGCGGACCGACTCACTCGCTTGAGTGTGCGTTTGGACGAGTTAAATCATTTGCTGAGCAGTGAATCTGCAACAGCAGATATTGATAATTATCGTAAGCTTACGCGTGAACATGCAGAAATTGTTCCGATTGTTGAGCTTTATCGATCGTATCAACAATTCGAGCGCGATGTGCAAACTGCGCGGGAGATGCATACTGATTTGGACATGCGTGCTTTTGCTGAAGCTGAAATTCAAACTGGGAAAGAAAAACTCACTCAGATCGAATCGGAAATACAAAAGCAATTACTTCCGAAAGATCCCAACGATGAACGCAATATTTTTCTGGAAATTCGGGCTGGAACCGGTGGAGATGAATCCGCTTTGTTTGCCGGAAACTTGTTTCGCATGTATTCACGTTACGCAGAAAGGCAGCGCTGGCAGGTGGAGATTATTTCGCAAAGCTCGTCGGAAATTGGCGGATATAAAGAGATTATTGCCAAAATTATTGGCCATGGTGCTTATTCGAAGCTTAAGTTTGAATCAGGTGGTCACCGTGTTCAGCGTGTACCGGTAACTGAAACTCAAGGGCGCGTGCACACCTCTACATGCACTGTGGCTGTTATGCCTGAAGCCGATGAAGTGATCGAAGTGGTTTTGAATCCTTCTGAATTACGCATTGATACTTTCCGTGCTTCTGGTGCTGGCGGCCAGCATATTAATAAAACTGATTCGGCCGTGCGTGTGACTCATCTGCCCACCGGGATCGTCGTGGAATGCCAAGATGGGCGATCACAGCACAAAAACAAGGCACAGGCACTGAGCGTTCTGGCGGCGCGTATCCAGGACAAGCAAGCGCGCGCGCAACACGCGGAGCAAGCAGCTACTCGGAAATCATTGGTGGGAACCGGTGAACGCTCGGAGCGGATCCGTACTTACAATTTTCCCCAGGGGCGGGTAACTGATCATCGCATCAATCTGACGCTCTATAAGATGGATCAGATTATGGATGGAGACATTGATGAGCTTTGTTCGGCACTCATGGCCGAGCATCAGGCTGAGTTGTTAGCCGCATCAGTACAAGAATGATCAATTACCTTTGATCATTCTGAATAATTGCTATGCAACCTGTAACAATTTCGCAAGCATTAGCTGCCGCATACTCAACTATCAACAAAATTGATGCAATTTTATTGTTGCAACATGTGTTAATCGTAAATCATGCATTTTTGTTGACTTACCCTGATCAAATGCTGACTGCACAGCAAGTCGAGAAATTTTCTAGCCTAGTTCAGCAGCGCATTAAAGGATTGCCGGTAGCATATTTAATGGGGGAGCGTGCATTTTTTGATCTGACTCTTAAAGTCACAGAAGCTGTATTAATTCCTCGTCCTGAAACTGAATTACTGGTTGAGTGGGCGCTCAAGCTGATACCGTCTGATGAATTTTGTAATGTATTGGACTTGGGAACAGGCAGTGGTGCAATTGCAATTAGCATTGCCAGACATCGCCCTCAAGCTCAGGTCGTTGCAGTTGATTTGTCGCCAACTGCGGTCGATGTTTGCCGAAGAAATGCCGACATTCTAAAAGTGGCTAATCTAAATGCCATTAACGGAAATTGGTTTGATGAACTTTCAGGGGAGAAATTTGATCTGATTGTATCGAATCCACCTTATGTGGCTGAGGATGACCCTCACTTGCTGCAAGGTGATCTGCAATTTGAACCCAGAATAGCTTTGTCAGCAGGGGAACATGGCATGGCCTGTATCACTCATATTATTAATGCAGCGCCTGACTATCTCAGTAAAGAGGGGTGGTTATTGTTGGAGCATGGTTATGATCAGGCTGAAGCATGCAGAAAATTGTTACGTGATATGGATTTTAGTAATATTTGTTCTTATCCAGATTTGGCTGGCATAATGCGAGTAAGTGGCGGTCAGTTGAATTTATCAATCTAAACCATATAATTATATTATGGGTCTAATGTATATAATTAATTATGTTGTTTTCTTGTTTCTATATAAAATATTTTGGAATAATCTTTGGGAGAAATGAACGCTATGAACGTTGAAGATTTAATCGAGCAACAAATTACGGCACATCCGGTAGTACTCTATATGAAGGGCACCTTAGATCAACCGCAATGTGGCTTCTCAGCGAATGCTGTGAATATTCTTAAAGCTTGTGGTGTTGATGACATTTTCTCGGTTGACGTTCTGGCAGATCCGGAAGTCAGGCAAGGTATCAAGGATTTTTCCAATTGGCCCACGATACCGCAGCTGTATGTGAATGGTGAATTTATTGGCGGTTCGGATATCGTGACTGAGATGTATCAATCTGGAGAGTTACAGAAACTGTTTGAGAACTGATCTCAGTTAAGATAGTTAGCAACGATTCAGGGTGTTTACATCGATAAATGGCTGAATCGTGCTGTAGATTTTTTATTTCAAGCTAATTGATTGCCGTTGCAATCACCCAATATCGCGCAAACTTCCCCACCGCAATAAATAACAGTGCCCACAACCAATTGGCTCGCAGCCATCCGGCAGCCACGCATAACACATCACCTATTAGCGGCGTCCAGGATAAAAGCAGTATAGGAGTGCCGTGCCGACGCACCCACTCCAGACTTCGAATATTACCCCCCAATTTTTTATGTAGTGTTTTCTCATCCGGTAGTAGCCGACCAATGAGATATGAACTCATTCCGCCCAATGTATTACCGATGGTTGCTAAAATAAGCGCTTGCCAGTGAAGATCGGGATATGCCAGCAA